>CAZZNG010000194.1:3177-11029 GCA_964655505.1 uncultured Litorilinea sp. | reverse complement strand
GGGCCGACGATTACCTGACCAAGCCCTTCTCCATGCGTGAATTGATCGCGCGCGTCAAGGCGCTGTTGCGCCGTGTGCGTTTGGTGCGCGAGGAGATTGCCAGCGAAGACAAGGAGGCTGGCGGCAACGGACTGTCTACCGAGCGGCTGGTCTTTGACGAATTGGTGATTGACCTGGGGCGGCGCGAGGTCTTCTTTAAAGAACAGCTTTATCATCTTAAGCCCAAAGAGTTTGATCTGCTCGTCTTTTTAGCCCGCAACCGGGGCATTGTCCTGAGCCGCGATCTGATCCTCGAACGGGTGTGGGGCTGGGACTATGACGGCGGCAGCCGCACAGTGGATGTGCATGTGCGTTGGCTGCGTGAGAAGGTGGAGCCAGATCCCTCCAACCCGGTGCGGATCGTGACGGTGCGGGGCATTGGCTATCGGTTTGAAGGGTAGAGGACATCAGGCGGCCCCAGGGATCATATAGGGGAATCGTCCGCCACTCCGGGAGGCCATCATGCAATGGGTGCATCGCTTGCGCTGGCGAATGGCGTATGGGATGGTGCTGGTTTTGATTGTGGTTGCTGCGTTTGCCACCACTTGGCTCATTGTGGAGGCACAACGCATGCAGCAAGTTGCGTTCGAGCAGATGCTGTTGCAACAAGCCAACGCCGCGGCCCAAAGCGACCTGCTGCGCCAGCAGTGGCGCGGCGATCCGCAGGCGTTGGAGGCGACACTGGGCGATCTGGGCGGGCTGCTCAATGCACAGGTGACAGCCTTTACCATGCAGGGCGAGCTGTTGGCCGATTCGCTGCCGTCGACCGATTCGGCGTTGGGCGACGGCGCGCCCCTGCCGGAGGTGCGCGAGGCGCTGGGCGGCGTAACCGGCAGCAGCACCCGTTCGCTGACGGTGGATGGCCCGCGTCATTTCCTGGTGGCCGTTCCTGTGTTGGACGGGGAGACGCAGGTGGGCGCGCTGCATTTCGTCTTTCCTCGCTCCGACCTGGAGGCGACTGTTCGCCAACTGCGCGACCGCATCGTGGCTGTCGCTGTGCTAATGACGATCTTGCTGGCCGGTCTGGTCATCTTCGTGACCGAGTGGACGGCGTATGGCATCCGGCGCATGAATGAGGTGGTGGCGCGCATCACCCACGGGGATCTGGATGCGCGCATTCTGTCGCTGCATCGGGGCGAAGTGGGGCAGTTGGCGATTGCGTTCAACCGCATGGCCGACAAGTTGCAGCGCCAGATGAAGAAGCGGGCGCGGGAAAAGGACCGGCTCAACACGGTCCTGCATGTGATGACCGACGGCGTTCTTATTCTCAACCGCAGCGGCCAAGTGAAGCTGATCAACCCCGCGGCCGCGCGACTGCTCAACACGCAGCGGGAGCGCGCCATGAACCGCACCTTTGTGCAGGTGGCGCGTGACCATCGCATCGCCGAAGTGTGGACGCGCTGCCAGGAGACAGGCGAGGAAGCGGTTGCGGCCATCGAGGTCGGCAGCGGCCAATTTCTGCGCGTGGTGGTGACGCCGTTTCTCAAGCGCGCCGGTCGCGGCTATCTGGTCATGCTACAGGATCTGACCCAAGTGCGTCGGCTCCAGGTCATGCGCCAAGACTTCATCAGCAATGTGTCGCACGAACTACGCACCCCCCTTGCTTCCTTGCGCGCGCTGGCCGAAACCTTGCGCGACAGCGCGCTGGACGATCCCCCGGCTGCCAACCGCTTTCTCGACCTCATGGAGATCGAGGTGGACTCGCTGACGCAGATGGTGGAAGAGTTGTTGGAACTCTCGCGCATCGAATCGGGCCAGGCTCCGCTGCGGCTCAACCCGGTCTTGCCGAGCGAGGTGGTCCTGCCGCCGGTTGACCGGCTGCGCCCGCAAGCCGAGCGCAAAGCGATCATGTTGACCGTCAAGGTTTCACGCCAACTGCCGCCGGTGTTGGTCGATGCGGACCGGATTCACCAAGTCGTGACCAACTTGGTCCACAATGCGGTTAAATTCACCGAAGAGGGCGGGCGCATCGACATCAACGCGCAGGCCGAAGGTGACGAGGTGATCTTTTCTGTCACCGATACCGGGCTTGGCATTGCGCGCAATGAACTGCCTCGCATTTTCGAACGCTTCTATAAGACGGATCGCTCGCGCGCGGTGGGCGGCACGGGGCTTGGCTTGGCAATCGCCAAGCATATTGTCCAGGCGCACGGCGGCAAAATTTGGGCTGAGAGCGTCGAGGGCAAGGGCAGCACCTTCTACTTTTCGCTGTCTGTGGCTGAAAAGCAGGTGCAAGCGCTGCCTGTGCCCGGCAATGCCTCCCAGTCCGCGCTTGCCCAAGCAAAGCCGGTGAACGGCCCACAGGCGGACACCCCTTAGACGAAACTTACCTCCATTTATCTCACCATCTCTCTCTGAATTTTCACATCCTGGGTCTTTAGAGTCGAACTTCCGGAAAGCATGAAGCCTTCCGGAAGTTTTCGCGTTACAAGGCCGGTTAACATGTTGTTTACAAACCCTTAACCTCGATTGAATGATCCAGAGTCCATTTGTTAACTGGTGGGGGATAGAATTCAGGCGCAGTAGGATATATGCGGCTGGTCATAGGATGGCTCTGTACAATTCTTACCCCTTTGCCTGGGCTACCCTTTGACCGCGGACAAGTCTTAACAAAGACAACACGTTTATGTCACATCGAGGGGAAAATATGCGAAATCTTTTGATCAGTTTGATGCTGATCCTGGGCCTGACGTTAGCCGCCTGCGGTAGGGGGAGCGGTGGGGCTAGCGAAACGCCTGCTGTGCAAGAGCAAGCCCCGGCGCAAGAAGCGTCCGCCACAGACGAGCAGGCTGAAGCCGATGCTGCCCCAGCAGAGGGGGAGGCTGCTGAGGGGGTGGTCACCTTGCCCGAAGTCAATCCGCTGGAGGTGAGCGGGGACATCGTCGTCGCGGGCAGTTCCACGGTCTACCCGCTGACCGAGGCCATGGCCGAGCGCTTCGTCGATGAAGGGTACAGCGGCAACATCACCATCGACAGCATTGGTTCAGGCGCAGGGTTCGAGCGTTTCTGTGTCGCAGGTGAGAGCGATATTTCCAACGCCAGCCGCCCCATCAATGAGGAAGAGATCGCAAACTGTCAGAGCATCGGTCGCGAGCCGCTGGAAATTCGCGTCGGCACGGATGCGCTGGCGATTGTCGTCAACCCTGCCAACGACTGGGTGGATGACCTCACCATTGAGCAGTTGGCGATGATCTTCTCTGCCGATGTCACCAACTGGAGCGAGGTTGATCCGAACTGGCCCGACGTGCCGATCTTGCGCTTCAGCCCTGGTACGGACAGCGGCACCTTCGACTATTTCATCGAGGCAGTCATGGCCGAGACCTATGGCGAAGAAGAGGGTGAAGTCAAGCTGTTGGATGCGAGCAACTTGCAGTTGAGCGAAGATGATAACGTCTTGGTGCAAGGGGTGGAAGGCGATGCGAACGCCATCGGCTACTTTGGCTATGCCTATTATGAGGAGAATGCCGGTGCGCTGAAGGTGTTGAACATCAACGGCGTCACGCCCAGCGCGGAGACGGTGGGCGACGCTTCCTATGTGCTGGCCCGTCCGCTCTTAATCTACACCGCACCTTCCGTCCTGGCCGAGAAGCCACAGGTTGCGTCATTTATCAATTTCTATCTTTCCTATGTGGACGAAGAAGTGGTCGATGTAGGTTACTTCCCGGCGAGCGAAGAGGAGTTGAATGAGGCCAAGCAAGCTTGGCTGGATGCAGTGGGCCAGTAGTTTGCGCTTTGGCCGAATGCAATCGGTACAGTTGGATCATGGGGAGGGGAGAAATCCGCTCCCCATCGGTCTTTTCAGCATCTATCTAGATGGCTCGCGCGCCCGCCGGTTCACAATGCACCACGATGCACTAGGAAATGCGCTAGGAATGCACGATGAACGAACGATGTGGCAGGCAATCCTCGACCTGGTTGTGTCCCGTTGTAAAAGGGGCGCTCTGAGCATTCGCTGTAGGAGTTAAGATTATGCAGACGGATCTGCGGGCGACAAGCACTCAATATCAAGACGCTGGGCGCATGGAGATGGGGGGGCCTGTGGTCGACCTGCGCAAGCGCGTGCGCGTCGGCGAGACCTTGATCCAGTTCCTTCTCTGGTGCTGCGGCGCGATCTCTGTCCTGACGACAGTGGGGATCATTTATGTGTTGGGGCGTGAGGCCTGGCTCTTTTTCCGCTTGCCCCAAGTCACGCTGGGCGAGTTCTTCACCGGCATCAAATGGCAGCCCGCGATTAACGCGTTTGGCATCTGGCCGTTGGTGATTGCCACCCTCTCGACGACCTTTATGGCAATGTTGGTGGCGCTGCCGATTGGGTTGATGATCGCGATCTATTTGAGTGAATACGCGTCGGCGCGGGTGCGCGGCACATTGAAGCCGATTCTAGAGGTGCTGGCGGGCGTGCCCACGGTGGTCTATGGCTATTTTGCGCTCACCTTTATGACGCCGCTGCTGCGGGCTATCTTTGGCGTGCGCACGGTGGAGATCTACAACGTGGCGTCTGCCGGGCTGGTGATTGGCATCTTGATCTTGCCGCTGGTCACGTCCATGGCCGAGGACGCGCTGCGCGCGGTGCCGCGGTCGCTGCGCGAGGCAGCCTATGCCTTGGGCGCAACCAAGTTGGAAACGTCGCTGCGTATCGTGGTTCCGGCTGCGCTTTCGGGCATCAGCGCGGCGTTCATCGTCGCCATCTCGCGCGCGGTGGGGGAGACGATGGTGGTGGCGATTGCCGCGGGCGCGGGGCCGCGCAACTTTGACAGTTGGGGCGATGCGCTGCGCGGCTTGAAGTTGCTGGATCCGTTCAAGGCCGCGGAGACGATGACCGGGCATATTGTGCGGATCAGCGGCGGCGATCTGAGCTACAACTCAGTCGATTATTCGAGCCTCTTTGCCATCGGTTTGCTGCTTTTCTTCATGACGTTGGGGTTGAACATCTTGAGCCGGTTCATCGTGGCGCGCTTCCGCGAAGTATACGACTGAGGGGGGTGACTGATGGCTTTGGAAACGACAAACCCGCATACAGACGCCTTTCCTGCAGGCCGCGAACAAGAGACCTATGTGGCGCGACGCCAGCGCCGCGGCCAGTTTTGGGCTTTGGCCTTCATGGCCTCGACCATGGTGGGCATCGTGGCGCTGACCGCGCTGCTTTACAATGTGATGAACAGTTCGTTTGGCCTGGTCGTCGTGCAAAACGAAATTGATCCCCAGACCATTGTCAAGCAGGTGATGACGCAGCAAATGCTTGCCGCGGCCAATTTGACGACGAGCGCAGACGACAGCGTGCTGGCCGCGGGGGTGGCTGCTGACTCCAATGCAATCGGCTTCTTTGGCTATGCCTACTACGAGCAGCACAACGATGCACTGCGTGTGCTGCCGGTTGACGGGGTGGAACCAAATCGGGAAAGTGTGGATAATGGTACGTATCCACTGGCGCGCCCGCTCTATCTCTACGTCGCCCCGGACGCGCTGGCGGAAAAGCCGGAAGTCGCCGCCTTTGTCCATTTCTATCTAAGCCAGGTCAACCAGGTGATCGACCAGGTGGGCTACTTCCCGGCTGTGCAAGAGGTCATCGACCAGGAACTTGCACAGTTGGCCCAAACGACCGGCATGGACGAGCCGCCCGCTGTGACGGATGGTTCACTGGCGATTGCAGGCAGTTCGACGCTCTATCCGCTGACCGATGTCCTGGTCAATGGGTTTCGCGAGCAAGGCTACGACGGCTCGATCCAGGTGGGGAGCGCGGGCACGCAGGAGGGGTTTGCCAACTTCTGCAGCGGTAGCGATGTGGACATTGTGGGCGCCAGCCGCCCCATTACGCGCGGCGAGTTGGAGGCGTGTCGCAAGACGCGCGGGACGCCGCTGGCGCTTCGTGTAGGCACAGATGCTTTGGCCGTTGTCGTCAGCCGTGACAACACATTTGTCGAAGGCGTAAGCCAGGAAGAATTGGGGCTGCTCTTCACCGAGGCTGAAAGCTGGGCCGCGGCGAATGAGGCTTGGCCCGCTGTGCCAGTGGTGCGCTATGCGCCCAATGCGGAGAGCGGCACGCTGGATTATTTCGCTGAGGTGGTGCTGGATCGCGACTTGGCCGAACTGCCCAAAGAGACGTTGCAGGCGATCTTGGAGGCGAATGTCTCTGCCGGTCTGATGCGCCGCCTGGAGCATGATCAGCCCTTTGCACAGCGCAGCCAGCACAATATCTATGAATTGGTGGTGGAGCGCGTGGTGGAGCCGACCGTCGTCGAGACTTGGTCGCTGACCGAATCGCTGTTCGAGCGTGACGCGATCGAGGAGGCCGCTGCCACCATCCCAGGGGGTGAATTGGTCTTTCGCAGTTGGCTGACGCTGGACTTCCTTGTGTCACCCCAATCGTCGGACCCGCAGTTTGCAGGCGTGCGTACTGCGATCTTTGGATCGCTGTGGGTGATTGCGATTACGATTCTTTTCTCGCTGCCGCTGGGCGTGGGCGCGGCCATCTACCTGGAAGAATACGCGCGCGACAACTGGTTTAACCGGCTGATCGAGACCAACATCAACAACTTGGCCGGTGTGCCGTCCATTATCTACGGCATGTTGGGCCTGGCGATCTTTGTGCGTGCGCTGGATTTCATTACCCAGGGGCGCACGATTATCTCGGCTGGGCTGACGTTGGGCTTGCTCATCCTGCCGTTGATTATCATTAACGCGCGCGAGGCAGTGCGCGCGGTGCCCGCGTCGCTGCGCCAGGCTGCCTATGGGCTGGGCGCGACCCAATGGCAGACCATCTGGAGCCATGTGCTGCCCAATGCGCTGCCGGGCATCATGACCGGCACGATTTTGGCAATTTCGCGGGCGATTGGCGAGACCGCGCCGCTGGTGGTCATCGGTGCATCCACTTTTATTGTGATGGACCCGGACAGCCCTTTTTCCAAATTCACGACGCTGCCCATTCAGATTTACCAGTGGACATCGCGGCCCCAGGCTGAATTTCGTCACATTGCCGCGGCAGCTATCATCGTCCTGCTTATACTATTGTTGACGCTGAATGCAACGGCTGTGTTGATCCGCAACCGTTTTAGCCGTCCTCTTGCTTAAGGATTGTTATGAACGCTACAAGGATTAAGCCCAATGGCGCGGCGAACGGCGCGCGACCTTTGAACAAGTATGCGATTGAGGCCAAAGATCTACATATCTACTACGGCAACTTCCACGCCGTGCGCGATGTGAATCTGTCTGTCGAGCGCAACAAGATCACGGCGATGATTGGGCCTTCGGGCTGTGGCAAGAGCACTGTGCTGCGCTGCTTCAACCGCATGAACGATCTGATTCCCACGGCGCGCGTTGAAGGTGAAGTGCACTTCAACAGCATGAACATCTACGGGCCGGAGGTGGACCCTGTGCAGGTGCGCCGCCATATCGGCATGGTCTTTCAAAAGCCGAATCCCTTTCCCAAGAGTATCTACGACAATATTGCTTGGGGCGCTAAGATCAACGGCTATAAGGGCAACATGGATGAGTTGGTGGAGGAGTCGCTGCGCGGCGCGGCCTTGTGGGACGAGGTGAAGGACAAACTGCACCAGAGCGCGTTGGGGCTTTCCGGCGGCCAGCAGCAGCGTTTGTGCATTGCGCGCACCATTGCCGTCAAGCCCGACATCATTCTGATGGATGAACCGGCCTCGGCCCTCGATCCCATTGCTACGCTCAAGATCGAGGACTTGATGCGGGAGTTGGTGGAGAACTATACGATCATCATCGTGACACATAATATGCAGCAGGCGGCGCGCGTTTCCGACTATACAGCCTTTTTCATGGTTGATGACAGCCGGACGGGGCATCTGAT
>CAZZNG010000194.1:1007-3167 GCA_964655505.1 uncultured Litorilinea sp. | reverse complement strand
ATCCGCCGTAAAGGCGTGGTGAGGGTGATCTGCACCAAGCCCAAGCACAAGCAGACGGAAGATTATATTACGGGTCGCTTTGGTTAGACGGTTAGACGATGCCCCTATCGAGCGCACGAGTCGCTAGAAACGGATACATGCCATGATGCGTAGTCAATTTGTGAAAGACCTGCAGCGGCTGCAAGACGACCTCTTAATGATGGGCAGTATGGTTCGCCAGAATCTGCGTGAGTCGGTCGATGCGCTGATCGCGCGCGATCTGCAGGCGGCCAGGCGCATCATTGCCGCGGACCGCGAGGTGAACAAACGCAAGTTTGCCATCGAAGATGATTGTCTCATGCTGATCGCCACACAGCAGCCCATGGCGGGCGACCTGCGTCTGTTGGCCGCGGTGTTGGAGATCTCCACCGAACTAGAGCGCATGGGCGACTATGCCAAGGGCATCAGCCGCATTAGCCTTTATTTGGGCAACCAGCCGCTGCTCAAGAGCTTTCCCCAGATTCCGCAGATGTGCGACAAGGTGGTGGAGAACCTGGGCCGGGCGCTGGACGCGTTCATCCATGGGGATGTGGAGGCCGCACGCGCCATCCCGCTGGAGGACGATGAGATCGATGCGCTCTACAACAGTGTGAACCGCGAGTTGTTGACGATCATTTCCGAGCGGCCCGACGCCATCGACCGCGCCAACTATATGTCTTGGGTGGCGCACAATTTGGAGCGCGCCGGCGACCGCGTGACCAACATCTGTGAGCGCGTCATCTACACGGTGACGGGCGAACTGTTGGAGTTTGACGCGGAAGAGCCGGATATGAGCGGGATTAACTGATCCGCGCCCAATCGGCAATGGCCGCCAGCGCCGCGACCAAACGCTCATTCTCATCGGCGCGCCGCGCGGCAATGCGGATGTGGTTGGGCAGGCCAAAAGAGGTGCAGTCGCGCACGACGAGCCGCTGGGAGAGAAGGGCCTGGCGTACTTTGCCCGCGTCGTTGACAGGCGTGAGAAAGAAGTTGAGTTGGGTGGGCAGCGGCGCAAAGCCTGCTGCACGCAACTGTTCCTGCAAGGTTGTGCAGTCTTGGCGCAGTTGGGCTAGTGTTTGGCGTCGCCACGCCAGTTCATCCAGGCAAGCCAGCGCGCCGATCTGGGCGAGTATATTGACATTCCACGGCGGCTGGCTGGTTTGCAGCGCCGCGATGGTCTGCGCCGGGCCAACCGCATAGCCAATACGCAGGCCGCCCAGCGCAAAGTCTTTGGTCATGGAACGCAGGATCAGATGCTTTGTTTGGCCCAACTGGTGAATGCTCGTGGTTGGCTCATCGGTGAAATCGGCATACGCCTCGTCGATGATCCAGAGGGCATCCGGCGCGGCTTCGAGGAACCGCGCCATTTCGGTATGGCTGAAGGCTTGGCCGGTGGGATTGTTGGGGTTGCAGAGAAAGACCACATCCGGCTGTGCATCGATCAGGGCTTGGCACGTTGCGTCGAACGCTACGCCGAGCGGTGTGTCCGTCTGGGTGTATTTCTGGCCGCGCTGCGTCCATCCGGGCAGGCTCACCGGCAAGACGGTCGCCCCCATCATGGCCGCGACGTTGGCATATTCGCCAAAGGTCGGCCCCAAGATGGCGACGCGACGTTGTTGGAGCAAGACCAGGCCGATCAGCCACATGATATCGGCTGTGCCGTTGCCTGCCAAGATGGTTTCCGGCGGTATGTCGTGGACTTGGGCCAGTTTGTCGCGCAGATCGAGGCTGAAGCGATCCGGGTAGCGGGTGATGGTTTCGGCGTTGCACGCGTTGCGCAGCGCCTGGAGCACGCTCTCCGGCGGGCCGTAGGGGTTGATATTGGACGAAAAGACGGTCAACGCCGCGGGATCGATGCCTAACGCACGCACCTCTGCATAGTCTAGCGTGCCGTGGGGCACAATCTGGGCTGGTAACATTGGCTGGCCTTTCTCTGTATCGACCACTGTGTATCGACCACTGTGCGGCCTGTCTTGTCTCCCTCGCGTATGGATCAGCGAGATATGGATTACTGAAGTATAGCGCAGTGTACTGTCTTGCGCCTGTTGCATCGGTGAGCGACGTTCTATAGCTGGGGATTCACTTTTCGTCGTCCGCGTCCCAGGGGGATTGAATGGCTGCTGCGACTTCAATCTATGCCAC
>CAZZNG010000194.1:0-997 GCA_964655505.1 uncultured Litorilinea sp. | reverse complement strand
ATCGACGACCTCCGCTGGCTGCACCGGACCGGGCTGGCGGAGTGGATTGCGCGCGAGGCGATTTCATTCTCGCTTGATGCGCCCGAAACGGTCAATGCTGCGGTTGATCAGATCGTCGCCTCGCTGGACGATGGGGTGGTGCTGCTTGGCTTTGGCGAAGCGCTCCACGGCGGCGAGGAGATTCTCATGCTGCGCAATCGCTTGTTCGAGCGATTGGTTGTGACGCATGGCTTCCGCGCCATCACGATTGAAAGCAGCTTCCCCAAGGCGCGCGTGGTCAATGCGTATGTCGCCGGTCATGGGCCTGCGTCGTATGAGGCCATGGGGGACAGCGGCCTCAGCCACAATTTCGCCAAGCTTGAGGCGAACCGCGAACTGATCGAGTGGATGCGCCGCTATAACGCGGACCCGGCCCACGCGGTTCAACTCCACTTTTACGGCTTCGACATGCCCACCGGCGCGGTGGGGATCGACAGCCCCAGACAGGTGTTGGGGTTCGTCGTCGATTATCTGGCCGCGCTGGACCGCGCGAGCGGCGAAGCGTTCCGGGCGCGCATCGAGCCGCTGCTGGGCCAAGACGCGGTGTGGGACAACCCGGAAGCGTACATGGACCCAAGCAAGTCGATTGGGCTGTCGCCCGCGGCCAATGCGCTGCGGCTGGCGACCGAGGATCTCATCTCAGAACTGCATAGACGGCGGCCTGAACTGATCGCCATGAGCGACGCGACCCAGTTTGCGGAAGCGCTCCATTATGGCGCACAGGCGCGGCAGCTTTTGAACTATCATGCGGCCCATGCACGCGGCGCAGGGATCGGCGAATTGCTAGGCATGCGCGATGCGTTGATGGCCGACAACTTGATTTACACAGTGGGGCGCGAGCAGGGACGGGGCAAGGTGCTGGCCTTTGCAGCCAATGGGCATTTGCAGCGCGGCAAGCTGGCAGTCTGGCCTGCTTGGCAGCGGGCGCTCAACGCGGAGACGTTTGCCTGGTGGCCCG
>CAZZNG010000193.1:0-11030 GCA_964655505.1 uncultured Litorilinea sp. | reverse complement strand
GGGCATCAGCACCGAGGGCGACCTCATCGACCTCGGCGTCGAACATGACATTATCTCAAAACGTGGCGCCTACTACCGCTATAAAGACGATTTGATCGGACAGGGACGCGAGTCGAGCAAAGAGTACCTGCGCGAACATGAAGCACTGGCGCAGGAGATCGACAACCTCATCCGCCAAAAAGCGGGTCTCCCCCAGCGACCGATGAACGGTGTGGCCGCTGCGACGGCAGAAACAGACGCAGAAGCAGACGAAGAGGCTGCCGTCGCCACCTAGTCAACGTCCTTGTGTCAGCATCCTTGTTAACGCAGGGCTGGCAGAACATCGACCATGCCAGCGGTCCGAACACTGGCTCCTGTCCCGAATTCGCAGCAGGCAATGCTCGCAGGCAAAGCAGGAAGCCGTGAACAGGTCGTGTATCACTCATTGGTTTGTTCCAAGTTGGAGTGTGGGGCAATCTAGGTCCCACCGAGCAGGGGTTCAGTCTATCGCATCGCGCCGCACACAAGCGGTAGGTGATGCGCGGCCCGGTGCTATCCATGCGCTGTAGCGTTGGCTACAGCGCATTTTGTGTTTTTATGACAATGGAACGAGCCACTTGCGGCTTAACGCTTCGCAACCTGAACCTTCGGGTGGCAGCAGCCTTATCATGCCGGCCAGCCGATGGCGACATCATATGAAGACATACAGAACGAGGAACCAGCCATGGATGTTGGAATAGCCATTATTCTAATCATCCTCGTCGGATTGGTCAGTGCAGGGGTAGGTGGCTTTATCGCCTATCGCATGGGCCAACAGGCAGGATTAGCACAAGAACAAGCCAGACAGAAGGCGCTGTTGCAGAGCGCCGAGGAGCAAGCCAAGCGCATCTTGGCCGAGGCGGATACCGAGATCAAGCAGCGGGAACTCAGCCTCAAAGAAGAACAGGTCCAGATGCGCAACGACATGGAGGCCGAACAGAGCCGCCGTCGCAAAGAGTTGGAGCGCATCGAGGAGCGGCTGCAAAACCGGCTGGATGCCGCCGAGCGCCGCCTGGAACAGTTGGAGACGCGCGAGCGCAAGCTCAACCAGCGTGAGGCGACGCTGGACAAGCGGACTGCCAAGCTCAACTCGATGGAGGAAGAATGGGCCACCGAACTGCAGAAGGTGGCGCAGATGACCCAAGAAGAGGCCCGACAGGTGCTCTTGCAGCGGGTCGAACAGACGGCGCGCCAGGAGATGGCGCGCACCGTGCGCGAGGTTGAGGCCGAAGTCACCGAAGAAGCCGACCGCCGCGCGAGAGAGATCATCACCATGGCTATCGAGCGCATCGCCAGCGACCATGTCTCGGAACATGCCGTCAGCAGCGTTGACCTGCCATCGGACGAGATGAAAGGGCGCATCATTGGCCGCCAGGGGCGCAACATCCGCGCCATCGAGCAGGCTGTGGGCGTTGATCTGGTGGTGGACGACACGCCCGAAGCCATTATCATCAGCAGCTTTGACCCCATCCGCCGCGAGATTGCGCGCATGGCCTTGAGCAAACTGGTCGCCGACGGGCGCATCCACCCCACGCGCATCGAAAAAGAGGTGGAAGCCGCGCGCCACGAGATCGAGCGCATGATCTTCGAGGCAGGCGAACAGGCCACGATCGAGACCAGCACCCAAGGGCTGCACCGCGAGATGCTCAAGCTGTTGGGGCGGCTCAAGTTCCGTACCTCGTATGGACAGAATCAGCTCTACCATGCAATTGAAACCGCGCACATCGCCGCCATCATTGCAGGGGAGCTGCACGCCAATGTCAGGGTGGCGCGCCTGGGCGGGCTGCTGCATGACATCGGCAAAGCCGTGAGCCATGAAATCGAAGGGCCTCACGCCATCGTCGGGGCCGAGATCGCCAAGCGCTATGGCGTCAACGAAGTGGTGGTCAATGCCATCGCCAGCCACCACGGGGAAGTCGAACCCCAGTCGATTGAAGCGGTGATCGTGGCCGCGGCCGATGCGATTAGCGGCGCGCGGCCCGGCGCACGGCGTGAAAGCCTGGAGACCTATATCAAGCGCGTGACCGAGTTGGAGGATATCGGCAACAGCTTCGAAGGGGTGAGCCAAACCTTTGCCATCCAAGCAGGCCGCGAAATCCGTGTCATCGTGCGCCCGGAAACGGTCGACGATCTGGCCGCGATCCAGCTTAGCAAAGACATCGCCAAGAAGATCGAGGACAATCTGCAGTACCCAGGCCAGATTCGCGTCACCGTCATCCGCGAGACGCGGGCAGTGGACTACGCCAAGTAGCCTTGTCTGAATGCACAGACGGCTGCCTGACGCTGCAAAGAGTCGGTCGCGTTGTGCAGAATACACAGGTCGCCCCGCTGATTCGAGGCGCGGGCGACCCTTTTTTTGTGATTTACATTGTTCTTACGTTTCTATTGTGGTAAAATCCCGCAGCAGACTGCTAGTGTGCCGCCTTGGCTTGTCCGGCGGTAGCGGCGGTGTCCTTCTATGGTATGGTATGGACGGAGCGAAGGTAATCTAGGTGTTGCGCCACGTAAACTGCATAGTATTATTCAGAGGCGTAGAAATTTGCGTAACCATTATGTAAATTCTACGTCAAGATGTAATGACAACCATTGGCCGACGCGGCGTAACGTCAAAGCATTTACACGCCGCCCGTTGGGCGGTGTGCCAAGATGGACAGTTGAAGCGATAGGAGGCAAACATCCATGGCTGAACTCATCAAAGTTTCTGCCCAGTCTCGTTCTACCGCCGTCGCCGGTGCCATTGCAGGCGTGATGCGTGAGCAAGGGTACGCAGAGGTCCAGGCGATCGGCGCGAGCGCCGTGAACCAAGCGATCAAAGCGATTGCTATTGCGCGCGGCTATCTGGAACAAGACCAGATGGACTTGGTAATCGTTCCAAGCTTTACCGAGGTCGATATCGAAGGCAACGAGCGTACAGCCGTGCGGCTGGCGATCTTCAAACGGCCTGAAGTACTGGATGGCCCAAATCACGCCTAGTGCAGCACGACCCGACAGGGGCTTGTCGGTCGCGAAATAGCAAGCGGGAGAGGTGACGCCGACCTCTCCCGCTTGTTTTTATATGGAATGACTTGCCAGATAGACGCTTAACGCGCGGTAATTGAGCGCGCTGCGATTGAGTGCGCTGTAGCGCCTACTGCTTGTCCTCGTCGCGCCGGTTACGCGACGAGCGGCGGCGACGTCGGCGGCGCTTGCCTTCGCCCCCGCCCGATTGTTCCTCGCCCGTCTCCTGTTTGCCGCGGCTGGCGCCCTGCTCTTGGCGGCGCTTGCGCAGGATACGCTCATTGTCCGCAGCAGCCCCGGCACGGCGCTTGGCGGTGCATCCGCCACAGGTGCTGCAACTGCTGCCGCTGCTGCTCTTCGAGGTGAGCAGATCCACCACCGCGAACTCGGTCAAGACGCCGTTTTCCAGCATGACTGTGACCGACTCCTTGAGCGGGTGGATATGGCGCACGCGGCCCACGCCCTGGGGCGTTGCCACTTCTGCGCCCAGTTTGGGCATCTTCTTGTTCTGCTCTCGGTAGTGGGCATCCTCATAGGAGAGGCAGCAGAGCAAGCGGCCACAGACGCCGCTGATCTCATCGGGGTTGAGCGGCAGTTGCTGATTCTTTGCCATA
Organism: uncultured Litorilinea sp.; assembly: GCA_964655505.1. Taxonomy (GTDB): domain Bacteria; phylum Chloroflexota; class Anaerolineae; order Caldilineales; family Caldilineaceae; genus QEUY01. The sequence continues at coordinate 7,401 of CAZZNG010000193.1, read as the reverse complement.
CGGATGCTGACAGGCGTAAACTCGCGCAGCCAACTGGTACAGCAAAGCTGGCGACCACACTTGCCCACACCGTCGAGCAGCTTGGCTTCGTCGCGCACGCCGATCTGGCGCATCTCGATGCGCGTGCGAAAGACGCGCGCCAGTTCGCGCACCAATTCGCGGAAGTCCACCCGGTTTTCAGAGGCAAAGTAGACCAGCAGCCGCCCACCGTCATAGCTATATTCGCAGCGCACCACCTTGATGTCCAGGCCGCTCTCGCGCGCCTTTTCGCGGCAGATCGCCAACGCCTCGCGCTCTTTGTGTTCCCACTGATCCTTTTGCACCAGATCCCACGCATTGGCCCGGCGCACGATATTCTTCATCTCGCCCACCACCTCATCGTCGGCGATGGTGTGAGGAGCTTGCACGACCTGGGCGACTTCCTGGCCCTTGGCCGTATCGACGATCACAAAATCCTTTGCAGATAAATCCAGCATTGAGCCTGGGTCGAAGTGATAGATCTTCGTCACCGGCTTAAACTGGATGCCTACCACAACCGGCATGTCAGCTTTCTCCATTTCCAGCGCCAGAGGGGACCGGCGCAATGTGCGGCAGTTGGAGGAGCAGCAGATCAAGCGCCAGGCGCGTGTTGACCGTGTGGTGCAAGTATCCGTCGATGCGGCGCAGCGTGAGCAGGTAATCGCGCACCTGCTGGGGCGTCAGCGCCGCGGCGTGGCGGGCCAGTTCAGCCTGCCGGTCGATGTTGCTGCACGCTTCCGGACATCCCACTTGCACCAACAGCACGTCGCGCCACCAGGTCGTCCACAGTTCCAGCATGGCGAACAGATCTTGGTTGTTGCGTCCCACGGCGGCTTGTTCGGCAAAGTCGAGCCGTTCGATGCGGTTGGCGTGCACCAGATGCAAGAGCTGGGCGAGTTGTGCCTCGCGCCGCCCCAAACCATCGGCGTCGTTCAACTGATCAACAGCCCAACCGAGCCGGCCATTGGCAAGCCGCGCCAAGAGCGCAGCCTGTTCAGGCGCGGCCTGCCACCGCTCGATCAAGGCACGTTCGACTTGATCGATGGGCAGCGGGCGCAGTTCCAAAATCTGACAGCGGCTGAGAATGGTAGGCAGCAGGCTGCTGCGATCCAGCGCGGTCAAACACAGCACGACGTGATCGGGAGGTTCCTCCAACGTCTTGAGCAACTTGTTGGCAAAACTGTCGTTAGCGGTGTGGGCATCTTGGATCATGAAGACCTTGTAGCGCCCTTCCAGCGGACGCAAGGCGGCATCATGGATGATTCCAGCGGCCTGCTCTACCCGCAACATGCCATTGGCGCGATCCACCGCACCGTCCTTGTCCAGCGGCTGCACCCACTGGAGATCCGGGTGGCTGTCACGCGCCGCCAGGCGACATGCGCGACATTCCCCACAAGGACGCTGGTTGAGATCGGGAGCTGTACATAGAAGGGATTGGGCAAACGCACGCGCCAACGTACGCTTACCCACCTGTGGTGGCCCCAGGAAGAGATAGGCGTGGCGCGGGCCGGTCGTCTGTAGGCTGCGACGTAGGAGGTGAACGGCCCAGCTATGCCCAACAATGGGCCACGGACTCTCTGAAGGCGTGTCAATGGATGGAGCGAACGATGCCGCCAGGTTGCCAGATGTTACACCCGACATAGTGTGAAATTGTAACATACCGGCGGCGGGCCTCACAAATGCACAAGCGCAGCAGGGACTTATGCAAAGTTGTGTGCAAAGTTGCCTTCCGCGCCAGGCCCGACACAGACCGACAATATGCAATATGCTATAATAAGGCTGGCTGTTGGGAGCAAGCGCGATCATACGCCATCCAGACAGCCTATCATCCATCCCCTTGCTGAATCGGTCATTGCTTCATGCCCCATCTAGCTCTTTCAAGCTGTGCGCCCAGTGTTCGCTTGCTCCGCCCCGTCCGAATGGTTGTGTTGGGCCTGTTGCTGGCGCTTGCCCTTGCCGGCTGCCGCCAATCGCCCACCCCTACAGCGGATGCGCCCTCCACCACGACGGTGACTGCCTCGCCGCCCGCGGCCACCGATGTCACCAGCCCAAACGGTTTGCAGCCGCAGGTGACGCCTGATCGCCAGTTGGTGTTGTGGATGCCTGACTTTACAGGGCTTGCCCATGACAGCAGCGCGGGTGCGGTGCTCGACGCGGCCTTTCAGCAGTTCGAGCAGGCGCAGCCATCGGTACGCATCGACGTGCAAATCAAGTCTGAACAGGGTGCGTCCAGCCTTTTCAGCTATCTACAGAGCACGCAGAAAGTCTCGCCGCTGCTGCTGCCCGATCTGATCTTGATCAACACGCAGCAGTTGTGGCAACTGGCCGACCTGGGCATGATCCCGCCTGTGTCGCCGGAAGAGTACACCTTTGCCACTGACTATTATCCCTTTGTGATGGATGCGGTGACCTATCGGGGCCAGCGTATGGGTGTGCCCTATGCCGCGGACTTGATCCACGCGGTCTATGATCCGCGCCAGGTGGAGACCCCGCCCCAGACCTGGGATGCGCTGGTGGAGGGGGAGATCCTCTATCTCTTTCCTGCTGGAGAAGGCAGCGGCGGCGACTTGACCGCGCTGCTGCACTATGTGGGCGCAGGCGGCGTGTTGCTCGAAGACAGCACCGCGGTAGACGATGCGTCGTTGGCGACCTTTTTCCACTTTCTCGATCAAGCCCAGGCGAACGGTGTGATCGACCCGCGCGCGGCCGATCTGCCCACCTTCAATGCTGTGTGGCAGCTCTATGCCAGTGAGCGCCCCGGCCTCGATCTGGTCCAGACACACAACTATTTGGAGAATCTGCCCTCGCGCCAAGACATTGCCTTTAGCGTGGTTCCCACACACGACGGTACCGCCAAGACCATCGGCACGACCTGGGCCTTTGCCGTACTCACCGCCGACGCCGAACGCCGCGCGACCGCGTTTCAGTTGATCGATCTGCTGATCACGCCCGAAGTGCTCGGCCCGTGGAGCCAGCTAGCCAACCGCGTGCCCAGCCGCCGCAGCAGTATGTCTGTTTGGCAGCAAGAGGATCGTTACTACGTTTTCTTGGAGAGATTGGCCGACACAGCGCAAGCGCCGCCCAATGGCCGCACCTTTGCCGAATTCACGCGCCGCTTGCGCGTGGCGCAAGTGGGCATCCTGCGCGGTGAGTTGAATGTTGAGCAGGCGATCCAAACCGTACGCGCCGGGCAGTGACCCATCGCGTTTGCGCCGCGCCCCAACCCATAGCCCCAATCAAGAGCAAAATAAAAACAGGGAGGGCAGCCCCACAACGGGCCATCCTCCCTGTTTTTTGTCGGTCAAGTTCAACTGACCCGATTGGCGGTCGCGTTACTTAATCTCGACCACCGCGCCTTCGGCCTCGAGCTTGGCCTTGGCGTCTTCGGCAGCTTCCTTGCTGACGCCCGTGAGCAGCGTGTTGGGCGCGCTTTCGACGGCATCCTTGGCCTCTTTCAGGCCCAGGTTGGTCAGCGAGCGCACGACCTTAATCACGTTGATCTTCTTGGCGCCAGCATCGTTGAGGACGACGTCGAACTCGGTCTGCTCCTCGGCAGCAGCGGCCTCGCCGCCACCGGCCGCGCCAGCCGCGGCAACGGCTACGGGCGCAGCGGCGCTCACGCCCCACGCCTCTTCCAACATCTTGACCAGTTCCGCAGCCTCGAGCAAGGTCAGGCTGTCCAGTTGTTCCTTAATTGCCTGCAAATCGGCCATTGGTAAACTCCTTATGCAATCTCTGTTGCAGTCTCTGCAATATCAACCGAAACAATCAATCGTAAAAGCTGTTTGAACGAATTTTGCATTGCTGTGGTCGCGCGTGGCCGCGTTATGCAGCCTCGGCTTCCTTGCGCTTCTCGACGTAGGCGTTGAGCACGCGCGCCAGGCTTGCGTTGGGTGCATTGATCATCTGCACCACCTGGCGGGCCGGGCCGCTGATTGCACCCAGCACCAGAGCGAGCGTCTCTTCCTTGGTCGGCAGTTCGGCCAGCGCCTCTGCACGCTCGGCATCGAGCACCGAACCGCCAAGCAGCGCGCCGGTGATCTCGCCCATGCGCTCGGCCTTGATCCAATCCAGCAGCGCGGTCACGCCGCGGCCGATGTCTTCGCCGACAAAGGCGACGGCATTGGGGCCGGTCAGCAGCGATTCAGGCTGGGACTGCTCAGACTGTTCGAGCGCAAGGCCCAAGATGCTGTTCTTGACCACCATGAAGTCCGTATCGGCTTCATTGAGCTTGGCGCGCAGCGACTGCAGTTGGCTAACCGACAGGCCGCGGTAGTTGGTGAAGACCAGCGCCGACGACTGTTGGAGGCGCTCCTTATAGGTCTCTAGCAGCTCGGTCTTCTTCTCTCGTGTGATTGCCAAGTTGCTCATCCTCCTTTCTGGAAAGATTCAGGCAAACAAAAACAGCGTCTTGCTCCATGCAAAGACGCTGTTAGGTGTCAAAGCAGTGCCACGGGTAAACAGTGCAGCGTCGCGCCCGTTTGCGGCCCAGGGGCCGGATGGAGCGCCACAACCGCAGCAGTGGCTTGCATTTGATGCCTTGCCTCGGCAGGTGACCCCTCAAGGGATGTCATTAAGCGCATTGCGCCTGCTGTCTTTAGCATGGCGACCGGTCGGCACGCCGCCCGGCCAGGATTCAGTTTGAATTGTCCACAACGGCTGTCATGGACAACGGACACAGTATACGAACATTCGGCGCTGCAGCCAAATTCCACACAGCGTTATGTTGCGTGGCGGGCAGCGGCTTTAGAAATCATCCGCGCGCAGCGAACTGGCGGCGTTGACATCCAGCTTGATGCCAGGCCCCATGGTGCTGGCGAGCGTGATCTTGCGCAGATAGACACCCTTGATGCCGCTGGGCTTGGCCGCGACAATGGCTTCCATCAGCGCCGCCAAGTTCTTCATCAGTTTGTCTTCTGGGAAAGAAGCCTTGCCGATGGGCGTATGGATGTTGGCGGTTTTGTCAACGCGGAATTCGACACGGCCGAGGCGTGTCTCTTCGATCACGCGCGGCAGATCTTCGGCGGGCAAAATGGTTCCGCTCCTGGGGCTAGGCATCAAGCCGCGGGGACCGAGGATGCGGCCCAAGCGACCGACGATGCGCATCATGTCAGGCGTTGCCAAGACCACGTCGAAATCAGTCCAGCCCTTTTGAATCTGATCGGCCAGATCATCGCCGCCAACGTAGTCGGCTCCTGCCTGGCGCGCCAGCTCCTGGCCTTCCGGCCCGGCAAACACGACGATGCGAACCTCGCGCCCCGTGCCTGCGGGCAGCGTCACCACACCGCGCACCTGCTGGTCGGCATGGCGTGGGTCCACGCCGGTGCGTAGGTGCAGTTCGATGGTTTCATCGAACTTGGCGGTTGCCAGCTCTTTAACCTTGCTGACGGCCTCTTGCGGCTCAAAGACCGCGTTCGGGTCCACCTTGGCCCGGATCTCGTTATAACGTCTACTGCGCTTTGGCATCTCTACTCCTCTGTGGTGCAAACGGGGCGCGCAGCCCCTTCCACATGATGAACAATCTTACGAGAGGCAGCAGCCATCTCGCTTCTGCTTACAATCGGCAGGCTTGCGGCGCATGGGCCACAAGCGGTAGGGACAGCGTTACTTCTCGACAGTAACGCCCATGCTGCGCGCGGTCCCTTCGACCATGCGCATGGCACTCTCCAAGCTCACGCCGGTGAGGTCTTTGAGTTTGACTTCGGCGATCTCGCGCACCTGGTTCTGCGAGAGCTTGCCCACCTTGTCCTTGTTCGGCTCGGCGCTGCCGCTTTGGAGGTTGATCGCCTTCTTGATCAGATCGGGCACAGGCGGCGTCTTGGTGATGAAGGTAAAGGAGCCGTCGGTAAAGATCGAGATCTCGACCGGGATGACCTGACCAGCCATGCCTTGCGTGCGGGCGTTGTACTCTTTGCAGAAGCCCATGATGTTCACACCATGGGGACCAAGCGCCGTACCCACGGGCGGCGCCGGGTTGGCCTTGCCGGCCTGCAACTGCAACTTAACAATTGCCTTCAGTTTCTTTGCCATGTTTCACTCCTTCTGGTTCTGGTGTGCGCCGGTAACGGCTGGCAACCGTTCACGGCTCCCAGGAGCCAGCGTGTCAGAGAAAAAACCGTGCGTGATGCGGCTGCGCCTGTTCAGGCTAGCCTATACATCACGCTCCAATTGCAAAAAGTCCACTTCGACAGGGGTTTCCCGGTTAAAGAAGCTCACCAGGACTTTGGCCTTCCCCTTGTCGGGATAAATCTCATCCACCGTGCCGCTAAATTCCGCAAAGGGGCCGGTGAGGATGCGTACATGCTCGCCAGGCTGGAAGCTCACCTTGATGCGCGGCTCATCGGACTCGATGCGGCGCATGATCTTGTCCACTTCCTCCTGGCGCAACGGCGTAGGCTTGTTGCCCATGCCGACAAAGCCGGTCACACCCGGCGTATTGCGCACCACATACCAGCTATCTTCATTCATGATCATATTGACCAAGATGTAGCCGGGGAAGACACGGCGCTCGACTTCCTTGCGTGCGCCCTTGCGGATCTCGATTTCAGTTTCCGTCGGCACGACGACCTGCAAGATATAATCCGACATCCCCATGGATTCGGCGCGGTGTTCGATATTCTTCTTGACCTTGTTCTCCATGCCGGAATAGCTGTGGATCACAAACCATTCGGCTTGAGGCTCGCTCTCCGCCTCTTCCGCGTCCAATTGGGCCGCGATCTCTGCATCGAGCGCAGCAAGTTCCTCGTCCATGTCAAGCGGTGTACGAGGTTCATTTTGCTCGTCGGCCATGATTGTCTCCTTTCCCAACCGCCTTCAATTCCATCGCCACAAGTTGATTACGTGGCTGGCAGGGCGCGGCGCCTGCGACAATCGTCGACCTTAAGTTGCTTGCAACAAGAGAGCAATGATCAAACTAAAGATCGAGTCGACGCCAAACAGCACCACTGCCGAGACCGTCGTCACGATCAAAACGACCCACGTCAAACGCAGTCCTTCTTCCCGCGTGGGCCAAGTCACCTTCGCTAGTTCAGCGCGGGTATCTTTGAGATAGCGTACCAAGGCATTTTCGCCCTTGGGTTTCACTGAAGCAGAACGGCTCATGCAGCACCTGCTCTAATTATCTGGGCGTGCCATGCAGTCAACATGACACCATCTCTTAGCGGAAAATAACCACCGGCCCATAAAAGCCGGTGGTTATCCTCGAGGCAGGCGAGGCAGGACTTGAACCCGCAACCTGCGGTTTTGGAGACCGCCGCTCTGCCAATTGAGCTACTCGCCTATATATCAACGGGGCATGCACCAGGGCGCATACCCCGTCTGCCTATCAAACTTACTTCAGGATTTCGGTGATGACGCCAGCGCCGACGGTGCGCCCACCCTCGC
>CAZZNG010000192.1:0-11055 GCA_964655505.1 uncultured Litorilinea sp. | reverse complement strand
AGCAACAGCCTGCATAGCGCGGTGGTGGAAATCATCGTCAAGAAGGGCGGGCGCTGCCGCTATACGACCATTCAGAACTGGTCGACCGATGTTTATAACCTGGTGACCAAGCGCGCCGTGGCCTATGAAGACGCGACCATGGAATGGATCGACGGCAACTTGGGCAGCAAGGTGACCATGAAGTACCCTGCGGTCTACATGATGGGGCCAAAGGCGCACGGCGAGATTCTGTCCATCGCCTTTGCTGGTCACGGTCAGCAGCAGGACGCAGGCGGCAAGGTTGTGCATGGCGCACCCTACACCAGTTCCAAGATCGTCTCCAAGTCGATCAGCAAGGATGGGGGGCGTGCTTCGTACCGCGGCCTGCTCAAGGTCGCCAAGGGCGCACACCACTCCAAGAGCAACGTCGTCTGTGACGCGCTGCTCTTGGACGACAAGAGCCGGTCCGATACCTATCCCTACATCGAGATCGAGGAAGACAACGTTTCGATTGGGCATGAGGCATCGGTCAGCAAGATCGGCGAGGAACAGCTCTTCTACCTCATGAGCCGCGGCATCGGCGAGGACGAGGCCGCCGCCATGATTGTAGGTGGCTTTATCGAGCCGCTGGTGAAGGAGCTGCCCATGGAATACGCCGTCGAGATGAACCGGCTTATCCAACTGCAGATGGAAGGCTCCATCGGCTAAACGGCTAAATTATTCCGGTCGCCACACAGGGACTTTCTGACGTAGGCTGGCGGCAGACCGCTTGGTTCTGTCGCCAGCCCGTCGAGCGATAGCGTTCGTGATGGAGGCGACTTTTTAGACGGAGGATCTAGGAACGTGAGCGTTCTCATCAATGAAAATTCCCCGGAACAGGTGCAAAAAGCACTTGCCGGGTTTAACGAAGAGACGGTGCGCGCCCTTTCGGCCTCACGCCAAGAGCCGGAGTGGATGCTAAAACTGCGGTTGGAGGCGTGGAAGCGCTTTGAAGAGATGCCCTGGCCCAAGCCCACTGACGAAGCTTGGCGTCGCACCCAGTTGACCGGCTTTGATCTGGGCAAGTTCAAGCCTGTCAAGATGGACGGCGACCCCAACGCCAAGGTCAATGAGCTGTTGCAGCATGAGCTGGACGAAATGGACAGCGCGGCCAGCCTGATCTTTCAGGATGGCGTAGTCATTAGCCGCATCGCGAGCGAGAACCTGGCCGAGAAGGGGGTGATTTTCACCGACCTGCGCCAGGCTGTGCTCGAGCACGGCGACCTTGTGCAGCGCTATTTCATGACCGAAGTGGTCAAGCCCGATCATAACAAATTCACTGCACTCCATGCGGCCTTGTGGGACACTGGCGCGTTCGTCTATGTGCCCAAGAATGTCAAGGTCGAGCTGCCCTTGCAGGTGATCTTGAACCAGGCCAGCGCGGGGGTGGGCGGCTATCATCATACGCTGCTCGTCGCCGAGGAAGGCGCAGAGGTCACGCTGGTCGACGATCTCCTGGGCGGCAAAGACGGCATGCAAAGCGCGGTGGTCGAACTTTACTTGCACGACAACTCGGTCGTGCGCTATATGAACCTGCAAGACTATGACCACAGCTTGTGGAACTTCTTGACCGGTCGCGCCGCCATGCATCGCGACACGGACCTGCGCTGGATCCAAGTCAGTTGGGGCAGCCGCTTGACCAAGGCGTTCCTCGACCTGGATCTGATGGAAGAAGGCGGGCATGGCGAATTGTTGGGCATCTACTTCCCGACAGGCCGCCAGCATATTGACCATCAGACATTGCAGATCCATCGCAAGCCCAACGGCTTCAGTGACCTGCTCTTTAACGGCGCGTTGAAGGATAAGTCACGCAGCGTCTATATGGGCGTGATCCGTGTGCACCCGCACGCGCAAAAGACCGATGCCTATCAGCGCAACGGCAACTTGATCTTGGACGGGACGGCTCGCGCCGACAGCATTCCCGGCCTGGAGATCGAAGCCGACGACGTGCGCTGCACCCATGCCGCCACCGCGGCCCAGGTGGAAGATGAATATGTCTTCTATCTGATGGCACGCGGGTTGACGCGGCCCCAGGCCGAGCGCATGATTGTGCAGGGCTTCTTCCAGGCGGTGCTCGACCGGGTTCCGGTGGAGAGCGTGGTGACCAAGCTTGAGCAGGTCATCGAGCGCAAGATCGGCGGTTAATCTGCCGCGGGGGCTGTCGGGCGGGAGACGCAATTCCCAACCGGCGGCTCCAAGCAACCGGGTTACGTGGAAGGGGCGGTTGCGGCATCCTGTCCGCCCGCTTGGCCCAGACAGCATCCAAAGCGGGCGCAACGAGGCGATCTGTTCTCTCGTTGGCCCGCTTTCTGTTTTCTTGTGCAAAGAGGGTGGGATCAGGGTTAGCTTGTGATCAAGCTGCGGCTGCGAGCATCTTATTAGATGCTGCTTGTTGGGCGGGAACCAATCAGCTTTCATCGGAATTAACCGAGCTTAACAAATGAGAACAGCAACCTCCCTTGTCCAAGTGACTAAAGTCCCGTAGGGCAGGGGAAAGGTATGATATAGTGTGAACGGTCTCGCAGTCGTCAGACGGCGCGGCTACCAGAGAAAATTGCTGGTATGTACGCCGCCCGACGCAAGACACAAGAATGGACAAGATTACTATGATCGCCCATAGCACAGCATCAAACACAAGCGGCATCAGCCAGCTTGATCTGGCGCGCATCGAAACGCTGCGCCAAGATTTTCCGATTCTCAATCGCAGGGTACAGGGTAAGCCGTTGGTCTATTTGGACAACGCGGCCACCAGCCAGAAGCCGGAGGCTGTGCTTCACAAGCTGGATGAGTATTACCGCCGCTACAACGCCAACGTCCATCGCGGCGTGCACACCCTAAGCGAGGAAGCGACCGCGGCCTATGAACAGGCGCGGCTGCGGATTGCCCGTTTCATCAACGCGGCCAGCGCCAAGGAAGTGATCTTCACGCGCGGCACCACCGAGAGCATCAACCTAGTCGCCCATAGCTGGGGGCAGGCCAATCTAGGCCCCGGCGACGAGGTGCTGATCACCCAGATGGAGCACCACAGCAACATCGTGCCGTGGCAGATCCTGCGCGAGCAACTCGGTTTCACGCTCAAATATATTCCCATCACCGAGGACGGGCTGCTCGATCTGGAGAAGCTGCCCGAACTGCTCACGCCGCGCACCAAGCTGGTCAGCGTGGTGCATGTCAGCAACGTACTGGGGACGATCAACCCAGTGGAGGAGATCATCACCGCGGCCCACAACGTCGGAGCCAAAGTGTTGATCGACGCGGCCCAGAGCGTGCCCCACATGCCCATCAATGTGCAGGCGTTGGATGCCGACTTCCTGGCCTTTAGCAGCCACAAGATGTGCGGCCCCACCGGCATTGGCGTGCTCTACGGCAAACAGGCGCTGCTGGATGCCATGCCCCCGTGGATGGGCGGCGGCGACATGATCCGCGAAGTGACGATGGAAGCCAGCAAGTGGAACACGCTGCCCTATAAGTTTGAAGCAGGCACGCCCGCCATTGCCGAGGCCATCGGTCTGGGCGCGGCGGTTGAATACCTGGATCAGGTGGGCATGGAGTGGATCCACAACCAAGAGCGCGCCCTGGTCGCCTATGGCTATGAGCGGCTGAGCCAGATCGAAGGCTTGCGCATCCTCGGCCCGCTTTCGACGGAACGCGCCGGTGTGCTGGCCTTCAGCTTCGAGACCATCCACCCGCACGACCTGGCGGCTGTTCTCGATCAGCATGGGGTCGCGGTGCGCGCAGGCCATCACTGCGCCCAACCCATCCACGACAAGATGGGCATTGTCGCCAGTGCGCGGGCTAGCTTCTATTTCTACAACACACCCGCGGAGATCGACGCGCTGGTGGCTGCGCTTGAAGAAGCAGTCAAAATTTTCGCCTTCTAGTCCTGCCTGCCGCAGTGGAGACGAAAGAAGGAAGTAGACATGAGTACCGATGCACTTTATCGCGAGGCGATCCTCGACCATTACCGCCATCCGCGCAGTAAAGGTCATCTGGATCAGCCCGATATTCAGTATCACGACCACAACCCCTTTTGCGGCGACGAGATCACCATCGAACTCAAGGTCGAAGACAATCAGGTGGTCGATGCCGCCTTCGACGGTCGCGGCTGCGCCATCAGCCAAGCCACGGCCTCTATGTTGATGGAAGAAGTGGTCGGCAAGTCGCTGGATGAGATCAAAACGTGGGACAAGGAATACATCCTGGACTTGTTGGGGATCGAAATCGGCCCGGTGCGCCTCAAGTGCGCGCTGCTGCCGCTCAAGACGTTGAAGGCGGGCGTTTGGGGTCTGGACGAGTGGCCCGAATAGCCCGCTGACTGATCAATTGCCGCTTACACGGATTCAACTACACAGATTCAACTACACGCATGCCACAGCGCGGATTCAGCCGCGCCCAGGCAATAACGATTACAACCCCCGGCCATCGCGCCGACAAGGAACCGAGATACCTAGCAATGACCGATTTTGTCAAAGTAGCCACGTTGGATGAGATTCCGTTAAATGGCGCTAAGTTAGTTGTCGTCGAGGATGTACGTGTGGCATTATTCAACTTGGATGGCGAGATCTACGCCATCGCGGATGTCTGCACCCATGACGGCGGCCCGCTGGTGGAGGGTGAAATCATCAACGGCCATCAAGTCGAGTGCCCGCGCCACGGCGCACGCTTTGACATTCGCACCGGAGCAGCCCTGAGCCTTCCGGCCTTTGAGCCGACCGAAACCTATGCCGTACAGGTCGAGGGGCAAGACGTTTACATCGAGTCGCCGGTATAGTCGAATCACCGGTATAATCGAATCACGGCATAGTTGAGTCGTCGGCTGAATGGCTGGCGCAAGAACCTTCTGTCAGACTAGCTGCGGGATCGCTCGATCCCCATTGGGATTTGTCGTATTGGTATTTGGAAGTATTTGGAATCAGGAAGAGAAGAGCAAGGAGCCAAGCGCATGAGTTTGCCGACAAGTGACGAGATCCGCGAGACCATTCGCGCCAAGGTACGCGACCCCGAATTGATGTTGAACATCGTCGACCTGGGGCTGATCTACAACGTGGATGTGACCGAGGAAAAGACCGCCGAGGTCACCATGACATTGACCAGTCCGGGTTGCCCTGCCGGGCCGGAGATCATCAGCAACGTCCAGCGCGAGCTGCACGCTGCCTATCCCGACCTGGAAGAGGTCAACATTCACCTGACGTGGACGCCGTTCTGGAACCCGGACATGATGTCGGACGACGCGAAGGAAGAGTTGGGCATCTTCTAATTCGAACAAAATGTGGCTGTCACCATTGACGATGCGGTGGCAGCCACATTTTTATTTCAGTCTATTTCGCCCACCTACCGCCAAAGCGCATCACACCACTCGATCACCTGCCCCATGCACCCAACAGCATACCCTGATGTCAATGCCCTCCTCGCCCATGTGCTTGCCGAGTTGCAGTCTGTGCTGGGCGACAAGCTTGTGGGGCTTTACCTCTATGGCTCGCTGACCACTGAAGGCTTTACGCCGGGGATCAGCGATGTCGACCTGCTTGCCGTCACCACCCGCGACATTGACGCCGCCGATTTCGCCGCGCTGGATGCCATGCACAGCCGGTTGCTCGCGCGCCACCCCGATTGGAACAACCGGATCGAGATCCTCTACTACTCGCGCGATGCGCTTGCCACCTTTCGCCGCCGGATCAACCCCATTGCCGTCATCAGCCCCGGCGAACCATTCAACATCAAAGGGGCAGGCATGGATTGGCTCTCCAACTGGTACATGGTGCGCACCAAGGGCCGCACGCTCTATGGCCCCGCGCCCGACATCCTGATCGCGCCCATCAGCTTGGACGAGTTCATTGAATGTATCCGCGGCTATGTGGCCTATTGGCAGGCGGAGATCGACGACGTGGCAAAACGCCGCGATCAATCGTATGCGATCCTCACGCTCTGCCGCGCCTATTACACCATCGCCCACGGCGAGCAGGTCTCCAAGCAGCGCGCCGCGAACTGGGTGCAGGCCCAGTTCCCCCAGTGGGCCGCGCTGATCGACAGAGCGCTCGCCTGGCGTATGGACAAAACGCAGCACAACCAAGACGCAGCCAGCACACAGCTTGAGACAAAGCGCTTCGTCAACTTTATCGTGGAACAAATCGCCGCGCTGTAAAGCCTTGCCCCGAAGGTCATGCCCTATTCGCTGGTGGCATAGAGCCGGTAGCGCTGCACAGGGGTCGCGCCTACCGCGGCCAGAAAGGATGCGCCCGGCGTGGCATCCACCACCGGCCCCACGCTGATCTGCCGCCAGCGTGCTTCTCGGCCCGTCATAAGCGCCGCCTGCCACAACTGCCGCCCGATGCCCTGCCGTCGCCAGGCAGGGTGTACAACCAGCGCCAGCACGCGGCCATCGACCGTGCGCCGCCTGCTGCGCCAGTGTAGCCATGCCCGCCACAGGAGATTGCGCCCGCCTTTGGCAAGCCGCAGCGCGGGCGCTAAGTCCGCTTGCAGCAGCACCAGCCCCACAGCCTCGCCCTCAACTTGCGCGATCCAGCCTGTCAGCGGCCAGCGGCCCCACCAACTGATTAGGAACGCGGCCTCCTCTGCATCGGGCGCGAGGAAGGTCGGGTCGCTGTCCCACGCGGCCAGCAACTGGGGCACGCGTTGGGCTAGATCGTCCGGCTGCAACGCATGCAGATGCGCCGGCCCCGCGCGCGCTGTCGCGGCGGGCGCGCCCAGCCGATCGGTTATATCGGTTATATAGAGGCGCGCAGGCTGCACCGGAACCAGCACCGCGTCCAGCACTTCGGGCAAATAGGGCGGGTTATAGGGCGAATAGAGCGGCGGGCTGCGGTCGAAGTGATCGAGCAGCGCACCTTGGGCGAGATGGGGCGACAGCCCCACCGGCCCCACCAGCCGATAAATACCGTGCGACATGGCCTGTTCCAATGCGATGCCAATAAAGCGTTCCAGTGTTTCAACATCATTGGCCGCGCTGAAAAGCGACAGATAGCCGGTTCCATCACGGCGGCGCGGATCGGCCAGGATCAACGCCGTGCCGACCGACTGCTCCATCAAACCGCCGCTCAACTGGCGATGGCTCAACTGGCCCGTATAGTTGGGTTGGCCCGGCATGGCCTCCAGCCAGAGCGGCAGCGGGTGCATCCGGTCAAGGTGGGCGCAGCGCTGCGGCGTCAATGCGGCATGCAGCGCGGGGAAATAAGGGGGTGTCCAGCGCCGGTCGGGCGCGTTGAGCCGCCGCCAATGGCGCACAAAGGCGCGCCGGTCCCACCATCCTTCGGCAACGTGGCTCACATGGTTGAAATATCCCTCCAGCACCGAGGCTCCTTTACAGCAATCAGCAGGGCGGCAACGTTGCGGCGCGATGGCCGCGGCGGTTCCCATGCCGCGCGCGTTGGCATGATGGCAACATAGAATGGGCATGGATCATCTTACCACGCGACCAAAGGCCAACCAACCCAATTGGGATAGACCTGTGGAAAAGAGCAGGGATAACTTTTTTGCGATGGGGAAAACCCTGCGGTAGAGCATGGGGACAACTTTCATAGCCAACTTTGCAGCACGCGGCAAACGCGTGTTGCACCTTAAATTATTTTGTTATATGCGAAGCATTTTGCACTTTATCTCGCGAAGCGCCGACAGCCCGCCCCCATATCCCGCGTAGCACATGCGTTCAGCAACTTAGATCGCGGCGCTGTTGACTGAAACTAGGCGCGCCTCCCCCGCGCGGGAGATTGTAATTCGCCGCGATCTTTGCTAGACTACCGTGTAACGTATAAGACAGCAGGCGGTTGCTGATCCACCCAAGCGCAAGCACATAGCAATAAAATTTGCAACTTATAGGGGCGCAAGATCGCCCAACGCAACCAAATTAGCGTATCATTTCCGGCTGCGTGACGTCGGTATCATCAGAGCCAGGTTGTCGCCCGATGGCCCACGCGTCCCAACCGGAGAGGATGCAAATGCCCGCTAGGTGGATACGGTTCGACCGCTGTCACATGGCAGGCCGGCATGGGTCTGGTGGAATAGAATCAATCGGTGTTTCAGATGCGCGGATTCGGCCATCCAAAATGGGTGGGCGGCCCCGCGGATTTACCCACCGGCAACCTGCGTCGGCTGCAAACGTTATCAAGCATTAAAACACATGCAGGCGCTGTGCGTTTCTCTGTCGCATGGCGTTTAGTGCACGGCATCGTTCGCCGGACAGCGCGAAACAATTGATATTTATTGTTTTGATATAGATTGTTTCGCCTGATGCCGTTTTGTCAATGGGCACGTCTGTCAATCGGCACGTCTGTCAATCGACACGTTTGTCAATCGGCATATTTGTCAATTGACACGGCCATGCTGATGCCGCCATTTGAGGAGGGGACTTCGATATGTCGTTCTATAAACGCACCGGCGCGTCCAGCGGCAGGCGTCATGGTTGGCCCACCCCTCAGCCCAACAGCGTGCGCAGCGGGCAGCGCCCGGCCCAACCGGCTCCGGCAGATGCAGAGGCCGCGCCGTCGTCAGCCCCCTTGTTTGATCTTCCCGGCGGCAAAGCGTCTGGCAGCCAAGCATCCGAGCGTGCGGCCCAGCCGCCGATTGACTTGACAGCGGAACATGCATCGCGCAACAGCCGTGGTATACTATCAAACAAACAGCCAGACACTGTGACCGGGGACACCTTGCAGGACGAGATTCACAACAGCTTACAAGAAAGTGGTTTGCTCCACGAAGAAGACCTGGGCAACGAAGACGCGGTCATGGACGATGCGCCCAACGCGCGCGACCGGACCAATAACTTCGATCCACATGTGGTCTGGCAGATGGTTTTGAGTGAATTGGCGCTGCAAATGCCGCCCGCGACCTATGACACATGGGTGCGGGACACGGTCGTCATTGGGTATGAGGACGGTGAATTTATCATTGGCATGCCCAATGCTTATGCACGCGATTGGCTGGAGAACCGGCTGCGCCACACGATCAAGCGCACCCTGAATAGCATCATGCGCCGTTCGGTCCAGCTTCAATTTCGGGTGCGTCCGCGCCCGGTGCAAGACCAGACGCAGGCCGCAGCCGCGCCGCTATATCAGGCCGTAGTCGAGGAGCCTGTTGTGACAAATTCGGCGAATCAAGCCCACGAGCCGCTATCCGTGACGCAATCGCCCGCCAACAAGAAAGCTGCCGACTCGATGCCCACAGGCCATGCGCCCACGGGGGAGCCTCACCTGCCCGACGACCCCATCCACGAACCCACCCGCGGCAATGCCCGTGCGGTGGAGATGGGCGCGGCAGAACCCGGCGCGGCCAATGGCCCGGCGGCCAACAATGACACGCAAAGCGGCACACCGCGGACAACCCAGCTCAACCCCTATCACACCTTTGAAACCTTTGTGGTGGGGAGTCATAACCGGCTGGCTCATGCAGCCGCGCTTGCCATTGTCGATGCGCCCGGCCAGACCTTTAACCCGCTCTTCATCTATGGTGGCGTCGGCCTGGGCAAGACGCATTTGCTCAACGCCATTGGCAACAGCGTGCGCCAAAAGGGCTATAAGATGCTCTACTGCTCGTCGGAGCAGTTCACCAACGACCTGATCAGCGCCATTCGCAACCAGAGCACCGAGCAGTTTCGCAACAAGTATCGCCAAGTCGATGTCTTGTTGATCGACGATATCCAGTTTATCGGCGGCAAGGAAAGCACGCAGGAGGAGTTTTTCCACACCTTCAACCACCTGCACGCGGCGGGCCGCCAACTGGTCTTGACCAGTGACCGCCCTCCCAAGGCCATTGCCACGCTGGAAGAACGGCTGCGCAGCCGCTTCGAAGGGGGCTTACAGACCGATATTGCCCAGCCCGATTTTGAGACACGCGTGGCGATCCTCCAATCCAAGGCCAACCGCATTGGCGCGGCCGTGCCCCAAGATGTATTGATGCTGGTCGCCGAACGGGTGGACAGCAACATCCGCGAACTGGAAGGCGCGCTCAACCGCCTGGTGATGCAGGCGCGGCTCACCAACCAGACGCTCAACTTGGGCTTGGCGCGTACGCTTTTGGACAACTTGGCCCCACAGCGGCTGCCCTGCGCCCCGCGTGAGGTCATCCGCATTGTCGCCGAGCATTTCAGCCTGCGCCCCGAAGATCTGACCGGGCGCAAACGCACCAAAGAGATCGCCTCGGCCCGCCAGATCGCCATGTATCTGCTGCGCGAAGAGAACGATCTTTCGCTGCCCGCGATTGGCGACCACCTGGGCGGCCGCGATCATAGCACGGTGCGCTATGGCGTGGAACGGGTGACCGAGGAGCTAGACCGGGATGAGTCGCTGCGCATGGTCATTCTGACTTTGCGCGATAAGGTCTATGCCCCACCCGCGAGCTAATCCAAGCGGCGAGGGAAGCCAGACGACGCTGTAAAGAGCAACGCAAACAACAGCGCAGCAGCACACAGATCATCGAAGCGCCGGGCAAGGCAACGTGTACGCCTCGCCCGGTTTTGTTCAGACGGGCTTTATCCATCCCGGCTTGCTCAAACAATTGGGGCGGGTGCGGCCCGCTCGCCTGTCTTGCCGCCTCTAGCGTGCCGCAAGAGGCTTTTGCATTATCTTTTTTCCTACAGTACACTACAAACTAACGCTATAGTAGCCTTGGAACATCGCTTTGGGAGCGCCGGCAGCTTGCCAGCGAGCGAACCGGCTCAATACGGTATGTAGGCCAACGCAACAGCTCGCCTGGTCACCAGCAGACAAGAGACCAGTGGGCACATGACACACAGGTTGTGACGCAACATGAGGTTGTGACGCAGCGAACGACGATGCAGATAGGGTTGTGCAGATAGGGTTTGTGCGGAACGGGACGTGCCTCTGGATGGCTCCTTCGAGGATAGCTGTTTGAAGGGTGGTCCATGCAGTCAGCCCCCTGCGCTGTGCAACGCAGTAGATGGTTGGAGTCAGCATGAGTACAGACGGTCGCCAGAAGGCTTTAGAGACTACCCTCGCGGGCCTCAATAAACGATACGGGGATGGGGTGGTGATGAAGTTGGGCGAGGCGAGCAAGCTGACGGTGGAG
>CAZZNG010000191.1:0-11071 GCA_964655505.1 uncultured Litorilinea sp. | reverse complement strand
CCGGTGTGGTCACCAGCGTCGAAGCATCCGGCCAACTGCGCGTCGCGCTCGACGACCCAGACGGCGGCGAAGCATTAGCCTGGCCGTTGAATGGCTTCCAATACGCTGTGGACGATATCGTCTATGTCTTGTTCGTGGCCGACAACCCAGAGTCCGCCATCGTCCTGGGCGCACGCTCCCCCCAACCGCCCCTCGACCCTGTCATCACCAACACCGTCCAAGCGCGCGACGCCAACGGCGTGAGCCTCACCGACGACAGCGGCAATCTCGGCGTGCATGTCGCCGACGGCGGCAACCTGGGCCTCGGCACATCCACCCCGCTCTATCCCTTCCACTTGCAGCGGGCCGACAACATTGCCAGCGGCATCCTGGCGCTCTACCAAGGTCACCGTGACGGATCCAACATCAACGTCGAGTACTACCACGACGGCGCGGCCAACCCCAACAACGAGATCCGGCTTTCCCTGCCCCTCAACACCTCCACCCAAAAGCGCGCCGCGGCCGAACTCCTTGCCAGCTTCACCAACATCACCGACGCCAGCCGCACCAGCCAACTGCAGATCCGCACCGCCGCCAATGGTTCATTTGGCCCCGCCCTCACCCTCTTGGGCAACCTCTTGGGCCTCAACACCATCACCACTCCCCAAGGCACGCTCCACGCCCACGACGGCACAGGCGGCATGCTGTTTGTAACCAAAACCGGCATCGCAGGCAGCGCCCAAACCATCATCCCCAACGGCGCAGGCGACGTAACCTTGGGCTTCATCGGCCTGCACATCACCGCCGCGGGCACAACCGCCAGCGCGGGCACGCTCGGTCCCCTAGGCCCCAACCAAACCCAAAACGTTGTCATCGGGGCCAACACCTACCAATACGCCGTCGCCGCCAACGGCGCACTCACCGTCCAGCGCACTGCCGGCAGCACCGCGGGCCAATGCGCCCTGCTCCTGCTCTGGCTGTAGCGGCGACGGGCAGGACAAGACATGGCAAAGGGGGCTGATAGAATCGAGCGCCGGAAAATGGAACAAGCCCTGGTATATCACCAGGGCTGCTTCTCTTATTGCATTGTTGTGGCGTTGGTCAAGCGGTGGGATTAGCCGCTGCCGGTGCGACGGCTGAAGTTGACGGTGCGCACATTCTGCGCCATGATCGCCGTCACCCCGCGCTTGGGATCGAAGATGGGATACCCTTCGACAAAGAGCCGTTCGTCTTTGTCTTGCGCCATGATAGGGGCTACGCGCGCCCAATGGCGCAAGGAGATAAAGACGGCATAGGAGAAATCGGAGCCATCTGGCGCGGGGGGCAACCCCTTGGGCAGGCTTGGGGGGCGTGAGCCTTTCAGCGCCACGACAACACACGATTTCGTTTTACTGACCTGCGTAGGTCGTCCAACCAGGGTAATTTTCACGCTTGCTCTCTCCAACGGCAATCCAGTAAGGCGTGCAATCTCGACACGGGCTTGCTCCCATGAAAGCGGCTGAATAGGTCGTGGATCGCCCTTCGGGGGTTGCTGCGGTTTTGGCTTGGTTTTGGGGCCGCCCTGGAAGATTTGGGCCTGCTCTTCCGGCGTCGTCTGCTCTTTGACCAACCGGAGGTAGATGCCGCCCAGTGTGCGGCGGCGCTCTCCGTCCGCGGTGGTCTCGCCCCCCTGCGCCTCAATCGCCTGCGTCTCTGCCAGCAGCGCTTCCGCGCGTGCGCTTCCTAAGACACGCACGACATTCTCGATCAGCCAAACGAGCGGCTCATCCAACACAGCGGCAATTCGTTGTGCGTCGGCGGCAACGTGGGGGTCGACGCTGCTGCCCATTTCAGGGTCAGCCATGGTTTCTTTCTGAGCGGTGTTTTGGGTCTGCCGCGGACCATTATTGACATAGATCATCATTGACGGCTACTTCCGTGTGCCAGCATAGGGGGATAGATGAAACGTTGGGGGATAAGGCCAGTTCGTTTCAAGAGAGGTTTTCTGGATCAAGTATACCGCACTCCTCCCAAAGCAAATATTGTCCATCGGACGGACTTCGCATCACTCTCGATGGCGCTGCGCGCCCAACGGTCAACGGGGTGCTGTCAAATTTCCGTCATTTGTTAGCGGTGTAACGGTTTTTTGTCGAGATTTGTTCCCCGATTGACAGCTTACCACGTATTTTGATGTTTGTTGCTGTCAAATTGATCGAGTGGGCCTGATCAAGATGCAAGATGTTGTTACGCCATGGGAGAGGTCGTGCCCGCCTGTTGGGGGAGAACCACCTCTTCCCAATGGGTTTCCAACTCGCTGCGCCAGTCCAGCGCGGCCTTGCGTAGCGCAGCCGTGACCTCCGGTTCTTGCTCGGCCAAGTTGTGCGCCTCGGCCATGTCGTCGTCTAGATTCGCTAAGTGGACGGCATCTTCCGGCGGCGCGCCTTCCACCAATTGTCCATTGAGCACCAGCTTCCACGGCCCCTGGCGTATCGCTGTTTGATCGTTCATCTCCCAGAATAGACGCCGGTGGGGGCTGGGCGCGTTGGTGGTGACCATGGGCAGGATGTCGTGGCCGTCCAGGTTGTACGCCGCGGGATCGCCTCCGGCTGCGCGCAAAAAGGTCGGCATGATGTCCATGGCCGCGCCGACTTTGTGCGAAACCTGCCCGGCTGGGATCTGGGCAGGCCAACTGAGCAGGCCGGGAACCCGAATCCCCCCTTCGAACAAGCTGAATTTATGCCCCTTGAGCTTGCCCGCTGTGCCGCCATAGTAGGGGTCTGTGCGCCCGTCAAGCCAGTTGCGCGTCTCGCGCGAGGGGCCGTTGTCCGATTGAAAGAAGATCGCCGTGTTTTCGGCGATGCCCTGGCGCGCTAGCTCTGCCATGATCGCGCCCACCCCGTCGTCCACCGCGCTCAGCATGGCGGCCATGATCTGCCGATCCCACGGCAGGTGGGGAAAGCGATCCAGATAGTGTTGAGGGGCGTGCATTGGATAATGGGGGGCGTTGTAGGCGACATAGAGGAAGAAGGGGCGGTCATCGACGGCTGTTTGGCGGATGAATTTGACTGCCCGCTGGGTAATCAACTCGGTCAAATATTCGCCGTTGTGATAAACCTCTTGGTCATTCTCCCACAGATCATGGAGCGGGTTGTTGCCCGGCCCACCGCGGTTCATGCTCCAATAGAAGATGTGCGAGTAGTAGTCGACACACCCGGCCAAGAAGCCGAACCAGGTGTCAAAGCCGTGGTCGTGGGGGCGCGAACCGGCACGCACGCCTAAGTGCCATTTGCCCACCATGCCGGTGCGATAGCCAAGCGGCTTGAGCGCGGTGGCAAGGGTCGGCGTTGTGGGCGGCAGGCCGCTGGCTGTGCGATGGCCTGCCAAAATCGCGCGCACACCTGCATAGCCCGGATAGCGCCCGGTGAGCAGGGACGCGCGCGAAGGCGAGCAGACGGGCGAGTTGCTGTACCAGTTGGTAAAGCGTACCCCTTGCGCGGCCAGACGATCCAAATGGGGCGTGCGGAAGTCGGTCGTACCCATGCAGGAGAGATCGCCGTAACCCTGGTCATCCGTCATGATCACGATAAAATTGGGGGCTGCCATGTTATGCGATTCCTCATGCGGTGGGATAGGCGCTGTGCGCGATGAATCTTCTTAGCCATTTTGCCGACCAGAAGCACTATACGCGATTCTTGGAAATGACACAGAACGTCTGACCATTGAAACCTGTACGTTGGGCCTACGTGGGCAGCGCGGGTGTAGTCGGTCTGAATGACCCATTCTGAATGATCCATGTCGTGCAGATGCTCTGTTGTGTGTCTACAGGGGGATTGCAGAGGGACAGCAGGATCGGGGCTACAGCGCATCCGCCGCTTCGATCAACCCCGTGGCCGGGCGGATGGTCATTTGACCGCGTATGTCCATCTGTTCGCGTACCCATGCGCGAAAAGCCGCCTGATCTGCTTGGGGTGGCGATAGATGCATGCCAGAGAGCATATAGTCGGCCAGCGCATCCGCATCGGTTACAACCAGATCGTTGGCATAGCGGTGCAGTTGAACTTGACCGAAGTGACGGCTTACCTCGTCCAATGCCGTGGCAAAGGGAAAGGCCGCGTGGCTCGGGACAACCTGGCTGACATCAGGCCATCTAGTGCGCGCCAACTCGGCTAGGGCGCGCAGTTCCTGCATGTGATGCGTGTCGTTGGTCGCGGCCAGCAGCCGCCCACCCGGACGCAGCACGCGTTTGATCTCGCGCAAGGCCAGGTCGCGGTCGGGCACATGGTAGAGCATATGGTTGGCAATGACAATTTCAAAGACGCCAGGCGCAAAGGGCAGCCGTTGGGCATCGGCCTGGGCAAAGTGGAATGCGCCGACCCCCTGCAGATTGCCTGCAGCCTGGGCCACCATGCCGGGCGACAGGTCGGTCACGATCACCTGCGCCCCTGCCGGGAGACGAGCGGCGTTTTCGCGCCACAACAGCCCATGCCCGCCGCCCACTTCCAGCACACGTTGGCCTGCTTGAATTTGCAGCCGGTCGAACACCCAGCTAAACCAGGATTCTGGATTTGTGCTGAAACGCTGGTGCAGCGCCACCCGCGCGCTCAAATTGTCCGCGGTGCGATACTGCTGCTTGACCCATTCCTGCTCGTTTAGTCGATCCACTGGTATCTCCTTTCGCCGCGGCCCGGCATAAACTGCCTGGTTCACAATTAATGCTCGCGCTTGCAGTGGATTTGGATCATGTGGGGGCGCGCGTGGCAGAATCGTGCCACAAACGCCGCTTGTCGCATAATTGAACGCGCTTTACCGCGCCCCCAATCTTCGCATTTGGCCTCAATCGGCTACAATGGCAGTTGGTCACAGTGTCAATCAGGCACAGGCCAATCAGTCACAGCGTCAATTGGCTACTGGGCGTTAGCCGACAGAAAGGAGTGCCGAAGCATGTCTGCACCAGCATCTTCCCGCGGGTTAACCGCCATCGACTGGCCTACCGCGCTGGCGGCAACCTTGCCGCGTGTGATTGAACAGGCGTTGGAGGAAGACATCCATTTGGGCGATGTGACCACCGAAGCGACCATTCCGGCCAGCCTGCGCTACAGCGGTGTTGTCGTTGCCAAAGCGTCGGGCGTTGTGGCTGGGCTGGAGGTGGCGCGCGCGGTCTTTCATCAGGTCGATCCCGCGGTGGTGTTCACGCCGCTGGTCCAGGACGGCGATCCCGTCTCCCCCGGTACGCGCGTGGTCGAAATCAGCGGCCCGGCGCGCGGTCTGTTGATGGGGGAGCGCGTGGCGCTCAATTTTTTGCAGCGTATGTCGGGCATCGCCAGCCTAACCCGCCAATATGTCCGTGCCGTGGCCGGGACCAAGGCCATCATCCTCGACACACGCAAGACGGTTCCGGGCTTGCGCCTGCTGGACAAGTACGCAGTCTATTTGGGCGGCGGCCACAACCATCGTATTGGCCTGTATGACATGGCGTTGATCAAGGACAACCACATTGCAGCCGCGGGCGGGCTTGCCCAAGCGGTCGAACGCGTGCGCGCCCGGTGGGGCGACAAACTGCCGGTCGAGGTCGAAGTCCAATCCATGACCCAGTTGCAAGAGGCTTTGACGCTGGATGTGGATCAGATCATGCTCGACAACATGGGGCTGGACGAGATGCGCGCCGCGGTCGAACTCGTCAATGGCCGCGTGCCGCTCGAAGCTTCGGGCAATGTATCGCTTGAAACGGTGGCTGCCATCGCCGCCACCGGCGTGGACTACATCTCCGTTGGCAAACTGACCCATTCAGTCGAGGCGCTGGACCTGAGTTTCCGCTTCTAGCGCCGCGGTGCAGACCGCTAACACGCCGCTATCCCGCTTTGCACGCACCCCGGATCGGATGTACCTGTCGATCCCGCTACTCGCTGCCGACTGCCGCCGGTTTCCGCCAATGACAACACCCTAACATCCAGCCGAAACATTCCAGTTGGCCTGTGGCCGCGCCCATTCTTATACAATTCTAATAGTGTTGGATTGACAATTTGTTGCGGGTAATGTAGGCTTAGTGTGCGTGTGACATTAACGGCGGCCAGGGGCCGCCCATCTACAGGCAGAGCTTGGCTCGCCGAAGAGCCAGATTCAAGAGCAGACCCAACAGTCGATTCTCAATAGCAGATTGGGAACAAAAAGGAGCGCCAATCGTGGCAATTCAGGCAACATCGGTCAATGACATGTATCGCCAAATGCGTGCCAAGCTGGCCGACATCGTTCCAGATGTGGAACTGCAGATCAAGGCGGAGATCGCGTATGAGATCAACCGGCTGAAAGAGGAGCGCAACGCCGTTATTTTGGGGCATAACTACATGGAACCGGCGCTGTTTGCTTCCATACCCGATGTGGTGGGCGACTCATTGGCTCTCAGCCGCAAGGCCGCCGAAACTGACAAGGACATTATCGTCTTTTGCGGCGTCGAATTCATGGCCGAAACCGCCAAACTGCTCAATCCGGATAAGACCGTGCTGCTGCCCGCGGAAAAGGCGGGCTGTTCGCTGGCCTCTAGCCTTACAGGCGAAGACGTGCGCCGCCTCAAGGCCGAATATCCCGGCGTGCCGGTGATCACCTATGTCAATACATACGCCGATGTCAAGGCCGAGTCGGATATTTGCTGCACATCGGGCAACGCGGTTGCGGTGGTCAACTCGTTCGATACCGATACGGTCATCTTCTTGCCCGACGAATACCTGGCGAAGAATGTGGCCCAAGAGACCGGCAAGCGCATTATTATTCCCTCACGCATGGACAGCGCCGAAGTGGCTGCGGCGGACGATTATCAGATAATCGGCTGGCATGGACGCTGCGAAGTGCATGAGCGCTTCAGCGTGCGCGACATCACCGACGTGCGCGCCCAGTTCCCCGATGTGGCGATCTTGGCCCACCCGGAATGCAGCCCGGAGGTAGTGGCTGCCGCGGATTTCTCCGGCAGCACCCAGGCCATGATCAATTTTGTCGAGCAGGTCGATGCCGACCGCTATTTGCTCCTGACCGAGTGCGCCATGGGCGACAACATTGCCGCGGCCAACCCCCACAAGGAGATGCTGCGGCTGTGCAGCGTGCGCTGCCCGCATATGAACCAGATCACGCTGGAACAGACGTTGGACGCGCTGCGCTATACCCAATATGAGATCCATGTGCCGGAGGAGGTGCGAGTACGCGCCGCGCAGGCCGTCGAGCGCATGATCGCCATCGGTTAAACCGCGCCCAACGCGCGTAGAATCCAGCCGCATGACGGGCGTCCCCAGGATGCGCCGCTACCGCGTTCTCCGCGGCAGTGTCGTCGGGGACGCCTGTTCACACCCCAACACGGATTCATCCCCAACAGGGACCAATACCAACAGAGATTAATAAGGGATCAATTAAGGGATCAATAAGGACAGACCCAATGACTGCATTGCCTGCCGCCCGCGCAGTGTCCGACGGCCACCCCGAAATGATTGAAAGCGAAGTGCTGATCCTGGGCTGTGGCATTGCCGGTGCGACCGCGGCCCTCACACTGGCCGACGCAGGCGTGCCCGTCACCGTGGTCACGCGTGCGCGAGCGCCGGAGGATTCCAACACCTTTTTGGCCCAGGGCGGCATTATCTATACCAGCCCTGAAGATTCGCCCGATCAACTGACTGCGGACATTTTGCGTGCGGGCGCAGGCCACTCCTACCCCAAAGCTGCCGAACTGTTGGCCGAGGAAGGCCCCGGCGCGATCCGGCGTATCTTGTTCGAGCGGGCGCACATCCCCTTTGACCACACCGACACGGGCGATCTTTCGCTGGCGCTGGAAGGGGGGCACAGCCTGCCCCGCATCATCCATGCCGCGGATGCCACGGGCCGCGCCATCCAGATCGGGATGCTCAACTGTCTGGTTCAGCATCCCAACGTCACCTTGTTAACGGGCCACACCGCGGTTGACTTGCTCACGCCGTCGCACCACGCAACCAAGCGCCTGGCTGTCTACGAGCATCGCCGTTGCGTCGGGGCCTATGTCTTTGACCAAGCGACCCGCCGCGTGCGCCGCTGCTTGGCGCGCGCGACCATCTTGGCGACGGGGGGCTTGGGCCAAATTTTCCTGCGCACGACCAACCCGGTCGGCGCGCGCGGGGATGGCATTGCCATGGCCCGCCGCGCCAATGTGCGCATCATCAATGCCGAATACGTCCAGTTTCACCCAACCGCGTTCTATCATCGCCAGGCCGCGCGCTTCCTCATCTCCGAAGCGGTGCGCGGCGCGGGCGCTCGCCTGGTCGATGCCCAGGGTCGCCCCTTTATGGATCACTATGATGCGCAGTGGAAGGATTTAGCCCCGCGCGATGTGGTGGCGCGCAGCATCCATACCGAGATGCTCAAGCACGACGTGCCCTGCGTCTATTTGGACTTGCACTCGTACATCGACGAGGAGGAGATCCGCAGCCATTTCCCCACCATTTTGACCCAGTGCCTCGAATACGGCATCGACATCACGCGTGATCTGGTTCCCGTTGTGCCTGCCGCCCACTACTTCTGCGGCGGCGTCTGGGTGGATGAATGGGGACAAACCTCGCTGCGTAATCTCTATGCCGTGGGTGAAGTCTCCTGCACAGGCGTCCACGGGGCCAATCGTCTCGCCAGCACATCGCTGCTGGAGGGGTTGGTTTGGGGGGAACGCGCCGGCCATCACATCTATGAGCGGCTTCAGAGCGGCGGCTTCCCGCCCCACAACTATCCCATTGCGCCCTGGCAGGATACTGGGCTTGAAGAAGCCGACCCGGCCCTAATCAGCCAGGACATGAGTTCGATCAAGCACATCATGTGGAATTATGTGGGGTTGGAGCGCACAGCCAAACGGTTGGAGCGCGCCCTACGCGAGCTGCACAGCCTCGACCTCGAGATCGAGCAGTTCTACCGCCGCACGCAGATGAGCGACGAGTTGATCGGCCTGCGCAATGCCGTCAAAGCCGCGGGCGTCGTTACAGAAGCGGCCTGGCGCAACAAAGCGAGCCTGGGCTGCCACTATCGCGCCGACGCTGTGCCCGATTCCGTGCCTGTCCGCGCCTGACGGCTACGCGTCTGCTGTGGGGGCGTCTGCTGTGGGAGAAAGGGCGGGCGAATCGTCGCTGGCGCCCATCGCCTGGATCACTGCATCGGCCAATTGGTCGCGCGTGAAGGGCTTTTGCAGGATGTGGGCGATTTGATACTCTTGGCGCAATAGCTCGTTGTCTTCCACCGGGTAGCCCGTCATGAGCACCATCGGCACCGTGTTGTTGGGGTTGCCGCTGTTCCTTTGTTCGAGCAGCCGCTGGCGGAAGCCCAACCCGCCGAGTTCAGGCATCACCAGGTCGCCGAGGATGAGATCGATGCGGTCTTGGTGTTGGGCAAAGACGTGCAGCGCCTCGTTGCCGTCGCCCGCTTCGATCACCACATAGCCCAGTTTGACCAACATTTCATGGATGGCGCGGCGCAGCGCGCTTTCGTCCTCCACCAGCAAGATCGTCTCGCCGCGTCCGTGGATAACCTCATGCGGTTCGTCTGCCGTTTCGACCGGGGGCTTTTCCAACAGCGGCAGAAAAAGCGTAAAGCACGCGCCTTGTTGGTTGTGGACTGTGACCTGGCCGTTCAACTGGCGCACAATGCCAAAGACTTGAGCAAGCCCCAACCCTGTCCCCTGGCCCAACTCCTTGGTGGTGAAAAACGGCTCAAAGATATGGGGCAGCACATCGTCGGGAATGCCCGGCCCGCTGTCGCACAGTTCCAGCCGTACCCACGCCCCCGGCTCCATCGCGGGAATGGGCGGCTTCATGCCCGGCGCAAGCACAAGCTTGTCCACCCGGATCGTGAGCGTGCCGCCATCGGTCATGGCATCGCGTGCATTGAACGCGATATTCATCAGCGCTTGTTGCAGCCGCGCCGGGTCCGCCGAGATGGTCAGCGGCTCGTCGGTCATTTCCACCACCAGTTCAATCGTCTCCGGCAGCGTGCGCTCCCACAGTTTAACCAGCTCTTGGAGGAAAGGCGACAGGGCCAAGTCGACCCGTTCTAAGGGAGAGCGGCGGCTGAAATCGAGGATCTGCTGCACCAGGTCGGATGCGTGGCGCGCCTGTTGAAAGATGGTGTTTAGCTTGCGCTGCTGCACAGGCGTCTGCATGGAGAGTTGCAGCATTTCTGTATAGAGCATGATGATCGCCAGGATGTTGTTGAAGTCATGGGCGATCCCCGCTGCCATTTGGCCCACCGCGGCCAAGCGCGCGTGCCGCTGGATATGTTCCTCATGGCGTCGCCGTTCGGTCACATCGCGCACAAGACCGGCCACGCGCGCGACCTCGCCCTGCTCGTCCATGACGGGGAAGGCCTGGCCCACCACCCAAATGAGCGATCCATCCGGGCGGCGCAGGTGAAACTCCATTTCGGCGGGCACACCTTGCCGCACCTCTTCCATCAAGGCCAGGGCTTTACTGCGCTCTGACAATTCGACTGCATCGATCATCACCTGCGGGTCGGCATACGCTTCGGCGCAGGCGCGGCCATAGACCTTTTCAAATGCAGGGCTGACATAGAGGATCTGCCCTGTCTTCACATCTTGCAGCCAAAAGACTTGGTCGATGTGTTGAACCAGTTGCAGGAACCGCTCTTCGTTGGCGCGGCGGGCTTCCTCGATCTGGAGTCGTTCGGTTAGATCGATGCTGACGCCCAGGATCCCATTCAGTTGTCCCGCCGCGTCAAAGAGCGGCGCTTTGCGCGTGAGATAGACCTGTTCGCCGTCTTGGCCCGTCTGGCGTTCTTCGACAGTCTGCTCCTTGCGCGATGCGATCACCGCTTGATCGCCGGCGTGGATCTGCTCGGCTAGATCAGGCGGCGCAATGTCAAAGATGCTTTTGCCCAGAATGGCCGCTTCCGATTCCACCCCAAAGCGGCGCTGCATCAAAGCGTTGGCGCTAGTAAAGTTTCCTTGTATGTCCAGCGTATAAATGCCCACCGGCGCAAATTCGACCAGCATACGATAGCGCTGTTCCGACTCATACAGCGCGGCCCGCTCGCGCAGCAGCATGGCATGGTTGTAGACATTTTCCAGGGTGTGGGGCAGTTGTTGAAGATACCCGCTGTTCTTGACCAC
>CAZZNG010000190.1:0-11073 GCA_964655505.1 uncultured Litorilinea sp. | reverse complement strand
AGCTGCCGTCCCATTCGTGGGTGTGGTCGCCGTGGTCGATAAAGCGCATCATTTCCGCCACGTCTTTGTCCAACTGCGTCTGCTGCATCAATTCCCAGATCTGCTGCTGGATCAAGGGCAGCTTGGACGGGTCCATCTGCTCCACCTGGTAATACTCGTCCACCAGTTGCGTCAACTGCGCCAGTTCGCCGTAGACATCGGCGCTGGTCATGGGCGGGATCATGTGGTCGACGATCACGGCGTGGGCGCGGCGTTTGGCCTGGCTGCCTTCGCCGGGGTTGTTGATAATAAAGGGGTAGACCAGGGGCAGGTCGTCCAAAAAGGCATCGGGGAAGCAGTCGGCGCTGAGGCCCACGCTCTTGCCCGGCAGCCATTCGAGCGTGCCGTGTTTGCCCATGTGGACAATGGCATCCGCGCCCCACCCGCCCGCGCTCTGCGGCTGCGCCAGCCACTTATAGAGCGCGTAATAGTGATGGGTGGGCGGCAAGTCCGGCGTGTGGTAGATCGCGTCCGGGTCCATGCCATAGCCGCGCGGGGGCTGCAAGGCGACAAAGACATTGCCCAGTTCCAAACCGGCCAGCGCGATATGCTGGTTATGCCCGTGTGCATCGACATGCACATAGGCTTCACCGGGCGGCTCCTGCCAGCGGGTGCGCATCTTCTCCTGCTGGCTCGGCGTCAGCGCGCCAAACCAATCCGCATAGCGTTCGACAGGCACGCGGCCCGCGGCGTTGGCAAGCTGCGCCTCGGTCAAGAGCGTTTCGTCATACGAGCAACGGTCGATCAGCGCGTGGATCAAGCTGTCGCCGTCCTCATAGGGGTTGTCGATGGCGTACCCCGCGGCCTGCATCGCGGCAAACAGGCGCATGAGTGACGCCGGGGCATCCAGCCCCACCGCGTTGCCGATGCGGTCGGCCTTGTCCGACGAGTTGGTCAGGACAAAGGCGACGCGCTTCTCCCGGTTGGGTTTGCGCTGCAAGGCGGCGAGGCGCATGGCCTGGCGTGCCACAACCCGCGCTCGATCCGGGATGGGGACATAGCGCACCAGGGCGTCGCCCGCGACAGTCGAACCGTTGGCGCAGGCTTCACAGCCGCACGCGGGGTCTGCATCCTCGCCCTTGAAGCTGACCGCGGTGGTGATGATGCGCCCGTCAAATTCGGGCAAGGCGACATTCATCGCCACATCCAGCGGGCGCAGCCCGCGCGCGTTCAGCCGCCATTCGTCCTCGCGCATCCCGCTGGCAACGGCTTGCAGCACGGGAACGCCCAACGCTTGCAGCGCGTCCACGTTCCAACCGGCTTGGGTCACGCCTTCGTTGTTGATCCCGCCCATTGCAAAGGAGATGGTGCAGATCAGACAATCGATCTGCCGCTGCCCGGCCTCATCGTAAAAGAAGTCAAAGGCAGCAGGCCGCGCCCCATCGTCCGCCATCGTCTTGAGTGTGGTCGTCTTGAGTGTGGTCGACTTGAGCGAAGCGGTAAAGACGGGCAGCGCGCGGCCACCGGCTGCTTCGACGGCTTGAATCAGCGCGTCGACAAAGGCCAGGTTGCCGCTGAGAAAGTGGCTGCGATAGAAGAGGATGCCCACAACAGGCCGGGCTGGATCTGGCTGGGCGGGTGTGGGTGAGCCGCCGGGGTGATAGACGCCGTGCTGCGGCATCTCCTGGGGCTGTTCATAGCCCCAGCCGCCTGCCAGCAAGTGATCGGCCAGGAAACAGAGAAGCTGGCGCATGTTGTCGACGCCGCCAAATTGCAAATAGCGGTCTACATCGTGGACGACCGGCACGGGCACGCTGCTGTAGGCTGTCAGCTCCGGGTCCAGTTCATCGGTTCCCGGCACGCAGAT
Source organism: uncultured Litorilinea sp. (assembly GCA_964655505.1). Taxonomy (GTDB): domain Bacteria; phylum Chloroflexota; class Anaerolineae; order Caldilineales; family Caldilineaceae; genus QEUY01. The sequence goes on along the minus strand of CAZZNG010000190.1, from coordinate 9,227 downwards.
CAGGTCGATCTGCAGCCGTTCGGCGGCGCGCACGATTGGGTCAAAGCCATGTTGGAAGCCGCGCCGCCCGCCGCATGGACGCAGGATAAGCACTTGTACATCCTGCAATTCACGGCGAATGAACGCGTCCACATGGTCTGCCGTGGGCAGCGACAGCAGGTTGACCCCGCGCACCGGGGGGAAGTCTTGCGGCATCCCCTGCAAGGCGCGGTCCAGGGTCAGCAGGTCGGTGTCTTTGTGGGTGAGCAGCAGGATGCCCGATTTAAGGCCGCTCACCAGCGCCGCGGTTTGCTCCGCATCCTCCCAGGCAGGCGCGGCAGGGGCAGCCGCGGCCTCCCCTGTCCAGGCAAAGCCGTTGAAGGCGTGGGGCGTGAGCACCGGCGGCGGCGGCAGGTAGCCGTCTGCGTCCAGCATGGCGTCGATGTAGTCAAAAACCGCCAGGATCAGCCGCTCGTCGTTGAGCGAATGGAACCAGATGGGGCGACCGTCGAAGATCAACAGGGCGACATTCGCCAGCGCGCACGGTCCCAGACAGCCCGCATGGTTGAGATGCACCCGGTTGCGCAGCTTGCGCCGGGTCCATTCGTTGTAATAGAGGTCGTGCGGCACAGGGGCAAAGCCGCGGTCGGTGTGCCCGCAGCAGCAGCCGTTCTCACAGATGAAAAGCTGCCCGCGCTGGCGCGGCACGTTGATCGGTTTGCCGTCGGGGCGGATCACATAATTGCGTGGACGCTGTGTACCCTTTGGATTCATGAAACGCTCTTTTCTCCAGGCTTGATGGAAGCGGCATGGTGTGCCGCGAGATGGTGCAGCAGGTCTTGGATCGAGGGGTGTGCCCGCCGCTCTCCGGCCACCACACTGTGCCACACTGTGCGGTCGTCGACCGTCTGCACCGCGACGCGCCAGGGGAGGTCAGCGACAGGTGCAACATCATCAGACGCGACATCAGACACGACGCGGAACCCACCCCGTTCGAGCGCACGCGCGGTCCACAGCGCGGCCAGCCCGCTGCCCGACAGGGCTACGCCGCGCTGCTCGCGGCGCTGGGAGCGGAAAGCGCCTGCCTGCGCGTCAAAGACCAGCCCGTCGCGGCCAAAGACCGAGCCGAACGCACCGTTTAGCACCAGGTCTTCGGGCGCGCCGCTTTGCAGCGTGCCGCCTGCGGCCAACAGCCAGATACGGTCGGCGTAGCGCAGCGCCAGGTCTAGGTCATGGGTGGAAAGCAGAATGGCGCAGCGGGTGCGCCGTGCCAGGTTGCGCAGCATGTCGATAATCTCGACGCGGTGGGGCAGGTCTAAGAACGCGGTTGGCTCGTCCAGCAGCATCACGGCAGGGGCTTGGGCCAGCGCGCGCGCGATCATCACCTTCTGCCGTTCGCCGTCGCTCAGTTCGTTCATGGCGCGCAGGGCCAAGCCGTCCGCGCGCGTGGCGGTCAGCGCGGCTTCGACCGCGGCATGGTCTGCCGCTTGCAAGTGGCCTGTCCAATCGGTATAGGGATAGCGGCCCAGCGCCACCAAGTCATAGGCCGGGAGATTGCCCACCTCGACCTGATCGGTCAGCACCAGGCTCAGGCGGGTGGCCCGCTCTTTGGGCGCGAGCGTGTGCAGGTCCGCGCCGTCGAGCCAGACCTGCCCGGCCAGCGGCGGCTGCATCCCGGCCAGGGTGCGCATGAGCGTGGACTTGCCCGCGCCGTTGGGGCCGAGCAGGCAGACCAGTTCGCCCGCGGCCAAGGTGAGCGCCAGATCACGCGCAATGGCACGCGCGGGGCGTTTATAGCCGATGGTCAAGCGGGTTGTGTGCAGCACAGATGTCTGGGCCATGTTGTCGATGTCTATTGATTGCATGATGAATTAAGGGCGCATACCTTCCGGGACGCTGTGAGCGTCCCGGAAGATCGACCCCGTTGCTCCCATCCAACCGAGATCACAACGCCTGCCGCCGGTGTCTGCGCCGCACGATGACCCACGCCACCACCGGCGCGCCGATGAGCGCGGTGACGGCGTTGAGCGGCAAGGTAGCTTGCGTGCCGGGCAGGTGGGCAATGAGGTCGGCAATCAGCGCCAGGATCGCGCCCATCAACATCACGCCGGGCAGCAGCACGCGGTGATCCGCGGTGTTAAAAAGGCCGCGGCAGAGGTGGGGCACGGCCACGCCCAGAAACGCGATGGGGCCGCAAAAGGCGGTGACAGCCCCGGCCAAGAGCGCCGCGCTCAACACCAGCGCCAGCCGCACGCGCACGACCGAGACGCCGAGGCTGGCCGCGTACCCGTCGCCCAAGAGCAGCGCGTTGAGCGGCTTGGCGCAGCCGTGCGCCACGATCAGCCCGCCCACAACCGCAGGCCCCAGCACGCGCATCTGGCTCCAGGTGACGCCGCCGAACGAGCCAAAGGTCCAAGTGAGATAGCCTTGGATGCGGTCTGCAACGGCAAAGTAGAGCAGCACGGTCACCAGCGCATTGGCCGCGTAGCCGAACATGAGGCCCAGGATCAGGATGGTCATGGTGTTGTGCAGCCGTTGCGCCGCCAGCAAGATAACCACCATTACCGCGGCTGCGCCCGCGCTGGCGGCCAATGCCAAACCGAATTCCCCGCCCAGGCCCAACCCGGCCAAGAGCGTGGCCCCTGTGCCGCCCGCGCCCAAGACGACCAGCGCCACGCCCAGGCTCGCCCCCGCGTTGATCCCCAGCACAGAGGGGCCAGCCAGCGGGTTGCGGAACAAGGTCTGCATTTGCAGCCCCGCGACGGACAGCGCGCCGCCGGCCAGCGCCGCGGTGAGCGCTTTGGGCAGGCGGAACTTGAGCACGATGGTGGCCCAGGTCGCGGTCTGCACCTCGCCGCCCATCAAGATCGTCACCATCGCGTCCAGCGGAATCCGCACGGAGCCAAGCGTGATGCTCAACGCCAGCGCGGCCACCAGCCCCGCGGCGAGCACGATAAAGGCCAGGGCTTGGCCGCGCCCGCGCAGGGCGCGCTGCTGGTGCAGGGCGTGCATTGGGCGCGGCAGGGTCGTTTGCGCCATGGGCGAACTTGTCACGTCTGCCATACGCACCTATTCCAGATGGCGGTAGTAGACCAGTTGGTGATCCGGCAGCAGGTCCGGGTGCAGGATCTTAACCAGGTCCGCCAGCACGACGTCGGGGTTGGCAAGTCCGCCCTCCCAGTAGTCGTTGCCGCCTTGCTCGTTGAGCCGGGCGTTGTTGTTGTAGATGCGCGCGGCTTGGAAGGCGGCGAAGTCGGCAAAGCGCGGGTCAACGGCCAGGGCATCGGCCAGGCTTTGCCAAGAACTGGTGTTGATCCAGAAATCGGCGTCAGCCGCGCGCGCGTAGACAGCCTCAAAGTCCAACGGGACGGAGCCGCTGGACGGCTCGTCGGCCCACAGGTAGATGCCCCCCGCGTCCTCGACAAAGCGCGCCAGGTAATGCCCCCCGCCGGGCATACTCCATGTGCCGTTGCGCGCAATCCCAGCAAAGACCGTGGGGCGTGTCGCCAGCGGCAAGGTCAACTCGCGCATGGCTTGATAGCGTTCGGCGATTTCGTCAAAGGTCGCGGTCGCCTGGGCCTCTTCATTGAGGAAGGCGGCCATGTACTTGACCCACTCGACGCGGCCCAACGGCGTCGCCTCCATGTGTACCGCGCTAAACGCCACGGTCAGCCCGGCTTCCATCAATTTAGGGTGCGAGTCATAGGCCGGGTCGCCGCTGCTGAAGGCCATGATGAGGTCGGGGGCAGCGGCAATCGCCAGTTCGACGTTGACCGCGGCCCCTTCGCCAATCGCCACCATCTCCCCGGCGTCGATCTTGGCGCGCACGGCAGGCGTGTTGACGTAGTTGAATTCACTGTGGCCGACCAGCACATCCAGCCGATCTAGCTTGTCGAGGAGCGGCAGTTGGGTCGAAGAGGTGGTGATGAGCGAGCGGATGGGCACTTGCACCAGCGTGGCGTCGGGGTAGCCCTCCGGCGCGGGCGTGCCGCACTGCACCAGCACATATTGGAAGCGCTGGTCCGCACCGAGCCAGGGCGTCAACACGGTCACAACCTTGTAGGTATCGAAGTACTCAATGGTCCACGCCTCGCTGTGGGTCAGCGTGACCTTGTCGGGGAAGTAATCCACACCTGGGCGGTAGGTGTCGACGCAGCCGGTGGTCAGGTTGGTTGTTGGTTGGACATCAGGCGCGCCGTTGGACACCGTATCAGGCGCGACATCAGACGCAACTTCGGACGTGATCGGCGCAGGTGACGCCGCCTCCCCCACTGGCGCGGGCGCTTGGCAGCCAACCGCGAAGATAAGCAGCCAGATTGCGATGACTCCCCATCGGGCGCGGCGGCCCGTGTGTCCCCCTGTTTGCATAGCAATTCCCCCGTTTCTACTGTTTGATTTCTAGTATTCGATGCCTTTTTGCGCGCGGATGCCCTGATCAGCCAAGGGGTGCTTGATGGCGCGCATCTCGGTCACCAGGTCGGCAAAGTCGATCAAGTTCTGCGGCGCGTAGCGCCCTGTAATGATGAGGTGGAGCATGGGCGGCTTGTTGGCCTCGATCCAGGCCAGCACCGCGTCGCTGTCCAGCCAGCCATAGGCGAGCGGGTAGGTGAATTCGTCCAGGATCAGCACGTCATAGCCGCCATGCACGATATGATGTTGGGCGACCTGCCAGGCGTGCTGCGCCTTGGCCGCGGTTTCGTCAATGTCGCGGCTGGTCCAGGTCCAGCCGTCGCCAGTGGCGATCCACTCGATGTCGCCCATGCGCGCCGCGGCCTTGATCTCGCCAAAACGGGCATGTTCGTTTTTGAGGAACTGGAGCACGCCGACCTTCATGCCGCGCCCCCACGCGCGCAGCAGCACGCCCAGCGCGGCGGTTGTCTTGCCCTTGCCCGTGCCGGTGTTGACGATGACCAAGCCTTTTTTCTGCCTGGCACGCCGCGCCGCAGCGCGCACTGTGGCGCGCACTGTGGCGGCATCGGGGCGTTCCGGCGCTTCTTCCAGGTCGGCATCCGGCGACGCCGACGCGTCCATCGGCGAGGTGACAGGCACGGGGCCATCCCCGCGCAGTGCGGGGGCATAGGCGGGTTCTTCGCCCGCGGGGTAGAGCCGGTGAAAGATCAACTCCTCGACGGGGCGGCCCCCCAGGATATGTTCGGTGTAGATGCGGTTCAACGCGCTTTCATCCACGCTGTGATACCAGATGCCGTCGGGATAGACCACCAGGATCGGCCCCTTTTGGCAGACGCCGAGACAGTCGGCCAGCGTACACTTGACACGATGCGGATTGCCCAGTTTGTTCAAGCCGTGGGCGCGGTTGAGCGCGTTGAGCGCCCGGTGGATCTGTTCGCCCTCTTGCGATGGGGCGCAGTCGCCATGGTTGCAGACAAAGATTTGGCGACCGTAGGGCCGCATGGTGGGCCGGTCAATTGCTGCCATTTGTTTTCTCTTTCGCTCTAAGCGTGCAGTGATATGGCTCAACGATATGAATCAACCAAGTTGTAGTAACTGCTCGATAACGGGCCAGCCGACCGCGGTTTCCACCGCGTCGGCCAGCCGGTCATAATCTGCCAGCCGCCGGGCACGCGTGGGGCGGATGGTCCCCTGCCAGCCCAGGCTGCGCAGCCACTGGGCACGAAAGCCGTCGTCCTCGAAGATGCCGTGCAGATAGGTTCCCCAGACCCGGCCCCCCGCGCCGACTGCGCCGTCGGGCAGGTTCACCGCCGCGCCGTTGCGGCTGACAATCACGCCCAGCGGCTCGACCTGGCCGCTCCGCTGCGTTGCGCCCATGTGAATCTCGTAGCCGGAGACGATGTCGCCGTTGGGCAGTTGCAGTTGGGCCAGGTGCGTCTGTTTTGACGCGGCAAAGGTCGTGGTCACCGGCAGCAGCCCCAGCCCCTCCACCACCGTGCCTGCAGCGGCTTCGACCCCGGCGGGATCGTGCAGCCGCTCGCCCAGCAGTTGATAGCCGCCGCAGATGCCAACCACATGCGCGCCCCGCGCCTGCGCCGCGGCGATTGCGCGGTCAAGCCCCTGGCCGCGCAGCCAGGCCAGGTCGGCCACGCTGCTCTTGGTGCCGGGCAGGATGATGGCAGCCGGTGCGCCCAGTTCATCGGCGCGACGCACATAGCGCACCCGGACCGCTTGCTCGGCGGCCAGCGCGGCAAACTCGTCAAAGTTGGCAACGTGGGGCAGGTGGATGATGGCGATATCGACTTGCGGCGTGCGCTCACCCGGCGATGGGGATGCGGGTGCTGCATCTGGCGCTTCCAGGGCCACGGCATCTTCCACGGGGATCTGGAGGTCGGCGAGATAGGGCACGATGCCCAGGGTCGGCACGCCAAAGGCGCGCTCGCGCAGCATCTCGGTCGCGTCGCCCAGCAAGGCCACGTCGCCGCGGAACTTGTTGATTAAAAAGCCGTGGATCTGCGCCCGCTCTTCCGGCTCCAGCAGCAGCAGCGTGCCCGCCAGCGCGGCAAAGACGCCGCCCCGGTCGATGTCACCGACCAGCAGACAGGGGGCAGCGGCATGGCGCGCCATGCGCAGGTTGACGATATCCCCTTGTTTGAGGTTGATCTCCGCGGGGCTGCCCGCGCCCTCCAGGATCACAGCATCGACCCGGCCCGCCAGCCGGTCATAGGCGGCCTGTACTGCGGGCCAGAGCCGGGCCTTGATGCTGTACCAGTTCTTGGCCTCGATGTGTCCAGCGGCGCGGCCGTTGAGAATGATCTGGCTGCGCCGCCCTGCTTCGGGCTTGAGCAGGACGGGGTTCATGTCGGTGTGGGGCGCGATGCCCGCGGCCTCGGCCTGCACCAGTTGGGCGCGGCCCATCTCGCCGCCTTCGGGCGTCACGCCTGCATTGTTGCTCATGTTTTGCGCCTTGAACGGCGCGACGCGGATGCCGCGGCGGGCCAAGATGCGGCAGAAAGCCGTCGCCAGCAGGCTCTTGCCTGCGTTGGAATGGGTTCCCAACAACATCACCGCAGGTGTACGCAATGAACGCCTCCTCATCCATCCTCATCCGGGCAGGACCAATAAAAAAGAGCGACTCTCACCTTCGTGGAGCCGCCCAACAAAAAACCCGCCAATGGCGGGTGCTTGCTTCCTGTCAGCGTTCGCACCCCTTTTCCACGAAGGAGATAGTGGAACACAGCCAGGCGGGTAATCGGACTTGAGCCGTCGCATCATCGTGCGCGATTTAGCGCATGAAAACGCAATGATGTGACGTAACTCCTACCGTTGCGGGACAGTGCCGGACTGGTCGATTGGACGACTTCACCGGCTTCCCCCATTGTGCGCCGCGCATCCGGGCGGAAGGCGCACCTGGTCTGTATCGTATTCGATTGTGCGGGAGTATAGCACAGTGCGCCTGCAGCGCCAAACCGGCTCCAAACCGCCGCGTCGGGCCGGTGAGTCTGCGGCGTAGGCTCAAGCCTACGCCTAGTGATGGGAAACGTGCTCAAGCACGTTGCCTCTGGTGAACAGGCCTTTAGCCTGTTTCCCACCACTAGCCTGGGGATCGAATCCCCAGGCGACCAGCGATTACCCTGTTCATTTCTACAAATTCACAGGGGGTTACCTTCCGGGACGCTCGGAGCTTCCGGGAAGGTAACTCCCTACATGAGCAGGAGTCCCCGATTGAATTCTCGATGTTCATGCAGCGTCCCGGCAGATCGGCCCGGTTTTCGGTCGATTGACAAGCCTGTCCGAATTTACTACCATGTGTGCATCTCGAGGGCAGGCAATCAAGTTCAGATGAAGATTCAGACCTTTACGGGCAGATCTGCCCTTGCGCGGCAAGATCGGCGTGTGCGGATGGATCTTCCCACAAGCAGCGCGACCTTCCCCGAATTGCATAAAGCAGATCGCGCAAAGCAGATCATAGGAGGAGGAGCAGACATGTCTCGTGAAGTGGTCAAAGCAACTGCTTGGGGTCTGGCGCTCACAGTGCTGCTTGGGCTGTTGATCGTGATTGGCTCGCGCAACCTCTCCCACTTTGACGCGGCCTTGATTGGCTACACCTTCTCCGTCCTCTTTGCCACCTTTGGCCTCACCTATCGCTATGCCATGTGGCTCCAGCGCCCGCCCACCGCGACCTATTGGCGTCAAGGCTGGCGCGTCTTTTTCCGCCTGGGCGACTGGCGCAACCGCGCCAAGCACTGGTGGCACTGGGTCTCCAACGACATCCTGCTCAACCGCTTCATCTGGTCGCGCGATTGGGTGCGCGGGCTGACCCATTCGCTGATCATGTGGGGCTGTGTGCTGGCGGTTGCCATCACCTTCCCCTTGGTCTTTGGCTGGCTGCACTTCAAGGCCATTCCGGGCGATATCGAGTGGTATCGCGCCTATGTCTTTGGCTTCCCCACGATTGCCTTTCCTGTCGGCTCGATCATCGCCTTTACGCTCTTTCACGGGCTGGTCTGGTCCTCTTTCTTGGTGATCGCGGGCGTCATGCTCGCCATGCGCCGCCGTATGCGCGAGGAAGGCGCGGCCGCGCTCCAACTCTTTGCCGAGGACTTTCTGCCCCTGATCCTGCTCTTCGCGGTCAGCGTGACCGGGCTGATGCTCACCGCCAGCTATACATGGCTCAAGGGCTATGCCTATGACTTCTTGGCGATCCTGCATGCCATCACCGTCATCATGACCTTCTTATGGCTGCCCTTTGGCAAGTTCTTCCACATCTTTCAACGCCCGGCCCAAATCGGCGTGCGCTTTTATAAAGAGGTGGGCGAACAAGGCGAAGCAGCCCACTGCCGCCGCTGCGGCCATCCCTTTACCTCGCGCCTGCATTTGGAAGACCTGATCAAGACTGAGCGCGATCTGGGCTATCGCTACGAGATGCCCAACAGCCCGGTTGAACACTACCAATGGATCTGCCCCCCCTGCCGCCGGGCCATGATGGCATTGGCCCAGGGGCGTCTTTGGAGCGGCAGCCGCGGGGGCGCGCCCCTGGACGTGACCGCGCGGGATGGGAACGGGCAAGGCCCACGCTGGCCCATGCCCGTCTACGCCAACCCTGGTCTGGGCGATGGCCCGTTAGGCGCTGAAGACGCACGCAACTTCCATCCCTAGCCGCGCCCTGCAGGCATCCATGACGGTTGTGAAATCAGCCGAGTGATCTTCCGGGACGCAGCGATCTTCCGGGACGCTCCGCCCATCTCACGAGCAGATGGGCGTTAAATGACATGCCATCTCACGAGCAGATGGGCGTTAAATGACATGCCATCTCGCGAGCAGATGGGCGTTAAATG
>CAZZNG010000189.1:0-11100 GCA_964655505.1 uncultured Litorilinea sp. | reverse complement strand
AGCTTTTCCGCCGCGGGCGGGATGTGGACATCCAAGATCGCGTCCCCGGCTTTGGCCGAGGCCAGCAGATGGCTCACCGGGCAAATGCCGCAGATGCGCGCGGTAATGCCGGGCATCTCCCAGAAGGTGCGCCCCTCACAGAACTTCTCGAAGCCACGAAACTCGGTGACATGAAAGCGAGCATCGGCCACCCGTTCTTGGTCGTCGAGCTGGATCGTGATCTTGGCGTGCCCCTCGATGCGAGTGACAGGGTCGATTGTGACTGTACGCGACATAGCATCTCTTCTTTCGCTGCAATGGGCCGGTGGCGATTAACCAAAGCGGCGCATCTCCTCGGGCAGCGTGACAGGCTCTCCTTTGAGCAGCGCTGTCACGGCAAACCAGATGCGTTCCGGGTCAGGTGGACAGCCGGGCAAGTACACATCCACCGGGATGACTTGGTGAAGCGGCAGCACTTTGGGCAGCAGCGCAGGCATGACCTCGTCGGCCTCCCCCCCGCGCGGCGCTTGGCCTGGCCCCTCGTGGTACACCTTCGTCAGCAGATCATCAACCTGGAGCTTGTTGCGCAGGCTTGGCACATTGCCGGTCACCGCGCAGTCCCCAAAGCTCACGACCAGGCGGCTGCGCTCGCGGATTTCATGGGCCAGCTTCAAGTGATCCACGTTGGCGACAGCCCCTTCGACCAGGGTGATATCGACATCAGACGGAAATTCCTTGACATCGGCAATCGGGCTATAGACCAACTCGGCCTGCGCCAGCAAGTCGATCAGGCGCTCGCCGAGATCGAGAAAGCTCATATGACAGCCGGAGCAGCCGCCGAGCCAGGCGGTCGCAAGACGAACCTTGCCTTCAGATATGGGCATCATGCCTCCTTATTTGACCCACAACCCACACGGCGCTTATCCAACAAACGCTTGCCTGTGAGCCGCTATTCATGACTCCACTGGTTCAACTCACGTCCCGCCAGAATCCAGCGCAGGAAATCATGCTGCTTCTCCATCTCCGCCACGGTCGCGCCCTTGGATACAAGCGCGCCGGTGGGACAGACCTGCACACACTTGCCGCAGCTTGTGCAGCTTACGCTGCTGCCCCACGGCTGATTGAGGTCAGCGATGACCCGCGTATCGATCCCGCGGCCCATCAAATCCCAGGTGTGCGCCCCTTCGACTTCATCACAGACGCGCACACAGCGTGTGCAGAGGATGCAGCGATTGTGATCGATCACAAAACGCTCATGGCTGGCATCCATGGGCAGGTCAGGCGTGAGATAGTCATAGCGCACATGGTCCATGCCTGCCTGGGCCGCGCGTGCCTGCAATTCACAATGACCGTTCATCACACAGACTGAACAGACATGGTTGCGTTCGGCAAAGAGCAGTTCCAGGATCATCTGGCGATAGCGCACCAGCCGCTCGGTGTGGGTGTGAACGACCATCCCCTCTTGCACCTGCGTAACACAGGCTGCCTGCAACTTTGGATTGCCCTCAAGCTCCACCAGACAGAGACGGCAGCCGCCGCGCGGGCTTAAGCCCTCCAAGTGGCAGAGCGTCGGCAGATCGACACCTTGCTCGCGCAGGACAGCCAAAAGCGTCTGGCCTTCCTGCGCGCTGATCAGTTCACCATTTAGCGTAAGGGTTACAACCGACATAATGATTCGCTCTTTCGCATGATGCGCTCTTGTGCCGCGCTTAGGGCTTCTTCAATTTGGCCGCGTCAGGCCGGGCCTGGCGCAGACTCCTGTTGGGGAACGGCCGTTGGCTGCACCGGCTCGTCCATCGCACAGACGCCCGCGGGACAGCGGTGCTGGCGGATATGCTGCAGGTATTCATCCTCGAAATAGTGCAGCGTACTCATCACCGGATTCGGCGCGGATTGGCCCAACCCGCACAGGCTCGTCTCGCGCACCAGCGTGCAGAGGTCGCGCAAGGTATTCAGATCGCCCATGCTGGCTTGGCCGCTGGTGATGCGGTCGAGGATACGCAGCATCTGTACCGTCCCCACACGGCACGGGGCACACTTGCCGCAGCTTTCATCGGCACAGAAGTCCATGAAGAAGCGCGCCACGTCGACCATGCAGCTTTTCTCGTCCATGACGATGAGGCCGCCCGACCCCATGATCGCGCCCAGCGCGGCCAAGCTCTCATAGTCCACCGGCGTGTCGAGGAACTGGGCCGGGATGCAGCCGCCGCTCGGCCCGCCCGTCTGCGCGGCTTTGAAGGCCAGCCCATCGGGGATGCCGCCGCCGATTTCATAGACAATCTCGCGCAGGGTCATCCCCATCGGCACTTCGATCAAGCCGGTGTTTGCCACCTTGCCTGCCAGCGCGAAGATCTTGGTTCCCTTGCTCTTCTCTGTGCCGATGCCCGCGTACCACGCAGGCCCGTTGGCGACAATCGGCGCGATATTGCCAAAGGTCTCCACGTTGTTGATGAGCGTGGGCTTGCCCCACAGCCCGCTTTGGGCCGGGTAGGGAGGTCGCGGCACGGGCTGGCCGCGCCGCCCCATGATCGACTGCATGAGCGCGGTCTCTTCGCCACAGACGAACGCGCCCGCGCCAATGCGCACGTCGATGCGGAAATTGAAGTTGGAATCGAGGATGCGGCTGCCAAGCAGCCCCCGACGTTCAGCGGCGCGAATGGCCTTTTCCAAACGCTGGGCCGCAATCGGGTATTCGCCGCGCACATAGACATAGCCCTGGTCCGCGCCCACGGCATAGCCCGCGATCGCCATGCCTTCAAGCACCCGATGGGGGTCGGACTCCATCAAGGCGCGGTCCATATACGCGCCGGGGTCGCCTTCATCGCCGTTGGCGACCACATATTTGCGATCCCCCGCGGCCTTGCGCACAAGGTCCCATTTGAGACCGGTGGGATAGCCCGCGCCGCCGCGCCCGCGCAGCCCGCTCTGGATGATCGTATTGCAGACCTCTTCCGGCGTCATCTCATGCAGCGCCTTGTCCAGACCGCGATAGCCACCGTGGGCCAAGTAGTCGCCGATCTGCTCCGGGTCGATTCGCCCGCTGTTGGCTAAGACGACTTTGTGCTGCTTGGTGATAAAGGGCAGGTCCGCGGGCAGCGCGTTGCTTTCGACTGGCTGGCCCTGAAGCAGATGGCGCTCGACAATCTGGCGCGCCACCTCCGGCGTCACGTTCTCATAGACCGTGTCCGGCTTGCCTTGTTCCTGCACAGTCACGACTGGGCCGCGGCTGCACGGTCCCATGCAGCCCGTCGCCACGGTCTGAACCTGCGCGTCCAGCCCATGCTCCTGAATGGCGGCCTCACACGCGGCCTGCACCGCAGCGCCACCCGACGAAAGACAGGGCGTGCTGGCGCAGCAGAGGAGACGACAGCGAAAAGCCTCTTGTTTTTCGCGCTCACGTTGGGCAATTTGCTCCAGTTCGGCGCTGTTCATAACCACTCCTCACACTTGCTTAATGGGCAGTGCTGCCCTTGCTTAAACGCCTAAAGCCTGCTGCTATGCCGCGGTTTCCGCTGCCGTCTCTGCCGCAGCCGAGGCCGGTTCGAGTCGCCCTTGCACGTCGGCGACAATCGTTTCGGGCGTGGCGCGCCCCACCACAGCCCCGTCGATGACAAGCACCGGCGCGAGGCCGCAACTGCCCAGGCAGCGCGCTGTATTGAGACTCAGCGCACCGTCAGCGGTGGTCTGACCGGCCTCAACGCCAAAGCTCTCTTGCAGCACAGCCAAGATTTCGGCGGCCCGCTTCACATAACAGGCTGTGCCGAGACAGACAATACAGGAGTGTTCTCCTTGCGGCTTGAGCGAGAAGAAATGATAGAAGGTCGCCACCCCATAGACCCAACTGAGCGGCAGTTTGAGCTGGTGGGCCACGTAGATCAGCAGGTCATCGGACAGAAAGCCGAATGCTTCTTGGGCTGTGTGCAGCACTTCGATCAGCGCATCCTGCTGATATCGAAAGCGTTTGAGCGTGCGGTCAACCAGCTTAAAACGGTTGTCACCGCTGGGATGCTCCTTCGCTTTGGTTGCACGTTGCACCGATGAACGCTGCACCGATGAACGCTGCACCGATGAACGCTGTGCCGGTGAACGAGATGCTGGTGGACGGGCAGATTGGGCGCTCATGGCAGATCCTTTTGGTCCTCTTTCGGTCCTGTGCGTTGATCCGATGCGTTGGTCCTATGCACGCCGCGTCCGACTGGAAAGGGCGGCGCGCAGCGCATGAGAATCGTTGAAAATTTCACAAATACGGGCTGATCGCAATGAACCAGCCAACGAACAGGCCAATGAACAGGCCAATGAACAAACGTAAAGATGTCGCTCTTACTTTAGGCGGGATCAGCTAGCAGGACACCCGGCACTTGGTGGGTGCTCGACTCGCTTTTGGGCGAGTTTTCTACCTGGTCAAGTGGATAGGGGAGACAGGGTCAGCGAGGTAGAGTCAGCGAGGCAAGGGGGCACACTTGGGGGGAGGGGCAAACGGGGGCCGCGGCGCGCGGGGATGGCGGATCTTCCGGGACGCTGCACCCATCTCGCGAGCAGATGGGAATAAATCTCAGAGCGTCCCGGAAGGTAAATCCCCGCATGAGAGGGATGACCACGCTTAATTCTTCATGTTCACGCTATTGCACGACATAGCCGCCCTTGGCGAGCGCCGCTTCAAAGCGCGCTTCGTCCAGCGTCAAGCCAAAGCCTGGTGCATCGGGAATCAGCACGTTGCCTTCCTGCACGCGGTAGGCCGAGCCATCCACGCCGGGCGTCGTCGCCTCGTCCCATTCAACAAAGGCAAAGCCGTGGATGGCCGCGGCCAGATGACCGGCGATATAGTTGCCCAGATGCCGCCCGTAGTGGTGGGGCGCGGTCCGCACATGCCATTCGTCCAGGCGGCGACCCAGCGCCAGCCAGGACGTGAAGCCATAGCTGAAGATGTCATATTGCACCACGTCAATCACGCCATCGCGCGCCCAATCCAGCAGGGCAGGGGAGGCCAGCCCTTCGCCGTCCGCGATCAACGTCTTGAGTCCCTGCTCCGCCAGCCATGCCCTGAGGTCGCGATAAAGCTCCGCATCCTCATGGAATGCCTCTTCCAGCCAAAAGAGGTTGCAGTCCGCGGTCTCGGCCAAGACATGCTTGGTCAGGTTGAGGTTGTAGCCATTGTTGGCGTCGATCATGATCGTTGCATCCGGGCCAACCGCTTCGCGCACGGCACGTATGACCGCGATGTCGCGCGTTGTGCCTGCCTCCAGCGGCATGTGGCGCGCGCCGCGACCGACTTTGATCTTGAAATGACGGTGGCCGCGGGCATGGCCTTCTCTTGCTTCCTCTGCGATCAGCGCCGCGGCCGCGGCATGGTCGTCCAAGTGTAGATCGTCGATATAGAGGCTGGTGTCATAGCACGGCACACGCCGCGGCCCCTCCAGGGGCTTGCCGTGCATGGCCGCGGCCAATTGATAGACCGGCTGATTCTGCCGTTTTGCCATCAAGTCCCACAAGGGAAAGTCAAAAGGCTGCCCCGCCGCGGTGCTGCCGCTTTCGCTTGAAAAGAGTTCGCCCAGGGGCCGCCCAAGCACCTGGCGCGCGGCGGTTTCGTCCGCTGTGCAAAAGCCGAAGCCTTGCGAACCGTCTGCACAGGTGAGCCGCGCAAGGGGCACCCGCACGCGCGTGCCATGTGCCCCCAAGCGCGCATTGCAGCCCGCGTGGCGCGGGCGTTCGCCGCTCAGTTCGACCCGCTCGATGCGCGTAATGGTGGTGTGCGCGTCCAAGCCGTTCATACCCTCTTCCTTTCCCTTGTTGGATTCTCAGTTGTTGGATTGTGGTTGTTGGAATTTACTTGTTGGGCTTCCACTGGCTGCATAGCGGCAACGAGCGCCGCCATGACATTCACTGACGTTCTTCAACAGATGGCCTTCAACGGGTGCTCTTGAATGGATGGTCTGTGCGGTGCGTACTCTTTTATGGTACACCAATCCCTTGTTAAATGCCCGGCAACCGGCGCTCATCAGCGCCTCGCGACCCTGTTGCACACCGCTGTTTATGGGTGGGAAGCGAGCAGGACAGTCATGGAGACTTTGACAATCCACCGATTAGCGGTATGATAAAATGAGTTTTCCGAGTACTCCTCTTTTGCGGTTGATCGTCGTCGCTAGATGGCGATCGTCACGCCAAGCCTTGTACACCAAGCTTGCTGTACTGTTTGCCCCCATCTGCATTCAGAGATGTATCTGCTCGATATCAGTGTGATCAGTGTGCAAACCTGTGCAGGGGGCAGCGAGAAACAGGCTTTCTATGGTGTTTCACACCGGCAGTTGCCGGACAAACGCAATCCAGTGGAAAGTTGGACGATTGAGTCATTAGCCCGTCTCATCTCAAACCAGCCTATCGTTAGCTGCTGCTCGATGTGCGCTCATACAGGGGTTTGAGCGTCTTTAGATTGGGCGTCTTTGCATCGTTTGGCTGTGCATGGATACCCGTGTCCCCGACGGTTATTCTACATGTGTGACGGTGTATCCTGCTTGTGACCGAACCGCCTCGGCCGCAGTTGAGTGGCCGGACAAATGGCGAGTGGTCGCAAATTGTTGTGCCGCACACGTTCATTGTGACAATCATTCTTCCCAACAGAACCAAAGGAGGCACCCGTTGTCCGTATCAAAATCTAGTCTGTTGAAGACGCTGCTGTTGCTTGTCGTCTCTGCCTTGATCTTGGCAGGGTGCGGAGGCAGCACAGCCCCTCAACAGACCCAACCTGCTACGACCGAAGGCGAGGCTGCTCAAGCAGAAGGTGGTGAAGCAGCAACCTCGGACGGTGGCGACCGCATCCTGCGCTTTACGGTCGGCGCGCAGATCCCGGCCCCGGATATCTGGAATCCTTATATTCCCGGCACGTTTATCCTCCAAGGCATGAACCAGGTCATGATCGAACCCATGTTCATGCTGAACTATGAAACAGGCGAGATCATTGGCCGCTTGGGCGAAAGCTTCGAGTCCAATGAAACCCTGGACGAGTGGACGGTGACGCTGCGCGACGGGACCGAGTGGAGCGACGGCACGCCTTTGACCGCTGAAGACGTGGTCTTCACCATCGAATTCTTAAAGGAACACGCGCCCCAACTCAACTGGTCGGGCGCGGTGGAGCGCTGGGTCGAATCAGTCGAGGCTGTGGACGACCGCACCATTCACTTTGTGCTGACCGAGTCCAACCCGCGTTTCGTCATGGAAAACCTGGCCGGCACAACCTCCCAGGCGATTGTGCCGCTGCCCAAGCATGTGTGGGAAGGCGTAGACCCGATTACCTTCCGCAACGAGTACGACGCGGAGACGGGCGCGCCGATCTTCAGCGGCCCCTACCGGGTGAAGCGCTTCTCGCCGACCGAGTTCGTCTACGAGCGCAACGATGATTGGTGGGGCGCAAAGGCCGGTCACTTCGACCTGCCCCAGCCGACCGAAGTCCACTATGTCTGGGTTCCGGCTGCGGAAACCACCAACCAGATGCTGGTGGACAACCAGTTGGACAGCGGCGGCCCCCAGGGTCTGAGCCAAATGCAACTGCTCCAATCGCGCAACCCCAACCTGCTCGCGTACAACCCTGAGCCGCCCTATGCCTGGCGCGACCCCTGCCCGCGTATGCTGACCGTCAACCACACGGTCGAGCCGTGGGGCAACAAGGAAATGCGTTGGGCGTTGAGCTACGCCATGAACCGCCAGCAGATCATCGATGTGGTCTGGGAAGGGGCCAGCGTTCCCGCGGGCTTTATCTTCCCTGACTATCCGGCCATGCAGCCCTATCTGGATGAGATTGCCGACTTGACCGAGCAGGTGGTCGAATTCAATCCGGATCGCGCGCGCGAACTGATCGAAGGCCAGGGCTATACGCTCAACCAAAGCACAGGCTTCTATGAGAGCGCCGATGGTCAGACCCTTTCGATTGACATCGTCGCGCCGCCCTTCATGGAGCAAATCGCCACCATCGTCGTGCAGCAACTCAACGATGTCGGCATCGACGCGGTGCTGCGCATCCTCGAATGGGGCATCTTCCGCGAGAACACCGGCCGCGGTGAGTTCGAAGGCTCGACCGACTGGAGCGGCTGCGGCAGCGTGATCGAACCGTGGTTCGGCATGAACCGCTATCACAAGGATTGGGTCCGCCCGGTGGGTCAGTCCGGTACGGAGTATGTGGACAACACCAACAACTCCGGTCGCTGGGTGAATGACGAATACTCGGCCATTCTTGACCAGATGGGCAGCCTGCCCCTGGGCGATCCGCAGGTGATGGACCTCATGCGCCAAGCCGCGGAGATCTGGGTGGACGAACTGCCGGCCATTCCGCTGGCCCAGCAGCCTGCCTTCATCCTCTTCAACGAGTCCAACTGGACCAACTGGCCGACGGCTGACAACAACTATATCCAGCCGCCCGGCCACTGGCACACCTTCCAGGTCATCTTGACCGAGTTGGAGTGGAAGGGCAACTAAGCGCAAAGAAATTCGTGTCACCTGTCGCCTCACACAAGCTAGACGAGGCGGCGGGTGACACACCCGCTTGGTGTTGTTTCGTAAATCAAAGATCTAAATTGTAGATCGAGATAGTTCGAGCTAGTTAATAGATTGCATGGATTGGATGGTTGAACTGAAACCGCAGAGAAGAGGCGACATCGATTTGGCCGATGGTCTGGTTGAGTGTCGCATAGTTGACCGTCGCGTGATCGATTTAATTCTGGTTGGGTGGGGAGCATAGACCGATGAGAGGCATTACCCTTGGCTATTTCTTTAGACGGCTCGGCTTGTTCATCTTTGTCGTCTATGTCGCCGCCACCATCAATTTTCTGATTCCGCGTTTAGCGCCCGGCAACCCGATTGGCGCAATTACCTCGCGTGTGCAGCAAGCCAGCGCCGGGATCGAGGGCGGCGAAGCGATGTATGAAGCCTATCGCGAGATGTTCGGGCTGAACGACCCGCTCTATGTTCAATATTTCGACTACCTGAAGAACATGGCGCGCCTGGAGTTCGGCTATTCCCTCTCCGCCTTTCCTGCGGGGGTATGGGAAGTGATCCGCCCGTCAATCTTGTGGACGATCTGCTTGATCGGCGTCTCTGTGATCATCACCTTCATCTTGGGGGTGGCGGCGGGCGCGCTCATGGCTTGGAAGGGAACGCCCCGTATCGTCAAATCGGTGATTCCAGTGACGATGGTCTTTGCTGTCCTTCCCTATTATTTGCTGGCGCTGCTGCTGCTCTATGCGCTTGCCTTTTCCACTGGCTGGTTGCCCATGGGCGGCGCGTATAACACCAGCCTGGATCGTGAATTTAGCTGGCCTTTCATCCAGAGTGTGCTGCGCCACGCGGTGCTGCCCTCTCTCTCGATCATCTTGTCCAGCTTGGGCCTATGGGCGTTGAACATGCGCGGCTTGATGGTCAACACCGTGGGCGAAGATTACATGTTGCTGGCCGAGGCCAAAGGCTTGCCCAAGCGGCGCATTCTCTGGTGGTATGCCGCGCGCAACGCCATCCCGCCGCAGATGACCCAATTGGCGATTGCGCTGGGCCATGTGGTTTCCGGCGCGATCTTGGTCGAGATCATCTTTGCCTATCCTGGGCTGGGGTATCAGCTCTATATGTCGATCACCAACAGTGATTACACCGTGGTCCAAGGCATCACCTTTATCTTGGCCGTGTCGGTGGGTCTCGCCGTCTTTATCATCGACCTGATCTATCCGCGGCTCGATCCACGCGTGACATACGTCTCCGAGAGTTCGGGATAACCCTGCCAGGGCTTGATCCCTTCGCCCCTACTGGGCGACCTCCTTGCAGCAGATCAGTTGCAGCATAGTTGGCAAAGAAGGACAGATGAGTACAGCAACCTTATCCGAAGTTCGCACCATGAACCCCGGTGCTCGCGCCTGGCGCTGGGTGGTCGGTGTTATCAGCTTTCTGCGCGAGAACTGGATGTTTACCCTGGGCCTATCGCTGCTCCTGGGCCTCTACCTGTTTGGGATGATTGGCGCGCTCTTTGTCGATCCGAAACAGGCCGACATGGGCGCAGCGCCCTTGAGCCAGCCGCCTTCCGCAGAATACTTTCTTGGCACAGAAGGCTTTGGCCGCGATGTCTTTACCCTGATAGTGCTGGGCATCCCCACCACCTTCAAGATCGGCCTATTGGCCGGTGGCGTCGGCGTGCTCATCGGCACGGTCATTGGGCTGATCGCCGGTTATTATCGGGGCTATGTCGATACCGTTTTTAGCAGCTTGGCCGATGTCATGCTGGTGATTCCCGCGCTCGCCATCTTGATCACCATCTCCGCCTATGTGCGCGTGATGACCGTCGAATTGATGGCGATCATCGTTGGGCTTTTGGCTTGGCCGCTGCCTGCGCGCGTCATTCGCGCCCAGACATTGAGCCTGCGCAACCGTTTATTTGTCGATGTTGCGCGCCTCAACGGCCAGAACGACTTCGAGATCATCTTCCTGCAACTGCTTCCCAACCTGACTGCCTTCCTGGCCGCGGCCTTTGTCGGCTCTGTCAGCACGGGCATCTTGGCGGCTGTGGGGCTTGAAGTGTTGGGGCTTGGCCCACAGACTGTGCCGACCATCGGGCGCACCCTCTTCCACTCGTTTAACTACTCGGCCATGTTCCGCGGCATGTGGTGGTGGTGGGGGTCGCCCATTGCGGTTTTGTCCATCATCTTTACCGGGCTTTTCCTCATGAGCCTGTCGCTGGACAAATACGCCAATCCGCGGCTGCGCGGGGCCATGCGCGGTTAATGCCGCCTGCGTACAGCTTTTCATTGAGAGAAAAATGGTAACGGATACACAAGTAAAGCCAATCAAGACATCGCCCTCGACCACTGAACGGGTGCTCGAAGTACGCAACCTGCAGGTTGTCTACCATACACCGCGCGGGCCAGTGCGCGCCGTGAACGACGTCAGCTTCTTCCTGCGGCCCGGCGAACGGCTTGGCCTGGTGGGTGAATCCGGCTCGGGCAAGACCACCACCGCGTTGAGCCTGATGCGTTTGCACCAGCCGCCCGCCGAGATCGTGGGCGGGCAGGTGCTGTTGGACGGCAAAGACCTGTTGAGCCTGTCCGAAGAAGCCATGCGCCGGGCGCGCTCCGCCGAGATCGCGCTGATCCCCCA
>CAZZNG010000188.1:8662-11166 GCA_964655505.1 uncultured Litorilinea sp. | reverse complement strand
CACGAGGCCGCTCTTAGAATGGCCGAGACGTTCGAGACTATTCGCCGCCGTCGTTCTTGCGGCGAGATGCTGCGGCTGCTGAGAGGGCCGCCAAACCTGTGCCAAAGAGCACCACGGTGATCGGTTCGGGAATCGGAACCGGGGCCGGTGGTGCAGGCTCTTGGGTGGCCGTTGCGGTCGGCTCGCCAGTGTTAGTCGGCGTTGCGGTCGGCTCGTCCGTGTTGGTCGGCGTTGCCGTTGGTTCCTCAGTGGCCGTAGCCGTTGGCGTGGGGGTGTCGGTTGGCGGGGCGGGCGGCGGCACCGTGGTCTCCGCGAGAGGCGCCTCCCCTTGTGCGTACGCTGCCAAGTTAAGGCTGGCAAAACTGGGAGCGATGGTCACAGCGAGCAATAAAAGAACGACACCGATTAGAGCTAAATAAAGCGGCTTAGGTTGTCGCATGGGCAATTCTCCACATTTGACGATGAAACCGGCTAAATATGAATGGCATTAGACACAGCCTTGTATGAACATTGAAATAAACACGCAAAAGGGTACAGCTTTGATTAGGGAAATAAGCGCTGCAAGGGTGTTGCCGGGAAATAAAGCTGAGTGGACATAGACTCAATGACATCGACCCGAATGAATGAAGAGCTAATGAATGAAGCCAGATCGGCAAGGGAATCGATGCCCGTTGAGTAGATAGCGTGCTGCTTCACTCTTCTCAACGTCGCGCTGAATGTCGTGCTCAATCGCTACTGTGTTTAACCAACTGGTTTCGGTCAGTTGTGGCTAGAGCAACCAGATAGCGGAATTTGACGATTGTAACATGGCACACCCGAGCGTATGCTAGCATACACGCCAGCTAAAATCAAATTGTGCCTGAACAGGTATCGTCCTTGCGCCCCTGCATTTGCTCTGGTCAAAAGCGCTGAATGAGCGACCAAGTAGACAGCCCGGCGCGTTGTCTGGTTCGAATGTGAGCGGTCAAGCTGTCAAAGTGTGGCCGCGGCGTGGGCGAACCTGTCTAAACGGCTCCTGTGGCGCTTTTTGCGCTGTGCCGCCAGCGCTTGCGCTTGATGACGGGCCTGGCGGTTCAAGTTTGTGTAAAGCGGCGCTTTGCTCGGGCTTGCGTGAAATTGCGCGCGCTACAAGGCAGAGCGGGTGTCTCTGTTCGGCTGGTTGGCGCTGTTGATGCCCTGTGCGGTCCTTCCTATCGATCGATGTGGGTGGTTGTGGCGGATGTCCATGATGCCCCTATTGATTCTGAGCCTGATGGGAGCATGATCAGGTGGGATGGGCCGTTGGGTACTGTTTAGTATAGCACATTTATGCAGATCGGCTAGTCGCTATTTAATGGGCTGGTTGTGATTCTAGCCGGGTGCATCTCGCCGTATACATCAGCCGCATTCTGAGTTGGAGGTGACATAATGGCTTAACTGTAGCACCTCTAACTGATCGCTGTCGGGAGTTGTGGCAAACTGTCAGGAGAGGTCCATCAGGGTGGAAACAGCCATGGCAAACAGTGAGTTACAGCGCGCGGCGGTAGCGGTAATGGCCGCGGTTCAGGCGCGGCAGGTGGATCGGACGCTGCCGCTGCTGGTGGCCTTTGATGGCAAGAGCGGAGCGGGGAAGTCGACGCTGGCGCAGGTTGTGGCCGCGGCGGCGGACGCGGCGCTTGTACAGGCTGATGATTTCTTTGCCGCGCACATCACCGAGCAGGAGTGGGCGGCGCGCAGCCCGGAGGAGCGGGCGCGCGATGCGCTCGACTGGCGGCGGCTGCGAACAGAGGCGCTCGAACCGCTCCTGGCCGGGCGGCGCGCTCGCTGGCATCCGTTTGATTTTGCAGCGGGCACGCGGCCCGATGGAAGCTATGCGCTGGCCGCGCAAGCTGTGGTGTGCGAGCCGAAGCCGGTCATTGTATTGGACGGCGCGTATACGACGCGACCTGAACTGATCGATCTGGTTGACCTGTCGGTCTTGGTGGTGGCGTCTTCCCCTGTGCGCCGGGCGCGGCTGGTGGCGCGTGAAGAGGCGGCTTTTCTGGCGGCATGGCATGAACGCTGGGGCGCGGCAGAGGCAGCCTATTTCACCTATGTTCGACCCCCTGAGTCGTTTGATCTCGTGGTGACGCTGGATGCGTCCCCCGCAGCAGAACGTGACACGTAGCTGGTCCAGGCTGTGCAACGTGACTGCTGTACAACGTGACCGTTGTGTAGGGTGATTGCCTTGTAGGGCAATCACTGTGTAAGGCAATTCCCAAGTGGCTGTTCAGTAGTGGCTGCTAAGCTGTCATCTTTTTAGCACTTTCCAGTGTTGCTGGTATGATTACACCCACTTTATTTTCAGGTGGTTCCGTTTATCCTGTCTGCTGTGCCGGCGCGTGTTCGCCCTGTTGGCATCAGGTAGACACGGGCCTTGCATTATTCTTCGTCACAATTCATCTCGCAGGGGTCTGTGTCTCCACTGTAGTGGATCGAGCATGCTGGATCGAGTGTGCTGGATCGAGCAATGGGGCATGGCGATG
>CAZZNG010000188.1:0-8562 GCA_964655505.1 uncultured Litorilinea sp. | reverse complement strand
TGGATCGAGCATGCTGGATCGAGTGTGCTGGATCGAGCAATGGGGCATGGCGATGCCGTACAGACGGGTCGTTTAGCGATTTCGCCGGGGGCGCAAGGGGTGGCGCAAGCTGGATGTCGGTCAGCCAGTTGTAGATGACAGCATGGCGGCGTACTTGCGATTGGGTTAATTGCCATGGGTTCATGGGTTATGGTATCCACACGCAGCGAAAGGAAAGCTGATGACGGTGCAAGATTTTTTTAATGCCAAAGATACATTTGAAACCGGGAGCGGCCCTGCGGTGATCTACCGTTTGTCGGCGCTGGAGGAGCAGGGCATTGCGCCGGTTTCAAAGCTTCCGTTCTCGATCAAGGTGCTGCTTGAGGCGGCGCTGCGCCAGGCAGATGGATTCGAGATCACCAAGGAAGCTGTCGAGACAATTGCCAAGTGGAGTCCGGAGAACGCGGGCAAGACGGAAATCCCGTTCAAACCGGCGCGTGTGGTTTTGCAGGACTTTACAGGTGTGCCAAGCGTGGTTGATCTGGCGGCGCTGCGCAATGCGATGGTAGCGTTGGGCGGCGACCCCAAGAAGGTGAACCCGCTGGTTCCTGTGGATCTGGTGATCGACCACAGTGTGCAGGTGGATCGCTTTGGCAGCGTCTTTGCGCTCTTCTACAACGCGGAGCGCGAGTTCGAGCGCAACCGAGAGCGCTATGAGTTTTTGAAGTGGGGCCAAGAAGCCTTTGACAACTTCCGGGTTGTACCGCCCGCCACAGGCATTGTGCACCAGGTCAATCTGGAGTATCTCGCCAATGTGGTGCAGACCTCGCCGCACAACGGCATGCAGGTCGCCTACCCGGATTCGTTGGTGGGAACCGACAGCCACACTCCCATGATCAACGGGTTGGGGGTGGTCGGCTGGGGCGTCGGCGGCATCGAGGCCGAGGCGGTTATGCTGGGCCAGCCTATCTATATGTTGATGCCTGAAGTGGTTGGCTTCAAGCTGACGGGTGAATTGCCGGAGGGCGCGACCGCAACCGACTTGGTGCTGCGCGTGACCGAGATGCTGCGCCAGAAGGGCGTTGTCGGCAAGTTTGTCGAGTTCTACGGTTCGGGGCTGTCCAAGCTCAGTCTGCCTGACCGGGCGACGATTGCCAACATGTCGCCGGAATATGGCGCGACGGTTGGCTTCTTCCCGGTCGACGAGGAGACGCTGCGCTACATGATCGGCACTGGCCGCAGCGAAGAACTGGTCGAACTGGTGGAGCGCTATTGCAAGGAGCAGGGGCTTTTCCGCACCAACGACTCGCCGGAGCCGGTCTTTAGCGATACGCTGGAACTGGACATGAGCACGGTGACGCCGAGCCTGGCCGGGCCGAAGCGCCCACAGGATCGCGTCGACCTGAGCAACATGAAGGAGCAGTGGCAGAAAGGGCTGACCGCGCCCGTTGGGCCGCGCGGCTTTGGGCTGAAGCCGGAGCAGTTGGATACGTGCGTGCCGGTCAGTGAGGACGGGCACACGTATGAATTGAAGCATGGATCGGTGGTGATCGCCGCGATCACATCCTGCACCAACACGTCGAATCCGAGCGTGATGCTTGGCGCGGGGCTGCTGGCAAAGAATGCGGTCGAGCGTGGCTTGGATGTGAAGCCGTGGGTCAAGACGAGCATGGCCCCGGGTTCGAAGGTCGTGACCAAGTACTTGGATGCAAGCGGGTTGACGCCCTATTTGGAGGCGTTGAACTTCCACACCGTGGGCTATGGCTGCACCACTTGTATCGGCAACAGCGGCCCGCTGCCGCCGCACATCAGCCAGGCGATCAAAGAGGGCGATCTAGTGGCCGCATCGGTCTTGAGTGGCAACCGCAACTTTGAGGGGCGCATTAGCCCGGATACGCGGGCCAACTATCTGGCGTCTCCACCGCTGGTGGTGGCCTATGCGATTGCAGGCACGGTAGACATCGATCTGACAACTGAGCCGTTGGGCTATGATCCGAATGGCGAGCCGGTCTATCTGCGCGATATATGGCCGTCCCAGGAGGAGATCCGCGACGAGGTGCGCCGCTGCTTGAAGCCGGAGATGTATCTGGAAGAGTATAGCAACATTTTTGACAGCAACGAGCAGTTCAACCAGATTCCGGTGACGGGGGGCGACCTCTTTGACTGGGATCCGAACAGCACCTACATCCAGCGCCCGACATTCTTTGACATCACCGCGGAAGTGCCGCCGGTGGAGCCGATTGAGAACGCGCGGGTCTTGGTCTTTATGCCCGACAGCACAACGACCGACCATATCAGCCCCGCGGGCGCGATTGCGCCGGGCAGCCCCGCGGCGCGTTACCTGGAAGAGCGCGGCGTGCAGCGCTCCGAGTGGAACAGCTACGGCTCGCGCCGCGGCAACCACGAGGTGATGATGCGCGGCACGTTTGCCAATATCCGCATCAAGAATCGGATGCTGGACGGCATCGAAGGCGGCGTAACCAAGTACATCCCCACAGGCGAGGTCATGCCGGTGTGGGATGCGGCGGAAAAGTACATGGCGGACGGGACGCCGCTGATCATCTTGGCCGGTAAGGAGTATGGCTCTGGATCCAGCCGCGACTGGGCCGCCAAGGGGGTAGTGCTGCAAGGAGTGCGCGCGGTGATTGCCGAAAGCTTTGAGCGCATCCACCGCAGCAACCTGGTCGGCATGGGGGTGCTGCCTTTGCAGTTCTTGCCTGGGCAGACGCCGGACGACTTGGGGCTGACTGGGTATGAGACTTATTCGATCCTGGGCTTGAGCGACGACATTGCGCCGGGGCAGGAGTACACCGTGCGCGCGGTCAGCGACGACGGCAAGGTGACAGAGTTCCAGGTGGTGAGCCGCATCGATACGCCGGTCGAGGTCAACTACTACAAGAACGGCGGCATCTTGCAGACGGTCTTGCGCCGGTTGGCCGCCAATGGCAATGGCGCATAAGCAGGGGTTGTCTGTTTAAGCGATGAATTGCGATCACAGGGCCGCGCGCCGCGGCCCTGTGTTGATTTGAAGGGAGTGGCGTGGATGAGTACGCTGATTCGCGAAGAATCGAATGAGTACCAGCTTTCGGGGTGGGATCTGTCGGAACTGCTGCCCGACACCAGGGAAGAGACGATCCAGGCGCGCTTGGCCGAATTGGGCGCGGGCGTCGATGCGTTTGTGGCACGGCGCGATCAACTGAGCGCGGAGATGGACCCGGCGCAGTTGGTCGAGATGATGGAACTGGCGGAGTCGCTGGTCGAGCAGATGTACACGCTGGGCGCGTATGGAAGCCTTTGGTTCTCGGCAGACACCCAGTCTGCGGCGGCGCTGACCTATCGCAACCGGATGCAGCAGACGTTGACCGCGATGCAAAACCGCATCCTCTTCTTCGAACTGTGGTGGAAGAGTTTGGACGACGATGAGGCCGCGGCGCTTCTGCCCAATCAGGCGCAGTATCCTGACTATCATTTCTATCTGAAGGATTTGCGCCGCACCAAACCCTATACACTCGACGAAAAGTCGGAGCAGATCATCAACGTCAAGGATGCCAACGGCATGGACGCGGTGATGACGCTCTATTCGATGTTGACGAGCCGGTTGGAGTTCACCGTCGAGGTGGACGGCGAGAGCAAGACGCTGACGCGCGATGGGCTAATGGCCTATGCTTATTCGCCGCGACCGGAACTGCGCGCGGCGGCGTATCAGGAACTGTATCGGGTCTATGAAAAAGAGTCGTCTATCCTGGCGCAGGTGTATGCCAACCGTGTGCGCGATTGGTTTGCCGAGCAGGTAGAGTTGCGCGGGTATAGCTCGCCGATAGCTGTGCGCAATGTGGCGAACGATATTCCCGACGATGCGGTCGAGGCGTTGTTGGATGTCTGCCAGCGCAACGCGCCGCTCTTCCAGCGCTATTTCAAGCTCAAGGCGCAGTGGCTAGGGATGGAGAAACTGCGGCGCTATGATATCTATGCGCCGTTGGCCGAGTCCGACCGGGAGATCGCGTATGACGATGCGGTCAAGATGGTGCTGGAAACCTTTGCGGAGTTTGACGAGCGCATCGCGGAGCAAGCCAGCCGGGTCTTTCACCAAAATCACATCGACAGCGAGGTGCGCAAGGGCAAGCGGGGCGGCGCGTTCTGTGCGACGGTGCTGCCGAGCCAAACGCCGTGGGTGTTGATGAACTACACGGGCAAGGTGCGCGATGTGTCGACGTTGGCGCATGAGTTGGGCCACGCTATCCACTCGATGATGGCCGCGGACCATTCGGTCTTTACGCAACATGCCACGCTGCCGCTGGCCGAGACGGCTTCGGTCTTTGCCGAACAACTGCTGACCGACCGTCTCTTGGCCGAGGAGAAAGACCCGTTGGTGCAGCGGGATATCCTGGCGAGCGCGGTTGACGATATGTATGCGACGGTCATGCGCCAGGCGTTCTTTGTGATCTTCGAGCGCGATGCCCATGCCGCCATTCTCGACAACAAGTCGCCGGATGATCTCTATACGATCTACATGGAGAATCTGCGTACCCAGTTTGGCGACTCGGTGGAGGTGGGCGAGGAATTCCGCTTTGAATGGGTGAGCATCCCGCACATCTACCATACGCCCTTCTACTGCTATGCATACAGCTTTGGGCAGTTGTTGGTGCTCTCGCTCTACCGGCGTTTCCAAGAGGAGGGCGACGCGTTCAAACCGGGCTATCTGCGCTTGCTGGCGCATGGCGGCTCGGCGCGGCCTGTGGAGATTTTGGAAGAAGTGGGCATTGATATGCGCGACCCGGCCTTCTGGCAGGGGGGCTTTGATGTGATCAAGGGCATGATCGACCGGCTGGAGGCGATTCAGCTTTAGCGACGCTTCATCCTACCGGCGGCGAGCGAGCCAGTAGGAGCGTGCCGGTGGAACATTGCCGGCAGAACACAGCAAGCCGGAAACATATGGTAGACTGGTCATCGGTGGAGCGGATGCTACTTGTGCCGATGACCAGTTTTTTTTCTGTTACACTGGATCTGCGGCTTTGTGGCTTCAAAATGGAGATTGCACAAGGCCCCTGGGGTACGATGTAATTATGTGAAGCGACCTGACCACGCAGCGCGCAAGGCAGTAAGACGTGATCACACATAATCATACAACCGAGTCACGGGAAGCTGGTTTCAATCGCACACGGCTTGCCCTTGCCGGCAAACCGCCGCGCATGGTCGTCATGTTTGTCGGCCGCGCCGTCACAGCCGACGTGCTGACAGAGGCGTTGGCGGACTGGAACACGGCCCATGCGCCCCCGCTCGACGAAGAAAGCGGGCAGTGGGAGGGGGATGGCAGTGTAGATGGCGGTAGTGTAGATGACGGCAGTGTGGGTGACGATGCGGAGAAGGCTTCGCCTGCCCTGGTGCTGCACACGTTTACCAGCCAAAAAGCAGTCTTGCAGGAGATTCGCGCCAATCCGCCCCAGACAATCCTGGTGGAGGTGGACGGCAAGCCGGAGAGCCGAGTGCGCTTTTGCGAGATGCTGCGCTACCGGCTGCCTTCGGCCACGTTGATCGCGGTGGCAAACCCTCCCTTGCAGAGTAAATTCGCCTTTGACGGCACGCTGTCGCTGCCGCTGGAAAAAGAGCCGGTGGTGACGATGCTGCGCGAGGTAGCGGCGCGGCTGGTGGGTCATGTGCTACAGGTGGGGTCGATCCGCCTCAATGTCGCCACGCGCACGGTCTACACACCCAATGGGCAGCACCACATGACCCCCAAGCAGAGCGCGCTGCTGCAATTTCTGATGGCACACGCCAATGAGGTGGTGGGCCGGGGCGAGATCATGGAACAGGTGTGGGAGACCGACTACCTCGAAGACACGCGCACGCTGGATGTGCATATCCGCTGGCTGCGCGAGTGCATTGAGCCGGACCCATCCAACCCGGTCTATTTGCTCACCGTGCGCGGCAAGGGCTACACGCTCCAAGTTTGATGCTTCAAGTTTGATTCTGCGCGCTGTTCACCCTACCCTCGTATTCCCCATTTCAGCAATTCAGGGCTGTTTTCCTGCCCGGCATCTGTCGGGCAGCGCGCGTCCTATTTGGCTTCGATCCAGAGCCAAGTTTGGGCTAGGGAGCGGTGCTCGTTGAGGGCTTTTGTCAATTCGTCGGGCGATAGACGATTTTGCACTGCTGCCTGCCAGGCGGCTAGGTCAAGTTGGGTGCGGTCGTAGGCTTGGATCTCGGTGATATAGTGAGTGGGGCTGAAGCGATCGATCAAGCGCTGGCGCACCTGCTCCATGGTTAGGTCGCGGGTGGGGTGGACTTCGACCAGGATATCGGCGCGGGTGAAGTTGGGGACAGCCACAGGGTCGAGCAGCTCTGCTTCCGCGCCTTCGATGTCACACATGACAAAGGTTTTGGCTTGCAGCAGGTCGACCAGGGTGGCATGGCTGCACAGTTTGCCGATGATGAGGTTGTCGACGTGGTTGAGTTGGGCCAGTTCGCGCTGCAATTTGCGCGCGTGTGGGTCGATGTCAAAGGCGTGGACAGGCATGTTCGGGCTGAGGCGCGCCAGGCCTACCGCGTAGTAGCCTTCGGCTGCACCGATGTCGACGATACGCGCATAGCCGCGGTTGGGCGTCGAGCGGACGATGCCATGCAACTGCTGTTCATAGCTACCCAACCATTTGGGCGTGATCGGCCCCCAGACGACTCGATTGAAATAGCGCATCCCCTGGAATGGGCCTGCCAAGACTCGAACCGGGCCTGGGTCGAAGAGTTTGGCCGCGATCTCGCTTTGGAAATCGTAGAACCAGCGCTTGCATTCGCCGCGCACTTTGATGGAGATCAGCGAATAGACCAGATTGGGGGCAACTTTGTAGGCAGTTGAGCGCAGCGTCTGATACAGCATATATTCCCCTTCTTCGCAGTGTGAGCCGCTGCTGAAGTGGGCCAGTCTGCTGCATGATGACGTTGGCTGTGATGATGACTGGCGCGCGTACGACCGAATGGATGGATGAATAGAACGGACAGGTTAGCCGATCATGCGATGCGCTTCGACGACGTTGGGCAGCCGGTCGATCTTGGTCAGGACGCGAGTGAGTTGGGCCGCGTTTTGGATTTCCAGGGTGGCGTTGATGAGTGCGATGTTGTCCTTTTGGCCGGTGATGGCTTCCACGGCAACCATGTTGATGTGCTCGTCGGCAACCAGCGCGGCCACATCGCGCATGAGGCCGGAGCGATCGTAGGCGCTGACCTGAATCTTGACCGGGAAGGTGGCTTCAGGTTCGGCGGCCCAGGTGACATCCACCAAGCGATTGTCTTGTCCCCTGCGCACAATGTTGCTGATGTTGGGACAATTGGTGCGGTGGATGGTGACGCCGCGGCCTCTGGTGACATAGCCGACAATGGCGTCGCCGGGAACCGGGTTACAACAGCGGCCCAAGTGGGTGAGCAAGCCTTCGACGCCTTGCACGCGGAAGCCGTCGCCGCTGCTACTGCTGCGGCTGGGCGAGACCGCGGCCTCCCAGGGGCGTTCCTCCCACAGACGCCGCTCATGTTCGCGGCGTTCGGTTTCGAGGACGCGCGTGGCGAGATGCTGCGAGTTGATGTCGCCGTAGCCGATGGCCGCGAGGAAATCGTCCACCTTCTCATAGTTGAAGAGCTTTGCCATCGCTTCGAAGCTGTCATTGATGGCGAGGCGCTTCATCTCTTTTTCGAGCATTTGCCGCCCGCGCTGGATGTTCTCCTCGCGTCCCTGCTTGCGCAGCCAGTTGCGGATCTTGCTGCGGGCGCGCTGGGTGGCGACATATTCCAGGTTGGGGTTGAGCCAGTCACGGCTGGGGCCGCCGCGCTTGGCCGCGATAATGGTGACCTGGTCGCCGTTTTGCAGCTTGTAGTCGAGCGGGACAAGTCGCCCCTTGATGCTGGCCCCACGACAGCGATGGCCTAGCTCGGTGTGAATGGCATAGGCAAAGTCGATGGGGGTGGAACCGGCAGGCAGGTCGATGACGTCGCCCTGGGGCGTAAAGACATAGACGCGGTCGTGGAAGACATCTGTCTTCATGCCGTCGACAAATTCGGTGGCGTCGTGGACGTCGGCGCGCCACTCCATCAACTGGCGCAGCCAGGCGATCTTCTCTTGGAATTTGTCATTGTGGCGGCGCTGCTCTTTGTACTGCCAATGGGCCGCGATGCCGCGCTCCGCGATTTCGTGCATTTCGTGGGTGCGGATCTGGATCTCCATGGGCCGCCCGCTGCGTTTGGAAAGCACCGCGGTATGCAGGCTGCGGTACATGTTGTCCTTGGGGTTGGCGATGTAGTCGTCAAATTCGCCGGGAATGGGGCGGTAGTTGCTATGGACAACGCCGAGCGCAGCGTAGCATTGGCCTTCGTTATCGACGATGATGCGGAAGCCGTGAATGTCATAGATCTGGTCAAAATCCACGTCTTTGCGCTTCATCTTGCGATAGATGCTGTAGATATGCTTGGGCCGCCCAGTGACAACTGCCGGAATGCCCGCTTTTGACAGTTCCCGCTCCAGTTCGTATTTGACCTTGGCGACCCAGCGCTCGCGTTCATCGCGCTTTTGCTGCATGGCGCGGGCGAGTTCGCGGTAGATGT
>CAZZNG010000187.1:1086-11340 GCA_964655505.1 uncultured Litorilinea sp. | reverse complement strand
CCACGCGGATGTCGGTGATCTTCAGGTCGCTTGGCCGCGAATAGGTATTCACGGCGTTCTCGACGCGACCGATGCGCTCTTGATCGTCAGCTTGATGGCTAGATGGTGTAGACATAAAAAAAACCTTTCAAAAGTTGTGCGCGGCTGCGGCGCAATGGCCGCGGCCTCGGGGGAACGCTTGTTTGAAATAGTTGGGGGGAGCAAGATGAAACGCGCTGCGCCGCCTAGACCTTCTCCAAGTACCACTGCCAGAAGGGCAGGGGGAAAAGGCCCTCGAAGGGCTGCGCGCCCTCGCTTGCCTGCGTGGAACCAAAGAAGAGCCGGGTCAACTGCCGCCGGTCGAGGGTGAGCGGCGCGCCGCTCGGACTGGTGTTGGCCTGGCTGCTGTGCAGCACATATGTATCGCCCGCTGCTTCAAGCCGCACAGCCGTCACGCCGTAGGCCTCCAGCAGCGCCTGCGGATCGACCAGATAGAGCATCCCCAAATGGCGCGTGGTAAAGGGCACGCCCGCGCCATCCAGCAAGGTCACCAGCGGATGCGCCCAGCCCGGCGCGACCAGCGTCAGCGATGCCGCGTCGTCGCGCTGCACAGTAGAGGTTTCAAGGGTAGACGTTTCAAAGGCAGATGATTCAACATAGGCGCGCACCAGCCCGGCCACACTGGCCGCAGGCCCTGCCCACTCCACGATCTGCCCTCTCTGCAAAAAGAAATAGGCCAGCGGCTTGCCGTTCGCCTCGGCCAGCGCAATCTGCTGCACCTGGCGCGCGGTCAACAGATCCGCCAACAGCGCGGGGGTGCGCCGCCCGCCCAGCCGCTCCTGCGCGTAGATCTCCAGCAGCCCGTCTAGCAGATCGCCCAGCAGATCGTCTAGCGGGCTGTCCTGCTCCTGCCAATCGACCAGGCGCATCTGCTCGCCCGCGGCCAAAGGGGGCAGCCGTTCCGCACTCGCCCGGTCCAGGCCATAGCTGCGCACGATCCCGGCCTCTTCCCACCCCAGGCGGCGATACCAGTCGGCAATGCCTGTGCTCAACAGCCCCACCAAGCAGCCTAGATCGCGCATGGTCTGGTGCGCGGCCAGCACCACCTGCGAACCCAGCCCGCGCAGGCGATAGTCGGGCAGCGTGCCCACGGTGTTGATGCCGCCCACGCGCACCTGCACATCGCCGATCACCACGTCGTTGGCCCAAACGCCGGTGGACGCAACCGGCTTGCCCGCGTCGAAGATGACCGACACATTGGCAAGGTTGTCCGCTGTGTAGACGTGCGCCCAATCGCGGCCAATCGTGGGCGCTTGGCCGCGCGACGTGCGAAAGATGGTATTGACCATGTCGAGCAGCGCGTCGCGCTCCGCCAGGCGCGGCGGCCGCGGCCCCTCCAGCGTGCCCGGCTGTCGCTTCGCTGCCTCGTCTCCGCTCATGCGCGTTCCTCTCCTGGATAACGCCTATCTGCTCGTGCGATGGGCTAAGACTGGTGCTCGCCGCTGACCGGCTGTCGCAGCCGCGCCTGGGGCGAGACAAGCTTGCCCTGGGCCACATCTTCTTCGGTAAAGACAGCCATCTGGATCGCCTTGTCGCCATAGCGGTCGCGGTCATAGATGATATAGATCGTCCCGTCCTCGCTCTCGACCCCATCAGGATAGGCCACCTTGTCGCGGCCATCCAAGAGCAGATGGCCGTACCAGGTCGCGCCGTCGTCGTCCGACAACATCGCGGTCAGGTTGTTGCGCTGGGTGAATTGGTGGTGATTGACCAAGAGCAGCCGCCCGGAGCGCAGCCGCCGGATGAAAAAGCGCGAGCCTGGCCCGCCCAGCCCCGAATCGCGGCCCGGTGTCCAGGTGCGGCCGCGGTCGGTGGAGATGCTTTCGCCGATGCCATAGGTCGTGCGCACCAGCATCCACAAAGAGCCGTCGCGCCGCTCCACCAGCATATGCTCGTCAAACTGGCGGTCGGGCACGTCCGGCCCCGGCCACAGCGTCCAGCTTTCCCCCTCATCCGTGCTGACCGAAAGATTGGAAAAGCGCTGCGCGTCCAGGCTGGGCAGAAGCGGCTCGCAGTAGTCCCACACCGCGGTCGGCCAGCACCATTCGCCTGTACGCAAGACCGTGGGCTTGTTCATCATCACGCCGTTGGCAATGCGCCGGGGCGCGCTCCATTGTAGATCGGCCGCGTCCGGGTCGTCACAGCGCACCGTCCACACCCCGGCGCGGCCATCGTAAAATTCATAGCTCTGCGCCCAAAAGAGCCACAGCCGCCCACGCGGGTCGATCCAGAGGCCAGGGTCATAGGCGCGCACGCGGCCCGGGTTGTCGATGACCAGGATCGGTTCGCTCCAGCTTTGCCCGTCGTCCTCGCTTGTCACCAGCAGCACATAGTTGTCGCTGCCCTCGCCTGCGCCGCCCGAATACCAGGTGGCGAACAAGCGCCCGCGGCGTGTGCGTTCCAAGCCGGGAATCCCCTGCCATTGACGGCTGGCATAGCTGTAAGCCGGGCCGGGCTGGGTGTTCAGCGTGGGCGGGATCAAGGCCGTATCGCGATCGGCCTCGCGTTCAATCGACCAGGTCATCTGTTTGCGCACGCGCGAAAGGCTCATGGCGTTCTCCTCGGCTTCTTCGGTGGAGCGTGGGGTTGGGCAGGCAAGCTGTCTGACTCGGTTGGACGCTCCCTAGTATACCCCGCGCGCGCCGCAGCCCAAGAACAACGGACCCCCGCGAGAGCGTCCACCAGTCAAAAAAGGGCACTGCCCTTCAATCTACGCTTGCAGGAGGTGATGCGCGTCAAAGAGGTTGAATTGATTGACATAATGGTCGATGCTGTGGGCGATCCGCTCCACCACATAGGCGTGCGGGTCCAAGCGGCTGCCGTGGGCATCGGGCGGCTGGTCGGCAGCCGACAGATTGGCGTAAAGCCGCTCGCGCGCGGCCAGCACCTGTGGATCGGTCCACACATAGCGCGCGCCCGTCTGCACCAGCCAGGCGCGCCGCGCGGGGGAGAGGGCCGCAAAGTCGACCCCTTCCTCCTCCGCTTGCAGCCACTTGCGCCAGCGCCCCGACGCGTAGACTGCCGCTTTCAGCGCCTCCAGGAAGCGCGACGGCTCCACCCCGGCCCGGCTGCGACAGAGCGCCTCCTCTTTGCGCACCAGGTCGGCCAGCGCCAGGTATTCCGCCGCGGTAAATTCAGGCCCCACATTGGCCCCACCCATGCCCGCGGCCGGGTACGCTTCAGGGTTCGCCACCCAATCGGTATAGTGCCCCTTGACCAGTGACCCATAGGGCGCGACCATCTCAAAGAGCCGTGCAGCCGCGGCCGGGTCAAATTCGGTCGTGTGCAGGTCGGTCCCCACCTTGCCCACCACAAAGCAAGGCCAGGCCGCCAGCAGGCCCCGTTCGGCCAAGCCGCGGCGCAGCCCGGCCAAGAAGCGCTCGAAGTTCTCCATATCGACCAAGCCGCCGTGTACCTCCTCCGTGCCCACTTCATAGGCAACCGGCGCTCGCCCCAAGCGCTGCCGTTCGGCCTCGGCATGGGCCATCAAGTCCAGCGTGCGCGCCACCACCAAGTCAATGGGAACCGGCGCGCCAGGGGGCAGGCTGCGATCCACCGTGGGGTCAATGTGCAGGAGTTGATAGCCCGCGGCCAAGCACGCGGCCAGGCTCTCTTTGACCGCGGCCAGCGTCTCCGCCAGCGAGAGCTTGTCGGTCGTGTGCTTGTCTTTGAGCCATGGCCCGCCGTGGTCAAGACAGGGATAGAGCGGTACCGTGCAGCCGTGCTTGGCCGCCATCTGGCGCATGGTGTCGACAAAGGCTCCGGGGGTCCATCCCGTATAGCCGCCGTCGATGTCCACTTGGTTGAGCGTGGCGGCAAAGAGCATGGGGGTGCGGTTGCGCTGCGCGGCCACTACCGCGGCCTCCAACACCGCTGCCGAGTTGGGACAGACTGCTAAGAGCGTCACCTGTGCCCGCCCCTGCTCGCGCAGTTCGATCAGGCGCGCCACCAGTTGATTGAGGGATTGCACGGGGTAGGGTTGTGTGGGGTGGGGTTGCATAGGGCCTCTTGTCTGCACTGTGTTTGCGTGCGCCCTAACCACAGAAAAGATCGGGTGAAGACAGGTGAAGATCAGGTGAAGACCGGGGGATCGACCTTCCGACAAGCGTCCAACTCCCCGGAAGGTCGATGTGCTGCCCCTCCTGCGAAGATTAGCGCAGCCGCTGCCCGCCGGTGATCCCGATCAACGAATCGCCAACGCTGACGCGGGGCACTGCGCGCAACGTTGTCACATACCCATCGCGCCCCGCTCTGAATTCTTCGAGCGGCGCGCCGCTGAAGTCCAGGACAGCCCCAAGGTACTGCCCGGTTCGAACCTGCTCCAGAATGTCGACCGCAGGCCGGAAGAATCCAGCCACGCTTGCGCTGAAGCTGCCCCCAGGCTGACCATCGCTCACAAGGTGATGCGTTACCGGCTGCGGAATCGGCTCGCCCGGCAGCATTTCCAAATGCTTCATGACGTTGAGCACGCCCGTCGTAAAGCAGTCAACTTCATGCTTGAGGATGCGACCGGCCCCATGCGCCTCGGTGA
Organism: uncultured Litorilinea sp.; assembly: GCA_964655505.1. Taxonomy (GTDB): domain Bacteria; phylum Chloroflexota; class Anaerolineae; order Caldilineales; family Caldilineaceae; genus QEUY01. The sequence continues at coordinate 6,770 of CAZZNG010000187.1, read as the reverse complement.
ACATGCCGGCCTTGCCCCGGTCCCAACAAGTGCGGAAGCTGCAGCCGTAGACTGCCTTAGACGGCTCCGAATTGCCAATTACCGCGGGCGCGGCAAACGCCTCTGCCGCGAGCTTGGTCTTGCGCCCGATCTCATTGTCCGTGGCATAGTAATAGATCGAGGTGCAGATATTGAGCGCGACGCCGCCGCTGTGGATGTCCAAGAACATATCGCTGGGATCGATGAACTTGTGGGTGACATAATATCCAAGCCGGTAGGAGATGCTGCCATTGGGGTCGCCCGGCATGACGCGCGCCAGGTTCAGCCCATCCACCGGGCTTGTACGTGTCCCTGCCTCCCACGCGGGCATGTTGAAGAAAGGAACCATGACCAACTGCCCTTGCTGCAAATGCTCCGGCTCAAGCTGTTGGTAGACATTGGCAATCGTCTGCGGCCCCTCATACTCGTCGCCATGAATGCCCGCGATAACCACAAAGGTGGGGCCGGCCTCGGCCGCGGTGAGGGTCAGCACGGGAATCCGCCACATACCGCCATCCGGCCGCGCGGCCACATCGTACATCTCATACTTTTTCTGACTGCGCGGCAGGTTGGCGATCTCAAAATCATCGATGTGCATCGAAAAGCCTCTTTTGGTTCAACTGGTTATGGTTCAGGTGGTTACGGGTTCGAGTGACACGGCTGAAGTGACTTGTATGCCGCGTTACGCGCCCAACACCTCACGCGCGCGGCGGGCGACCACAACTTCCTGCCCTTCCTGCAGCGTGTGGACGTGCAGACGGATCTGCTGCTCCCCGTCGCGCATGGGGTCGTTGTACTGTTGGGGCATGATGCGCGGCGTCCCGCCCAACATCTGGTCAAAGAATTCTTGATAGCTCACTTCCAACCGGTTGATGTCCCAGGTCATGGCGACGTGGGGAAAAAGCTGCCCGCTCCCATAGGGAAGCTGCCGCCACGCCTTGAGCGTCGGAATCGTGCTCAGTTGGTCGATGATGTATTGCACGCGCCGCTCCCACACCAACATATCCGCGTCGTGGTCACGGTTCACATAGATTTCCACAGCCTTGACCAGCCCCACGATCTCCTCTTTGCCCATTTTCATCCCGCGGCCAATGCTCGCGTTGGGGCTGTCGTTGAGGCGGCACGCCTCGACCAAGTCGGGACGACCGATGACCATTCCCGACGATTGCGGCCCGCGCAGCCCCTTGCCGCCGCTGAAGATCACCAAGTCAGCGCCCTCTTTTAAATAGCGCTGCAAATTGGACATGGGGGGCAGTTCGGAGGCCGCATCGACCAGCAGCGGCACACCCGCTTGGCGGGCGATCTTTGCCACCTCCGGCAGCGGCAGCGCAGGCCCGGTCAGTCCCCAGGAAAAGACATACCAGATGCCCGCGGTTTTGTCGTTAATGGCCGCGGCCAGCGCGTCCGCGTCGGCCTCGACCTCGACAAAGCGGCAGCCGCTCAGTTCAATCGCCTGATCATAGCCCATGCGGTGGCTTTTTTGGACGATCATCTCATGTTTCAGCCCGTCCACATGGGGCAAGCGCCGCACCAGTTCGCGGTCTGTGCCAGTAATGGCCGCCGCGCCCGCCAGCGCAATCCCCGCGGTCGCGGACGCGCAGGCATGGGCCGCGGGCGCGCCGATCAACTCGGCGATGCGCTTGCCCGCGGCCAAGTGGAGTTCTTCCATGATCACATAGGCGCGGCTGGCCTGGTTCATGGCGTCGGTCACCTCTGGATGCATCAAGCTGCCGCTGTACGCCGATACAGTCCCCGCGGCGTTGATGATCGGCTCGACGCCTAGTTCACGATAGATATTGCTCATGCGTTGCTGCACCTCTGCCAAATGATTGCAAGGATAATGATTACAAAATGAGCGGATCTTCCCGGAAGCTCTGAACTTCCGGGAAGGTATGCGCTCGGTAGACTCGTTCTGGCTACGACAGCCTGTCCGTCGGGCAGGCAAGCCGCTAGAAAGGCTTCTCCATGACCGCGTCCACCGCGTCCTTGACGCTCGCCATGAACGCTTCAGTCAACTCGGCCTGGCCCAGCCAAAGCTTATCCAGTTCGTTCTTGTAGACCGTCTCCACCTCCAGCCCGCGCGCATTGGCCGGTTGGCGGAACGGCTCTTGCTCCAACATGCACTGGTATTGCAGTTCCAGGAATGGATAGATTATATCCTGCACCGTCTCCAGATCATCCACGCGCGCCGTCAGATACCCCTGGTCTTCCGCCACATAGCGCGTAAAGGTCTGGTCGGCCATGGCATAGATGAACGTGAAGGCTTCGTCCGGGTGCTGGCAGTTGGTGCTGACGCTGTGCGTATCCACCGACGCGCCCCAGCCCTTGCCTTCCGGCCCGCGCGGGAACTGGATCACGCGCCAGTTAAAGGGGCGTTCCACCTCCTCCATGCCCACGTTGACGCGGCGATAGAAATAGCGCTGGGTGTGGCGCATCGCCAGCCGCCCGGCCAGGAACAGCGCATCGGCTCCGCCGCTGGGCAGCGCCTCTTCAACCGCGGCCAGGCCCGTATCGAAGAAGTGTTTGCTCCACTGCGCCCACTGGAACCACTGTTCGTTGTCGGCCAGGCTCTCTGTCCCTTCTTCGTTGTTCTCATAGGTGCCGAACTGGCGCACACCGTTGACAATGCCTTGGATGCCGACGATACGCGGGATGAAGCCGTAGACCGCGCGATCATTCTCATCCCCCTGCGCCAGTTGCTCTGCCCACGCAGTGATGTCGTCGAGACTGTTGCCATACGTCTCCGGCAGCGGGATGCCTGCTTCTTCGAAAAGATCCTCGTTGATCCAGATGTAGGCATCGCCAGGGTGACAGGTCTTGGGCAGGCCGTAGATCGCGCCTTCATGCGTGATGGTGTCGATGGCCGCGGGCAGCCACTCATCAGCCGAAAGGCCGTTGGCTTCCAGGTGGTCGTCCACCGAACGCAGCACACCTAGTTTGACCAGCCGCGTATGCTGTGTCCATACATCCGAGGTGTGCATCGTGTCGGCAATCGTCCCAGACGATGCCAACGTGAGCTGCTTGGTGTCGTATTCGCCGCCTGGGATCGGCACCATCTCGATCCGGATATTAGGATGCTCTTCCATGAACGTTTGCGGGCGGCGCACATACATGCCCGGCACAGCCTCTTCCCAACCGGCATGGATGTGCATGGTGATGGTCAGCGGTTCCGCGTCGGGCGCGGCATCGTCCGCGGCTTGTGGCGCGGCGGCAGGCTGGACCGGCGCGGCACAGGCGGCCAGTGCAAGCGCCGACGCGGATGTCCAAAGAAACTGGCGGCGAGACAACTTGCGTGGAGATTGGGGAGATTGGGTGGGGTGCGACATGGTTCCTCCTGATCAGAAAATGCGGTTGTGATGAGCCTTGAGAATCAAACCTGGAGTATTCATCCAGCGTCTCGGAAGGTTGGATGCCACCCGCGCACAAGCATCCTCTCGCGACAAACACTGTTGCGGAAAATAGTGTGTTGGGGAGATGGGAATGGCTCCTCGATGGGGTTCCCAAATGGGAGCGTCGGAACAAGCGATGCCGAACAGCTTTCACGGGCGCAATAGCCGGATGCACCGGATACTCAATGCAAAGGAGTCGTTGCGATGGAAGTGCGGAAACGTTGAGATGTGTAAACGCTGAGATGTGTAAATGTTGAGATGCAATGACAAGTATATGCAGATCGCCTGGATTGCACAACCACTTGATTGCAACCGCATGGCGGGCAAAGACGCTCCTCGGACGCACAATTGGCCGCTAAATCACCGGCCTCCATGCGCGTGTTATCTTGCCTGTTAAATGGCTTTTTGCCCCCAGATGGTTGATAATAAGCCGTAGAGAGCGGGGCGCAGTTGCCCGCTTTCTGTTTCGTTACTATTCGTTACCGTTCGTTTCTACCTGTCCTTTGTTCGCGCGCAAACCGCCGCGAGTATTACCGGAGTTAACCAAACAATGGCGCAGCCACAGGCCGAAACAACAACCGTTCCGGGGCGTCCAGCACCAACCGGAACGTTTTCTGTCTTGCGCGTACCAGGGTTTGCCTGGTATCTATCGGGCACGGTCCTCAACAACAGCGCACAGTGGATCCAGCAGGTGACCTTGAGTTGGTTGGTGTATGAAATGACCTCTTCGGGCACAATGCTCGGCACGCTCAACCTGGTGCGTTCCATTGCCACCCTGGGGCTTGCGCCCATGGCGGGCGTGGCGATCGACCGCTTGCCCAAGCGCGCGCTGCTCTACGCCACCAGCGGCTGGCTCTTTGCCATCAGCTTCATCTTTGGCCTCATCCTCATGGCGATGCCCAACGTGATCTGGCCGCTCTTTGTCTTTGCGCTGCTCGGCGGCGTCGCCCAGGCAGTCAGTATGCCGCTGCAGCAGACCGTGGTCTTTTCCCTGGTGCCGCGTGCCTTCGCGCCCAGCGCGGTCGCGCTGGTGCAAACCGGGTGGGCGGTTATGCGCTCGCTTGGCCCGGCCTTGGGCGGTTTCCTCATCCTTTGGTTTGGCCCAGCCGGAAACTTCTTTGTCCAAGCCACTGCCTATGCCCTGGTGTCGCTGACCATCCTCAAATTGACCCTGCCGCCGGAGCGCATCGACGTCGCCCGCGCACCGGCCCGTCACAGCCTGCAAGAGGGGCTGCGCTACATTGCCGACGCGCCAACCACCCGCGCCTTTCTCCTGATGGGCTGGGTGCTGCCCCTGTTGATCATTCCCAACTTCAACGCGCTGCCCCCCATCTATGCCAAAGATGTCTATGGCGGCGGGCCGGATACCCTGGGCATGCTGCTCTCCGCGGTTGGCGTCGGCGGCATCGGCGGCGGCTTCCTGACCGCCGCGCTGGGACAGTTGGAACGCCGCGGCCTGATCCAGCTTGCCGCGCTGCTCCTGTTGAGCCTCTCGCTGATCGGCTTTGCCCTCAGCGCCCAATTGTGGCTGGCGCTCATGTTCCTCGTCCTGGCCGGTTTCTTCGAGATGATCTACCTGACCACCAACCAGACACTGCTCCAGCTTTCGATTCCCGATGCGCTGCGCGGCCGCGTCACCGGCATCGTCAGCCTCAATTCCGGGCTTATGCCCATCGGCGCGCTGATTGCCGGGGTGGGCGCGGATCTGGTCGGCCCCCAAGCCATGACGATTCTGCTCAGCAGCATCGCCGGGGGCCTCGCCGTCATCGTCTACTTTGCCTCGCCCACCATCCGCGAGTATCGCCTGAGCCGTGCGCTGGCCGAATAAACGCCTGTTTAAGACTGGCATGATCTTCCCAGACGCAACGCCCATCTTGCGAGCAGATGGGCATTAAACTTGCAGCGTCCGGGAAGGTTAGGCATTCAATCAACCAATGAAGGAGTCTCTCCATGAGCCAATCTACCCAGGGGACACAGCCCGCGCTGCGCGGGGTGGTTCCGATTATCCCAACCCCCTTCCACGCGGGCAGCGAAGAAGTCGACCTCGCGGGGGTGCGCGCTTTGGTCGATTTTGCCGTGGATGCAGGCGCGGCGGCTGTCTGTCTGCCCGCCTATGCCAGCGAATTCTATAAACTGACCGAGGCCGAACGCTTCCAGGTGGTCGAGGCCGCAGTCGCCGCGGCCGCGGGCCGCGTCCCGGTCATTGCCCAATCCAACCACCCTTCGGCCAAGGCCTCGGTCGAGCGACAACACGCTGGGAGGGAAGGCCATGGGCGA
>CAZZNG010000187.1:0-1076 GCA_964655505.1 uncultured Litorilinea sp. | reverse complement strand
GGTCGCCCAGCGCAATGTGGCCTTGGGCGCGGACATGATCTCCTTCGCGCTGCCGCGCATCTTCGCCCTGGGCGCAGACGATCTGTTGGCCTATGCCGAGGCCATTTGCCGCAGCGTCTCCGTCCCCATCTTGATTCAGGACTTCAACCCCAACGGCCCGACCGTGGGCGCGGACTTCTGCCGCGACCTGCTGGATCGCTGCCCTAACTTCCGCTACATCAAGCTCGAAGAACCGCTCATGGGGGCCAAGGTCACAGCCATCCGCGAGGCAACGGGCGACCAAATCGGCGTGCTGGAAGGGTGGGGCGGCCTCTATATGCTGGAACTGTTCGACCAGGGCATCTGCGGCATCATGCCCGGCCTGGCGCTGACCGATGTGCTGGCACAGGTCTGGCGCAGCGCAGAGCAAGCGCGGCTCGACGAGGCCATGGATCTCTTTGAGCGCGTGCTGCCCCAAATCATGTTCAGCTTGCAGAATATGGAGCTGTTCCACCATCTCGAAAAGCGGCTGCTGGTGCAGCGCGGCGTCTTGCAAGATGCCACCGTGCGTCAATCCACCTTTACGCCGTCCCCTGCGCTGCTGGCCTACGGCGAATTCCTCAACACGCGCGCCGTGGCCGCGGCCCAAAGCCTGCGCGCCCAGCCCTAATCAGTCCTTGCCGCGCGACATAACCTTCCGGGAAGCGCTGCGCTTCCCGGAAGATCACCCCATACCGCACGCTCGACCAGCCCCTCCAGCAGCCACCGTACCAAAACTGACAGCTTTCTGACGATTGACACTGCATCATTTCGTGTTATAGTGCGTGTTATGTACAAATGATGCAGCCAAGCGCGCGCATCATTTGTCGGATGCAGACGTAAGAGACGACAAAAGGCTGTATATCCTATCCAGGTATCCTGCCCGGCTGCACCCGGGTGTTGCTCATCCCCGTCGATTGGTTGATTGCTGCTCTTTATCATTGTCGATAATCATTGTCGATAGCCAACGTGTGCCGGTGATTTGACGGGGGGATTGCACGCTCCCATTTCACCTGCACCAATGAGTGACCCGTTTAGAGCCAGCGTCGGTGCTGTTC
>CAZZNG010000186.1:9199-11367 GCA_964655505.1 uncultured Litorilinea sp. | reverse complement strand
TCTCTGCTGTATTTAGAGACGGCGACCACCCCGGCCACGGTCAGCACAGCCAGGGTCGTTGTGATCAAGCGCAGCGCGAAGTAATCTTCAAATTGATACTCCTGCTTGGTGTCGACGGCTTGCACATCGCGCAGGCGCAGGGTGGCGAACATGAAGATCGGCGCGGTCATTGCCAGCCCCAGCGCGAAGAGGCCCACATCTTCGGGCGTTCCCAACTGGGCCAAGACAATCGTCATGGCAAACCAGGCCGCGGCATTGACCACATTGCCGACCAGTGTCCAAGAGAAATTAGCACGCAGCGTCAACCCGGTTGACGCGCCTCTGACTGGTGCGCTCAAGCTCGTTCGCTTTCTGTGAAGGATAGACGGGCCGGGCCGGGCTGGGCGTCGCGGGGCCGCCCGCGCCAACGGCTTAGATCGACGTGATAGACGCGCTCCAAGCGGTCAAAGTCCTCTGCATAGAGCGCGCTGCGCCGCGCCTTGACCTCAGGGTCGAGCGGGGGCATGGACCTGCCCTGGGCCAGGAGCCGCTCGATCTGGAGGCGGCGCACCAGATCGACCACGCCGTCCATGTGCCAACGGTTCAAGCGCTGGCCCACCAGCGTGGCGATCTTGTAGGCGAAGCGGTATTTGGGCAAGGTGCTGGCGTTGACCTTTTCACTGCCTGCCGCTGGGGGGAATTGGCGCGGGTCGACGCCGAGGAACTCGCCAATCTCGGCCTTGGTTGCGTCCAGGTCGGCCACTGCGTTTTCAAAGAGCAGCACGAGCAGCTGATCGCGGTCGAAATAGCGCATGTACTGGTCCAGATAGCGGCTGTAGTAGCCCTGTTCGAGGATTTGGGGCCGCTGGGTCAGGAAGTCGTCGAAACTCCCCTTGAAGTTACGCCGCTGCAGATGAAAGCCATAGACCGAGTAGGCGCGGTTGATGGGGTGGCGCAGCATAATGATCAGCTTGCCGCGCGGCAGGGTCTGGAAGATGCGCTCGGCGCATGCCTCGCATTTGTAATATTGGGGCGAGATCTCGCCAATGGCGCGGTAGCGCTCGGCCTCTTCGTCGTTGGGAAAGAAAGAAGCATACCAATCCAGCCCGCGGCCATAGTCGCGGTCAAAGAAGCGCACTTCTTTGCGCCGGGTGGGCATGTAGACATCGGGATGGGTCGCCAGCAGCGCGTGCAGCCAGGTTGATCCCCCGCGCGGCACGCCAATCCCCAAGAAATTCGGCAGCGTCATTTGGCACTCTCCATTCCTAGTGGCGTCGGCGGCGCGTCGCCTGGAAATGCTTCTGCTCGCGCTGGATCCTGCATGGGCTGGCCCGATGCTTGCCCGGTTGGAACCGGCAGGGGCGCTTGGCGCGTGATGCTCTCCTGGATGATCTGCGCGGCCAGCGCCAGCGCGGCGCTGTCTGGGTCACCTGCGGAGGTGACCGTCTGGCCGTTATCGACGATCAACAGCCGGCCTGCCAGCGCGGGTTCTTGGCTCAACCGGTCAAAAACCTGGGTCGCCTGTTGGATAAACGCGGCGATCGCCACGTCGGAGGCATGGACAAGCCGCCGGTGGCCGCGCTGGCGGGTGCGTGCGAGCAAGATCGGCGCGGGCTGGCGCACATAGACCACCACATCGGGCAGCGGCATCAACGCCACGAAGGCCGCCAGGTCCGCGGGCGGCCCGGCTAGCTGTTGGCCGGTCGGATGGACAAAGAGATTATGCGCGATCTGCAACGTGCCTTCGTCCACCAAGATCAGCTGATCCGGCCTGCTGTGGCGGCGAATCACCTCATGCACGCCGAGCCGCCGCAGCACATTGCGCAGCAGGTAAAACTTCTGCAGCGGCGCGATGGGCAGCGCGGCGAGGCTGCGCACGACAAAGCGGTAGCGGGCGCGGTCGCCGCGCCAGGTACGCAGACAAGTGAGCAGGGCCACCAAATCCAGCATGAACATGCGCGGCCAATGCCCCCGCAGCCAATCCAGGTGGATGCGCCGCAGGATGAATTCCTCACGCGTCAAGGCGTCGATGCCCTGGTCGCGACCGGTCTGGATGATGTTCTTGATCAGCGTCGATTTACCGGCACTGGTGCATCCAATGAAATCAATCTGCATACAAGGGGAATCCTTCTACGACGGGCTTGCTACGGACGGGCTTGTTATAGCGGGCCGCGTCAGACGGCTTTTTC
>CAZZNG010000186.1:0-9099 GCA_964655505.1 uncultured Litorilinea sp. | reverse complement strand
GACGGGCTTGCTACGGACGGGCTTGTTATAGCGGGCCGCGTCAGACGGCTTTTTCCAGACTGCCCAGGGCAAGCCTTGCGTCCGCTTCGGCATATTGGGCTGCTTTGGCTTTGGCCGATATCTTCTCCATCTTGAGCAGCAGCCCCTCTTGAAAGGCCAGCAGCAGCCACAACTCGCGAAAGTGGAAAAACTGGTGGGTGAGCGATTCGACCATGGCGGCGCAGAGCGCGGCCAGGAAGATGACCCCCTCCAGGCCGATGCGGTCAGGGTATTTGCGGTGCAGCAGAATCAACTGGACAGAGCGGCTCAACGCGACCGCGGCGAGCAGCACCAGCCCAATCACGCCGAGGAAGCCGCGCTCGACCAGAAAGGCCATGAAGTCGTTGTGCAGCTGCTTGCCGCGGCCATCCACCTCGCGAAAGTTCTCCGGCCCCACGCCTAAAACATAGACGCCGTGGTCGAGAAAGGCGTCGAAGCCGCGCTGCCACAGGTAGAGGCGGCCTTCGGATGAGCGTTCGGCGCGGCCCAGGAAAATGTGCTCGAAGTGCTCTTTGTAGCCCGCGTTGAAATTGACCACCAGGAAGACCAGGCCGCCCAGCAGCGCAAGGGTCGCCAGCAGTTGCATGGAGGAAGCGACGACGCGCACCCCGTGACCACTTAGCACCAGCACGCCCAGGCCCACCGTCACCGCGGCGATCAGCCCCAAGGTCGCGCCCATGGAGCCGGTGACCAACATGGTGGGCAGCAGACAGACGCCCAAGATGACCGCGGTTCTGGGGGTGCGGCTGATCAGCATCAGCGGCGCAAAGCCCAAGCATTGGAAAAAGGCCGCGGAATTGGCGTTCATAAAGAGGCCGGCGGGCCGGTAGAGATCGTACTCGGTCGGGTTGCCCGCGATGCGCGCGATGAAATGCCAGATATCCTGGGATGCGAACTGGGCCAATAGGAGCAGCCCATGCGCAAAGACCACGACGCTCCACACCACGAACAAACGGCGAAGCTGGCGCGAGGTCAGCGAGGAGACCACCGACGCCACCGTGAAGAACCAGAAGAATATGTAAACTTCTTTCACGATCACGACAAAGCCGTTGCGCGGGGCCAAGGCGTAAAAGGTGCTGGCAAAGCTCGCGATCAGGATAATCCAGATGGCGACCATGTAGGAGAAGCTGACGAATTTGACGCCATGTGGCCGGTAGAGCCAGAGGATGGGCATGGCAATGACAATCCAGATATCGACCGGCGTCACATTCAGCGGCAGGCGCACCAGATCAAAGGGCAGGAGGATCAGCACGCCCATCAACCAGAGTATTTTGAGCCGTCTGAACAGGCGCGCCGAGGCCGCCACCGAATCACTCACGCGGCCATCCGCCCAGGCGTCTAGCCTGGTGTCCATCTCTGCGGTTCGCCTGGTTTGATCGGTTCCAATTTGATCGGTTCCAACCGGCCCCCACGTCTGTCCTACCATAGCCGCTCCTTCGTTGCTGCGCATAGCCTGGGGATTCATCTCCATTCACCTTGCGGGACGCTGCATGAAAGTCAAGGAGTGAATCGGGCAATCAGCATCGCTGCCAGGCTCGATCCTGATTGCGGATCTTGCGGGACGCTTACGCCGCCGTTGCTTCAAGTGGCAACTGTAGCCAAACAAGTGGCGGCGAGAGAGTATATGAGCGTCCCGCAAGGTACATCCCTATTGAGTGGGATCACCCTGTTAATTTCTTAACCTGCATCGAGCGTCCCGGCAGATCTGCCCGAAGTGTCGGGTCTGGAAACACGTTAAGGATCGTATCACCGCATGGTTGTGATTTTGGTTGCAGTCGCGCCTGTCCCGGTCGCAACTGTGCACCGGTGGTTGTGATCCGGCCCCGCTAATGCGACGAGGCCGGATCACATTGGCTGCGTGACAACCTGTAACGGGTTGTCACGCAGACCCTATTGGTACTCGATATGCAGGATAGGTGCGGACGCAGGCACACCGTCAAAGGCCTCGGCAGAGCGCACACCGCTGCCGGTGATAATGAGCACCAGCGCGTTGCCGCTGGCCCAGCCGGACCGGTTGACGATGGCTTGGATCAGCGGGGCCAGGTTGGGCGTGCGCTGATTGGGGCCGCTCTCGCGCTTGGTGAGCCAGGGAGCAGGCGACCAGGTCACCGACTGGCTGGTGAGCGAGCGCGACGAGATATCGTGCTTGGTGTCGGCAAAGGTCGGCGGGTTGTCGCTGGCCTGGGCTTTGATGGTGAGCGCGGTCGGCTCGCTGTTGACCTGGTCCACGGTGAACTGCACATAGGCGTTGACAATGGTCGCGCCCGGCGGGATGGTGAGGTTGGTGAAGCGGATGCCCACGGTCTGCGGCGCGCCGTCGGTGACCAATTCTAGGTCGCTGCTGCCCAGACGCATGCCGCCGGTCGGTTTCTCCTCCGCGTCGTCGGTGGAGGCAGCCACCTGTACATTGAGGGTATGGGGGCCGCCCGCGTTAACGCTGATGTTGACCGTGGCGGTATCGCACAGCGATGTCGTGTCGCAGATCTGATAGACAAAGCTGTCGCTGCCGCTGAAGCCTGCGCTGGGCGCATAGGTGAAGGTGCCGTTGCCGTTGTTGCTCAAGTTGCCGTGGCCGGGGGCCGAGCAGCCCGAGCAAGTGGTGTTGGACGTGCTAGGGGCCAAGTTGCCGTCCGGGTCGGTGTCGTTGGCCGCGGAGTTAATGATCACCGGGGTGAAGACGGTGGTGCTGGCCGCGTCGTCGGCCGCGTCGGGCGGGTCAGGAACCGGGTTCACGGTGATGTTGACCGTGGCGGTATCGCACAGCCCAACGCTGTCGCAGATGCGGTAGACAAAGCTGTCACTGCCGTTGTAGTTGGCTGCAGGCTGGTAGGTGAAGGAGCCATTGCCATTGTTGGTCAGCGTACCGTGGCTCGGCGTCGAACAGGCCGAGCAGTTGGTTGTGGCTGTGTTCGGGGCCAGGTTGCCGTCTGGGTCGGTGTCATTGGCCGCAACGTTGATGTTGACAGCGGTGTCCTCATCGGTGCTGGCGCTGTCATTGTTGGCGACGGGCGGCGCGTTGCTGGCGGAGACGGTGATGTTGACCGTTGCCGTGTCACACAGCCCCGTGCTGTCGCAGATCTGATAGACAAAGCTGTCGCTGCCGGTGAAGCCTGCATTGGGCGCATAGGTAAACGTGCCGTTGCCGTTGTTGGTCAACGTGCCGTGGCTTGGCGTCGAACAGCCGGAACAAGTGGTGTTGGCTGTGCTGGGGACTAGGTTGTTGTCGGGATCGCTGTCGTTGGCCGCAACGTTGATATTGACCGGCGTGCCCGCGTTGGTCGCGGCGCTGTCGTTGTTGGCGACCGGCGGGTTGTCGGCGCGCGACGGCAGCGTCATCTCATAGAATTTGCCGTCGTTCTCGTTGGGGTTGCTGTCATTGTCCACCCCGCGATCCACGATATAGAGGGAGGTCACGTTGGGGTTTTGGCTGGATGGGCCGAGCGCCAGGCCCGCGGGCTTGCGCGCGTTGGCCGCGGAGATATCGATGGTCTGCACCAGTGTGCCGTTGGTCGTGACCTCAAAGACAGTGGTGGGGGGCTTGCCCACCAGGTAGAGATGGCCGCTGGCCGGGTCAAAGACAATGCCTTCGGGGTCGTCCAGCCCAAAGCTCAAGGTGTCAAAGTGGGTCACTTGATCGTCGCCATCGGGGGCAACGCCGTCAAAGATGCCGTTGCTGCCCGGTGTGAGGCGATAGACTTCACGGTTGACGCCATCGACGATAAAGAGGATGCCCGCGCCTTGGCTGACGAAGGTGATGCCTTCTGGGTCGCGGCTGCCAAAGGGGGCAGTGCGGATGCGGCGTGACTGGTCGTCAGATGTGCCGTATCGCCCATCGGGGCCAGGGTCCAACTCATAGAACGCGCGCGTGCCTGTGTCGTCGGTGATAAAGAGGTGATTGTTGGCCGGGTTGATGTCCAACCCGCTCGGCTCGTCGGAGAAGTCGAGGCTGCTGAAAGAATCCACCAGCGAACCGCTCAAGCTCGATTCAAAGAGGTTGTCGCCTTCGAAGATCCCCATCTCATCGACTTCACCGTCCGCGATCAACAGCGTGCCTGAGTCGGGCAGATAGGCAATGCCGGAAGGGTCGGGGCTGGGCGGCGAGAAGTTGGAGGTCTGCGTCGTCCGCACCAGCGAGGAGGTGAACGCGGCGGCCTGTACCAGCGCGCCTGCCGCGCCGCTCACGCCCTCGGCACTGGCGAGGGGGACAAAGGCCAACTCGACTATCTGGCCGAGTCCGGTTGGGCTGCCTTCCGATTGGCCGGTCTGCTCGCCTGCGTCCGACAGCGGGGTGACCTGCATGCCGATAACAATCTGGGGCAGGTAGATATGGTTGTCGCCGGGCGCGGACGGGGCCGGGTTGTCGACCTCGGCCTCGCGCAGGGCTGCGCCGCTGTCCGCGATGTAGATGTGCATGGCGTCGTCAGGGTCGGTCGTGTCACGCGTGGGCGCAACGACAAGGCCCTGGGTGTGGTTCAGTTGGAAATCCACCAGGTCTTGAATGTCCACGACCTCGCCTTGCAGCGTGAGTTGGACCAGTTCACGGTCCGGGGGGCTTAAGACAAGCAGGCGATCCGTCGTGGGGTCAAAGGCCAGGCCATGCGGCCCGCGGATCTCTGCTGCGCTCAGGTCCACCTGGGCGACGGTGGCGTTGGCAAAGCTGCCGTCTGCCCCTGGCGTGACGCGCACCAAGGCCGCGGCCGCGCTGTCCAGCAGGTAGAGATCGCCGCGCACCGAGTCAAAGGCCATGCCCTGCGCGTTCTGCACGCCAAACGCCTGCGCGTCGTAGCGGGTCAACGCGGCCAGGTCGAGCGCGCCCGTGTCGTCCACCGGGATCGCCAGCAGTTCGGGGCCGCTTTGTCGATAGATGAGCAAGCGGTTGGCGCGGCTGTCGAACGTGACGTTGACAGGGGTGTCGAGGGCTTCGTTGAGTTCAACCGTGTCGATCAGGTCGCCGTACGCGTCCAGCCGCCGGATCGTCGTGGGGCTGGACGGGGCCGCGTCTTCTGCGTTGGCGGGCTGACCTTCGAGCAAGTAAAAGACTTGCGCATCAGGCGCGAAGGCCAGGCCCGCGGGATGGGCAAAGCCTGCGTCATCGGCCTCGATCGCGTTGATCCAATCCAAGACAATCGGCTCATCTGTGGGGCTGGTTTGTGCGGTGTCGGTTTGCGCCCGAACCCGCGTGCTGCCCGCGGCCAGGGCCAGCACGGCAACGCTCAACAGCAGGAACAGTTCCAAGACAGAAAGGGGTCGCTTGTTTGTTGTAGAATCCATCGGGGGGTTCTCATTTCTCCCCAAGCGGGGACAGTTGCATGAACAGAGCCATTACAAACGGCAAGAAGTGACGTTCGTTCTCGTTCGGCGGCGTGTTGCCGGGCCATTCCAGCGCGCCCATATCTGGACCTGCACCGGGCACCTCATCACTGCGTTCGTCCAATACGGTTTCTCCTTCCCAGATGAAGAATGCGGTGGCAGCGTCGATGGCAGGGCTGTCTGGCAGCAGATGTTCGTTGGCGCTGAGGCGGGGGTCTGCGTGCAACGTACTGTCGGCGATCACGTTTGAATTTTCATGGTCGGTTCCGTTCTGCCAAAACAGGTTGAACGCGGCAACTGAGTTGCCGTCCACGTTTTTGAGTGCGATGTGCTCGGTTTCGGCGAAAAGGTTGTTGATGGCAAAGAGGTTGTCGCCGCCTGTGATGCCATAGCCATTGCCGCGGAAGGTGTTGTGCAGGACATAGATGCGTTCGGGCAGGCTCGCGCCGCGGAAGTCCTCCACGGTTTCGGCGTTGTCCATCAAGCCCAGACCGGCCTTGGCGTTGTTCTTGATGATGTTGCGCTCGATATAGAAAACCCGGTTGGTGGGGTCTGAATAGCCGATCAGTTGGATGCCGTCGCTGCCGTTGTCCTCGATGCGGTTGTTGCGGATGGCAATCTCCAGCAGCCTGCCCTCGTCGTCGTGCAGCCGGATCTCGATGCCGTCATCGTCGGAACGGAGCAGCGTGTTCTCCTCGATGGTCGCCGCGGTCGCGCCGTCCAGGTCGATGGCGTCGTCGCCGTTATCGGCAAAGAGGTTGCCGCGCACAACGCTTGTGCCCCCTTCAAAGTCGATGCCGTCGTCGTTGTTCAAGATGTGGTTGTCGAGCACCAGCAGGGACGCGTTGGTGCGGATGCCGCTGTTGCCGTTTTGGAGGGTCAAGCCGATGATCTGGATCGTGGGCAAGTCATCTGTAGGCAAATTGTCTGTGGGCGAAGCGGCTGCGGACGATGCCGCCGCGGTGTCCGGCGCGGAGACGGTGATCACGTTTTCGCCGCCGCCGTCGATGATGGTCGATTCGACCTGCGCGGGGTCGCCGCTTGTGAAGTAATGGGATGCCAGGGTGATGGCCTGCTTGTCGATGTGCAGCGCCTCGTGATAGACGCCGGGAGCCACCAACACAAGGCTGCCCTCTTGGGCCATATCGATCGCAGCCTGGATCGAGGGCGCATCCTCCGGCACGCGGATGATATTCTCGGCTGTGGGCGTAGCCGTCAGGGTGGTTGTGGGCACAGCGGTTGGCGGCAGCGTCGCCGTCAGCGTAGGCGTGACCGTGGGCGTGGGAGTCGCTGTCAGGGTGGCTGTGGGGGTCGCGGTGGCCGTCGGGGTGGGGGTGGCGGTTTCGCCGGGCACGGCGCACTGCTCGGCCAGGGTCAACTCGTCGATCAGCGTGCCCTCCGTGTTATAGAACTGATAGGTAATGCCCGTGTCCGTGACGGTCACCAACATGGCCCCGTGGTCCTCGTTATAGACCACCTCGGACGTGACCCCCGCGGGCAGGTCTGCGTTTTCGTCGTTCAGTTCGTAGAGTTTGGCCCCACCCGCG
Source organism: uncultured Litorilinea sp. (assembly GCA_964655505.1). Lineage (GTDB taxonomy): Bacteria > Chloroflexota > Anaerolineae > Caldilineales > Caldilineaceae > QEUY01. The sequence continues at coordinate 2,203 of CAZZNG010000186.1, read as the reverse complement.
CCGTTGACGAAATAGGGCGTTCCTGCCACATCCAGCCGCTCATAGAGGTGGTCGTGCCCGGCAATCACCACGTCTGCGCCCCAGTCGGCAAAGGGCCACTGCACGACGGGGTGGGAGCCGTGGCGGCCTGTGCCATAGGGGGGCCGGTGCAGGACGACCACGTCGAAACAGGCAGTGGACGCGGCCAACTGCTCACGCAGCCACGCCGCTTGGATCGACTCGGCGTCGCGGTCGTCCGGCTCGTCTCGTTCGCTGTCAAGCGCGTAGAGGCGCACCAAGCCGTAATCCACCGTGTAATAGCGCTCATTGTGAGGCAGGGTGAAGTAGTCGAAATAGGGGCCGCGGCAGGTGTCCCCCTCACAGGTGATGGACTCCCAGTCGTGGTTGCCCAGCGTAGGCCAAAAGCGGTTGACCGGGCTGCCCGGCCCATACTCGCCTTGATACGCGCCGATGTATTGGCTGAAAAATTGGCCGACATTGTCGTCGATGGTCTCGGCTGCGCCCTCGGGATAGTTGTTGTCGCCAACCGTGACGATGAAGTCGGGCTGCCAGCCATTGACCAGCGCGGCCACGCGCGGCAGTCCGCTCTCGGTAGCTTCGCCAAAGTCGCCGATCACCGCGAAGCGCATCACTTGGTCGCTGGCGGCTACCGCGGGGGGCAGCGCGGCTTCCACGATGCGGCCCAGGCGCAGGGGGTCGCGCGCGGGGCCATCGGCCAAGAAGAGGTGGAGCGTATCGGGCGCGTCGGTCAGGTCGGCGCTGGGGCCAAAGGCCAGCCCGCGCACGTCCGCCAGTTCCAGCGCGGCCAGGTCATAGGTGTGCAGCAGGTCGCCGTTGGTGTCCACTTCATAGAGAAGCTGCTGCTGTGGGTCGGCTGTCCAAAGCGAATGGGTGGTGGGATGCAGGGCCAGCCCGGCCAGCGCGCCGGACAAGGGTGCGAGATCAACTGTGGCCGCGGGCGTCACCTGCGCGTTGTGCATCGTGGCGATCACAAGCGTGGGGCCTGCCGCGTCGAGCAGATAGAGCCGGTCGCCGTTTGGGTCAAAGGCCATGCCCGCGGGCTGCGCCAGGTTCAACGCGGCCACATCCAGCCGCACGGCATCGTTGGGCAGGGCCGCGCCATTGTCCCCCAGGGGCAGCCGCACCAGCCCGTCCTCTGTGCCGTCGAGCAGCAGCAAGTGGTCTGTGGCGGCATCCAGCGCGACGTTGATGGGGTTGTCCGGCGCAAAAGGCAGCGATGTCGAAGCAAGCCCATCCTCATAGGGGGTGATGGTCAACAGCATCGCCTCATCCAGCGGCGGCGCGCCGTTGGCGAGCAGGACAAGCTGATCGACGCCGGGCGCGTAGACCAGCCCCGCGGGGTCGGGCAGTCCCCACTCATTGGGGAAGATCGCGCGCACCAGCGTCAAAGCGCCCTGATGCACCGGCCCTGCCTGGGCAGCCGCGTCCGCCGCGCTGCACCCGGATAACGCCAGCACCAAGAGACAGAGCGAGAGGAGGTAGGCACTCCCCCGCCGCGTGCGGAGTGACGCGCCGCGGGGGCGCAGCGCGCGGCAAACGATAGATTGTTGGATAGACTTGGCGATGCCCTGCGCGGGCCTGGCTGTCTTTCCAATCATAGCTGTACAACGTTGCATTGGCCTGTGCATTCTCTGATCTTGCACTCCTGTGGCCGGGCGCTTGCAGCCCAGCGTACCCAAAAATTAGACAGCAGCGTATCTAAGAGTTAGACAGTTGCGTATCTTTGCTGTCAGCGCTGTGCATTTTTGCAACCGTACCTTGCAAATTCGGTAAGAGTGTCGTTAAATTTTGGTACTTTTCCCGCTCTCGGCCAGTATTTAGATGCCCAAGGCAAGAAAGCTCCCCGTGAACGATTACATTACAATTAACCAGATTGTTCGCATCGCCCGACGCCGCTGGTGGATCTTGGTCGCCACCATCTTGGTGACTGTGCTGGCAGCCTACGTAATCAGCGCACAGCAGCCCCGGATCTATCGGGCGACCACCAGCATGATCGTCGGCCCGACCATCACCGGCAGCAACCCCAACCGCGATGACCTCCAGATCAGCCAGCAGTTGGCCCGCATCTACGCGGACATCGCCCAGCGCCAGCGTGTCCTGCGCGCCGTCGTCCAGACGCTTGAGTTGGACCAAAGTTGGCGCGCGCTGCGTGACCAAGTGCGGGTGGAGCCGGTCGAATCGA
>CAZZNG010000185.1:0-11372 GCA_964655505.1 uncultured Litorilinea sp. | reverse complement strand
TCTAGGCCCGCGGCCTGCTCAAGTTCCTGGTCTATGCCGCTGAACCCGGCGACCGCGGCCTTGATGAAAAAGGGCGCGGCCACAAAGGTCTGCGCCAACACGACTGCGGTCTGGGTAAACGCGACCTCTATGCCCAGTTCGCTCAAGTATTGGCCGACGAGGCCGCGGCGGCCAAACGCCAGCAGCAGCGCGATCCCGGCCACAGCAGGCGGCAGCACCATAGGCAGATCAATCAGCGTGTCGAGCACGCTGCGCCCGCGAAACGAACGTCGCGCCAGCAGATAGCCTACCGGCGTCCCCACAAGCACGGTGGTCACCAATGTGGTCGCGGTGGTCACCATGCTCAAGCCAACGGCTTGGGCGACCTGCGGCTGGAAGAGGTGCATCAACAACTGCCCAGGCTCGATGCGCAGCACAAGGGCCAGCAGTGGGGCCAACAAAAAGAGCAACAGCGGCAGACTCAGCGCGAGCAGCCACCCGGTATTGCGTTGTTCACGCCGCATCGTGGATGTCACAGCAGGCGTGGATGAAAGCGAAGCAGGAACCATTTACACCGTTCATTGCTTTACAAAGCTCATCCCATGTTGAACTTCCTGGAAATTCAGCGTTTGCTCATCATCAGCGCCGCCCCATGCGCTCCTGGCGATGCCAGGCGAGCGCGCGCCGGTCGGGCCACAGCGCGCGGTCAGCAGGGCGCAGCATGGGCTGGCCGCTCAACGCGCCTAGATGGGCGGGCAAGTTGTGCGCCGCGCGCAGTTCGGGCGCGGTGAGCATCGTATAATCCTCGTTCACGCCAAGCAGCCCTGCCTCGAACGCCCACTGGCAGAGACGGCAGAGCGCAAGCCCGTTGCGCACGTCGTCGATGCGCAGCACGCCCCACGGCACAATCTGCACCGCATCGACCGCGCTTTGCCCCGCGGCAGTGGTAATACGCACCCCGCAAAAGGCGCAGCGATGAGCATAGGCTGCCAGCACGGCATAGCGAAAGCCTTCCCCGCGCACCGCAGCAGTCGCCACGGGCACGGTCGAGGGCGCGTACATGTCGGGCGTCTTGCGCGCCGCGCGCACCAGCGCGTCGCCATAGGCAAAGGTCTCCTGGTGCATCTGGGCTTGATCGTGCAGCTGCGCCCAGACCACTGGCGCAAAGTAACGCTCGATCAGCACGCTGCGCAGCCGTTCGCGCGCCTCCGGGATGCCGCACAGTTCAAAGAGCGCCTCATCCAAGACCGCGCCCACCACCAATTCCTGCAACTCCGGGTCGGTCGTAATCGCCTCGCGCGCGGCCAGTTCGGATTCGCGCCCCGGCATCGGCTCCAAATGCCAAAAGCGATCCTGGCGCAGCCCGTCAAAGGCCACCGCCAGATGCAGCGGCTCTTCGCCCACTTGGGTGACCAGCGCGGCGTAATTGCGAAAGAGCGTATACAGATCGGCGGTCGGCTCGATCAAGTTGTGTTCAATCCGGCCTTGACCAAAGAGATCGAGCAGCGCCAGCAGAAGCAGCGGCTTGTGCGGCGGGCGGAAGTGCGTATCCGCGCGCCAACGACGGCGATCCTCGACCAAATGCAAATTTCCCCAGCGCGCCATATAGCGTTCAAGTGATTGCATGAGGGATCATCCTTGCCGATCATGTTCAGCGGATCAACCAGTGCCAACGAACAATGGAGCCGGAACACAGGCGCGCCGCCCGCGCGCGGTTCCCTCCATCATACCCTGGGAACGGACCAGATCAACAGAAACACAAAAAGCCATCCCCAAGACCCTATCATTCTAGGCCTTGAGGATGGTTTTACGTCAATTTAAACTGCACCAACAGCCGCATTATAGCTACATGACGGCTACTGTGCCGCGTTTGCGCCTATTTCAGATCGAAATCCAGCAGCACGCGCGTTCCCTGGAAGATATAGCCGTCATAGCCGAGCGCCATCGCATCGTCCATCAACTGCTGGACAATCGGCATGGGCCAATCCCACGGCGCGCCGCCGCCCTGGATGATGGGGTAGGCGGGCACATTGGGCGGCAGCAGCAGCTTTGATTTCGCCATGTCGATTTTCACGATGTCGCGCAGCGGAATGTTGCGGTATTCGCAGTCAGGCTCGCCCAGGGCAAAGTCGGCGATGTTGTCGGGCAGGTTCAGGCTGGCATAGCCCGCCGCGCGGTAGCTGATCTGGAGCGCCTGCGCCTCGCTCAACTGGGGAAAGAAGCCCATGAGCGCCTGCGCCCACACCACCAACGTCTTCATGGGGAAGATGTCCACATGCGAAAGCAGCGGGCTGGCAAAATCGGAGAACTCATCCCAGCGCGGCTGGTTATGCCCTGCCAGGATGGAAAGCGAAGCAGGATAGGTATCAACGCCGAAGATGAAATCCTCGCCCGCGGCTTGATGCACCGCGCGGCGGAAGCGGCTCACATTGCGCACCAGCACGTCGGAGCGGAAGCGGAACCAGTCCAGCAGACCGGGCCGGAAGCCGAGGAAATGGAAGAGATCAAACGGCCCCCAATCGCTCTCTGCCAGCGAAGCAAGCTGCGTTGGCGTAAGCTGCTTGGCATGGTCGATGGCGTGTTGAATATCCGCCTTCATCGCGTCCATGTCATAGCCCAGTTCCGCGGCCACTGCCGCGCCTTCCGGGCGCATATCCAAGAAAAGGCCGCGCGGATAGCTGGTCATGGGATAGCGCGCATGGGTCACGTCCACGCCCTGCACCCCATAAGCAGTCGCCATGTGGGTATAGAGCGCCTCATACCAGCGGTTGTTCTCTTCCAAATAGGGCGAGAACATCAACACATCAAAGTCGCTGGCTGTGTACATGCCTGCCAGCAGCCATACATCCAACCCGGCTGCATGGGCCATGTCGATGGCGCGGCGCAGTTGCGCGTCCTGCTCTGCGTCGCTCGGCCCCACATGCGGCCCGATGGCTTTCAAGGCCGCGTCCAGCTTATTGGTCGAAGGCTGCCCGTCCAGATGTTGGGCCAGCAGGTTGCGGACGCGCTCCGGCGAAGGCGGCGCACCGTCGAAGGGGCTGGCGGCCAAGACTTCGGGCGGCAGTTGGCCGTTGAACCAGATGATCACCCAGTTTAGCCCGATCTTCTCAACCAGCGCCTCTAAGTAGCCGGGGTTGTTGACAATGATTTCCGGGCTTAAATACAAGCCAACGCGTGGCTTCTTGCTCATACGTTTCTCCTGGCGGTTACTTCAGATCGAAATCCAGCAGCACGCTTGTGCCCTGGAAGATATAGCCTGCATAGCCCAATTCCAGCGCATCCTGCATCAACTGCTCGACAATTGGCCGCGGCCAGACCGAGGGCGCGCCGCCCCCCTGGATGAGGGGGTAGGCGGGCAGATCCGGCGGCAGATAGAGCTTGGCCTTTGCCATGTCTGCGCGCACAACGTCGCGCAGCGGAATGTTGCGGAACTCGGCATCCGGTTCGCCCAGGGCAAAATCAGCAATGGACTTGGGCAAGTCCAAGTCTGCATAACCGGCCATGCGATAGGCCAGTTGCAGCGCCTGGGCCTCGTTGAGCCGCGGGTTCCACTCGCGCAGCCAGGTCGCCCACGCCGCCCAAGTACGCATGGGAAACTGGTCGACATGGGAGAGGAGCGGGCTGGCAAAGTCGGAGAATTCCGCCCAGCGCGTTTGATCGTGCCCGGCAAAGAGCGACATCGACGCGGGATAGTTGTCGGCCCCAAAGACGAAATCCGGCCCGGCAGCCTCATGCACCAGCGTGTGAAAGTGCTTCACGTTGCGCGCAATCAAATCGGCGCGGAAGCGGAACCAATCCACCAGCCCAGGCCGCGCCCCGGCCATGTGGATCGCGTCCAGCGGGCCAAGCGCGCTCGTTGCCAGCGTGGTCAGTTGGGTCAAATCAAGCTGCTTGAAGCGATCCAACGCGTGCAGCAGGTCGGCGCGCATGGTCTCCATGTCATAGCCCAATTCCGCAGCGGCACGCGTGCAGTGTTGGCAGGCACAGAGAAAGACAGAGCGCGCCAAGCCGGTCTTGGGGTAGCGCGCATGGGTTATGTCGATCCCTTCTACCCCGTAGGCTGTTGCCAGATGGGTGTAGAAGGCTTCATACCAGCGGTGGTTGTCCGGGTGGCTGGGGCAGAACATAAGCGACTCGTGCGCGGTGTACATGCCCGCCAAGAGCCACACATCCAGCCCGGCCGCGTGGCAGAGGTCGATGGCGCGGCGCATGTCCGCGTCCTTTTGTTCGTCGCTTTGGGCGACGTGCGGCCCCACTGACCGCAGCGCGACAGCCAGATCCTCGGTGCAAGGCCGCCCCAGGATGTCATAGGCGATCAGTTCGCGTACCCGTTCGGGCGAGGGAGGGATGTTGTCATAGGGGCTTTGGGCCAAGACTTCGGGCGGCAGTTGCCCGTTGAAGGTCAGGATGACCCAATCCAAGCCGATTCCATCGCGCAACGCCTCAAGATAGCCGGGGTTGCGCACAATGCGCGCCGCATCCAAATAAAGGCCCACGCGGGCAGCTTGCGCCATACCGATTGTCTACTTTCTGTGTCGCGTTGATTTGTTCGCCGTTGATTTGATCGTGGTTGTTTGATGGGAGGGGATGCGCAACCTACCGGAAAGCCGCGAGCTTCCCGGCAGATCATGGCGGCCAGCTTACGCTACACCTTTGGCCGTTCAAGTCCATAGAGCAGATAGCCGTTGACCAGCAGCCCGCCATCCACCGGAATCACCTGGCCGTTGATATAGCTGGATTCCTCGCTTGCCAGAAAGAGCGCGACTTTGGCGACCTCGCTGGGCAGGCCTGTCCGCCCCAGGAGCACGCGCTCCGTCTGGCGCGGCGGCGCATCGTCGGGCATCCTGGACTGGATCGGCCCCGGCGCAATGCAGTTGGATCGAATGCCATAGGGCGCAAGGTCTTCGGCAAACAGGATGGTCATGGACTCGACCGCGGCTTTGGCCGCGCCGTAGGCAATGCAGCGAGGTTGGGGGACGGTGCCGTTGACCGACGAGAGATTGATAATCGTGCCCCGTCGCGCCTGGGCCATGATCTTGCCCACAGCTTGCGCGCAGAAAAAGACGCCCGACAGGTTGACGCCAATCACCCGATCCCAAACCTCTTGGGATACTTCGAGCAGATGGCCGTTCTCGCCCAGGATAGCGGCGTTGTTAACCAGAATATCAATGCGCCCGAATTCCGCCACGGTCTGCTGCACCATCGCCTCGACGCTGCTGCGGTCAGCCACTTGGGTCTGAATAAAGCGGGCTGTCCCGCCGCTGTCGAGAATCTCTTGGCAGGTCGCTTGGCCTTGTTCGGCGTTGATGTCGGCCAGCACAACGGCCGCGCCCTCTTGGGCAAAAGTCTTGGCGATGGCGCGGCCAATGCCGCGTCCGCCGCCGGTTACAATGGCAACTTGGTCGCGTAATTGCATAGCTCTAATCTAGAATCTAGAAGATACCCGGCAAGTCCATCTTCTTGGCGATGCGGTCTGCCGTGACCACCAAGACCAGCCCGACCATGCCGTTCAACAGACCGGCAGCCGTCGTGAAGTCGAACCGCGCACGCTGGACACCCACGCGATAGATGTAGGTCTCGATGATATCGCCTGTGGACAAGACGATGGAATTTTGCATCACAAAGATCTGTTCAAAGCCCACGTTGAGGAAATAGCCGATTTGCAGGATCAGCAGCGTGGCAATCGTCAACGCCAGCCCCGGCAGCGTGATATGGCGCATCAGCTTCCAGCGGTTGGCGCCGTCCATGACCGCGGCTTCATACAGCGTCGGGTCGATGCCGGAGATGGTGGCGAGATAGATGACCGCGGCCCAGCCTGTCTCCTTGAGCAGCGACGAGATAATGACAAGAGGCTGGAAGTATTCGGGCTTTTGGAAGAAGGGAATCTTGTCAAGCCCCAAATTGGCAAGCATCACATTGATCAGGCCATTGGCGGGCGAAAGGACAATATAGAGGATCGACGCATAGATGACCCAAGAGAGGAAATAGGGCACATAGACCACAGTCTGCACAAAGCGCTTGTAGAACATGTGGTGAACTTCGTTGAGGAAGAGCGCCAGGAGGATCGGGGCAGGGAAGGTGATCAGCAAGCGCCAAAAGGCGATCTGCACCGTGTTCCACAGCGCGCGCATAAACATTTGGTCATTAAAGAGCGACCGGAAATGATCAAAGCCAATCCACGGGCTGCCCCAGATGCCATTGGCAACTTGGTACTTTTTAAAGGCAATCACATTGCCCAACATGGGATAGAAACGAAATACGAAAAAGTAAGCAAAGGGCAACAGCAGCATGAGGTACAGCAGGCGATGATTCCAGATCTGTACCATCAGGTCGCTCCAATAGCCACGCGCACGCGGCCGACCCCGTTGCACTTGCTCAGTAACGGCTGATGTTGCCACGATCCCTTCTCTCTCCTCGGTCTAAACCTGCCCAACGCTTACCACATCTGATCACGCTTGATCACGCAGTCCTCACAGGACGGGCCTCATCCGAATTTGGATGATGTGATCTAAATGACGTGATCTCGATGACGTGATTTGAACGATACAGCTTGAACGATACCCCCACTGGGGAACACAGCGCCCTCAACGCCATGCCCCCCAGTGGATGCTTACCGGCGGATGTTCGCCTGCGTATCAGCGCACGCGCTGCATTAACCGGCGTTGACTTCCTCGGTCAAGGTCGGGCCGCCGTTCGACTCCCAGAACGCCAGCCACTCTTCCCAGCCCGAATCCAGATCGATCGTGCCTGCAACGGCTTGGGAGATAAACTCGCCAAAGCGAATCTGTATGGCGGGCCAAAGCTCCTTGTCGCTGGGGACCGGCTTCTTCTTCTCGGTCAGGCGCAGCCCTTCCTGGGTAAAGGTGCGCATCTCCAGCGCCATGGGCGAATACTTGTTGCGGATGATCTCGTCGAAGTGGGCCTTCATGTCGTCGGGCATGGTTTCGAAGAGCGAATCCACCTGGCCGATGGGCGACCAGACGCCGCCATAGACGTTCTGATCTTGGACAGAGTTGGTCAGATTGATCCATTCATCGCCCATCTCTTCCTTCTCTTGCGGCGTGAATTCCATGCACCAGCCGTTCTCGTTCAGACCCTTGTTGGTGACATCCAGCACGCCCTCACAGACGATCTGCGCCGCGATCTCCGGCATGAACATCCAGTCCACAATGCGCATTGCATCTTCGGGATAGGGCGCATCCTTGGCGATTACAAAACACCAGGGCCAGCCTTCGCCGGTGAAGCCGCTGCCGCCAGGGCCGGTGATGGCCGGGCCAGGGACCACTGTGCCATCGGGCGCAATGCTCTGGAGCCGCTGCACAACGCCGTCGACCGAGGTCCACGACGCATAGCCGTTGCCCGACACGCCGGCTTCGAACTTGCTCAGGTGCTGGCCCAAGGGAATCGTGATCGATTCAGGGTCGAACAGCCCTTCGGCCCACAGTTCGCGCATCCAGGCCAGCGCGTCCTTCATCTCCGGCTGGATCCAGTCCAACGTGACTTGACCGTCACGCGTGCGCCAGAAGCCGTTCATGTGGTGGCCCACGGCGACGCCGAAGGGGTGGAAGAGGTCATCGTCAAAGCGAATCGTGGTGTACAGCAAGCGCCCCCAGGTGTCGCCCGCGCCGTTGCCGTCGGGGTCGTCCTTGGTAAAGGCGCGCACCACCTCTTGATACTCCTCGACGGTGGTCGGCACATCCAGCCCCAGATTCTCCAGCCAGTCGCCGCGGTAGATCGTGCCCCAACTGTTCAGGTCATAGATGTTGTGGGCCGCGGCATACTGCATGTTGTCATAGATGGTCGATTCCCACGCTTCTGCCGGTGTCGCGGCCAAAATATGCTGACCGTGGCTCTGCAGCAGGTCGTCGGTAGCAAGGAGGATCTCGGCCTCCATCATCAACGGCACATCGTTGAAGGCATTGCAGAATTGCAGGTCGGCAATATCACCGCTCGCAACGGCCAGCGGAATCTTCTCCAAATAACCGGCGTAGCTCACCCACTGGTTATCGATCTCCAACTCCGGGAAGCTGGCGCGCAGCAGTTGCATACGAGGAGAAGCCTCGGACGCCTCCAGGCTGCCACCACCAATGTGCGAAATCGAGACTCTGCGCTTTTCACCGGCGGGTGTCTGCCCACCATCGCCCTCTGTCGCCGCGGGTGCAGCAGGCGAACAGGCAGCTAACGCCAGTGCAGCACCGGCAGCCCCGGTGAACTGAAGCATCTGACGGCGTGTTAATTTGCGAGACATGTCGTTCTCCTCATGGTTCCTTATGGTTCTTTGTCGTTCCTCGTTGTCGAGCGTACAAAGCAATTGTACGAAGCAATTGTGTGGAGCAATTATGTGGAACAGTTATATCGAACAGTTATATCGAACAACTACATAGCGTGAGCAGCCGCGGTGCACGGCAAAAGATTGTACGACTGGCGCGAAGCGCGAACCGTTCGATCAGCCCTTGATCGCACCCAGCATGATGCCTTTGATGAAGTAGCGCTGGATGAAAGGATAGACGAGCAGCATCGGGATAGCAGCCAACAGCACACTGGCGGACTTGAGCGCCTCGATCCCGGCCAGGCGCTCATACTCGGACGGGCTGGCGGTCTGGGTGGAAAGTTGCATCGACCAGATCAAGTCACGCAGGATCACCTGGAGGGGCATCTTATTGCCGTCGTTGATAAAGAAGATGGCAGGCAAGAAGAGGTTCCAATTCGCCACGCCATAGAAGAGCACCAGCGTCAACAGCACCGGCGTCGACAGGGGGAGGATGATGCGGAAGAGGATCTGAAAATCATTTGCGCCGTCGATGATGGCCGACTCTTCCAGTTCACGCGGGAGTGAGCGGAAATAGCTCAACAAGACGATCATGTTAAAGGTGTTGATCGAATAGGGCACGATCAAGGCCGCCCACGAATCGATCATGCCCAACTCACGCACAGTTAGGTAGAAGGGGATGAGGCTGGGCGGGAAGATCATCTGGAAGATCACCAACCCCATGAGCAGGTTGCGCCCCGGCAGGCTGGGACGCGAGAGCGGGTAGGCACACAAGATCGTCATCAACATCTGCACAGCCGTCCCCGCGATGGTGATGATGAACGAGTTGCGATAGGCCCCCCAGAATGCGCTGCCAGCCAGCAGACGCTCATAGGAATCCGTGGTGAAGCGCACCGGCCACAGATAGACTTCCCCGCGCGTGATGAATGCTTCTGCGCTTAGGGAGCGGGCAATCGTATGCAGAAAGGGGACAATGGCGATGAGCGCAAAGATCCCTAAGCCGAGGTAGATTAAGAATGTCTCAAACCGATACCACAGGGTGCGATTGGTAACCATTGTTTAACTCGCGCAGAAGTAGGAATTTGTCCGAGCAGCACCATCTGTATGGTGATCTTATAGGGTGTTCTTGTGTAGCGATCCGCACTGTATACGAGCTACATAGGGGGCGATCGATAGCGCAGGACAATACACCGCAAGGCAGTACACTGTATGGCAATCTACACAATGGTCAATGCAACATGTCAATACAATGTCGATGGGGAGCAGCAGCCAACAGAGAAATCTATGCAGTTCACCAAGGGGCTTCTACCATCGTTCGATCTAGCTACCGTCTTGATCGAGCTACCGCTTCGATCTAGCTGCCACCTTGGTCTAGCTGTCGTCTCAAGCTAGCTATCGCCTTTAGGTAAATGCGCTCACCAATCAGATTGTGAAGCAAACGGAAGAAATGAACTAGGAAGAAGCCTGTGCTGAAAAGAGAGGCAAAGGGTATTCGCTGTACCAACTCGACCTTGCTTCGTCGACCAGACCATTAGTTCCCTTATAAGCTAACAGATGATGAAACGATATGTCAAATACGCCCGCGCTGCTGCACTAGCTTCCCGGCGTGCCTTGTGCCTTATCGCTGCTTGTGCCTCACCGTTGGAGATCAGGCCGCTGCAACTGATAGATTCGGTAGCCGTTGTTCAACATGCCGCCGTCCACTTTGATACACTGACCGTTGACATAGCTCGACGCATCAGAGGCCAAGAAGAGGGCGACTGAGGCGATCTCGCTGGGCAGTCCGGCGCGGCCCAACAGGGTGGATTCACTTGGCTGCGGCGGCGCGTCGTCGGGCTTGTTCGATTGGATCGGCCCCGGCGCAATACAGTTGGCGCGGATGCCGTAGGGCGCAAGGTCTTCCGCCAAGAGGATCGTCATGCCCAGAATGGCGGCTTTGGCCGCGCCGTAGGCAATGCAGCGCGGCTGCGGCACAAAGGAATTGACCGAACCAATGTTGATAATGTTGCCCCGTCGCGCCTTTGCCATCTCTTGCCCCACGACTTGCGAGCAAATAAAGACCCCGGTCTGATTGACGCCGATCACCCGATCCCACACCTCTTGGGATACTTCGAGAAAAGGGCCGTTCTCGCCCAGGATGGCGGCGTTGTTGACCAAAATGTCAATGCGCCCGAATTCTGCCATGGTCTGCTGCACCATCGCTTCGACGCTGCTGCGGTCGGCCACTTGGGTTTGAATAAAACGGGCCTTGCCGCCGCTCCGCTCAATCTCCTGCGCGGTCGCCGCGCCCCGTTCCGCGTCCAGTTCGGCGATGATGACCGCTGCGCCCTCTTGGGCAAAGGTCTTGGCAATGGCGCGGCCAATGCCGCGTCCGCCGCCGGTTACAATGGCAACTTGTGATTCGAGTCGCATAATTCGTCTCTTTTTAGGCTCTGCTTGGGATGAGGTGAGTCCGGCGAGAATCGTTTCGCCCTGAATGATGCCGATCATGCCCTGCTGCGGCGGCTGGCCGCGACGGCCTATGCGGACTGTCCGGGTATAGACAAGGGTTCGTGGCTGGATGGTCGCTGCACAGAGGGTTGAACCGGCTGCGCTGGATTATACCCACGATGCCCGTGCAAAGAGAAATAGCGTCTATGCCGGGAGCAGATGGGGCTTGCTGCCGACGGCTGTCGCGAAATTTTAAGTTGAAGGAAGCGGGAACCGTGCCATAATAGCTTATAAGTGGGTTTCCGGCATTCATCCCCGCTTGTCCATCTTTTCTTGTCAACCGAATGACCCCCTACATGGTTGTGAGGCATCCATGCTGCATCGTCGCACCCTTCATCGTCTCTCGCAGGCGGCTCGGCGCGGGCTGCGTGCATGGCTGCTTCTGCTGGGCACGCTGGCGCTGCTCGCCATTCCCACGCGGCCCAGCCGCGCCGAGCCGGGCGCGCAGGCCCTTGACGCCCCGGTGCTCATCAGCGAGATCATGGCCGACCCCAACGCGGTCGAGGACGAACTAGGCGAATGGATCGAGCTTGCCAACCGCACCGATAGCCCCATCGACCTGCATCAGTGGCGGCTTCGCAATGCGAGCGACCGTCTGATACACATCAACGGCAGCCTGATCATCCCGCCGCAT
>CAZZNG010000184.1:0-11378 GCA_964655505.1 uncultured Litorilinea sp. | reverse complement strand
GACGAAGCAGCACGCATACGCATCGAAGATCGCGCCAAACAAGCCATGAAGGTCTGCGTCGGCAACCGCAGCTTCGATGACAGCGTCATCGGCACAGGCCGAGACGAACTGCGCGAGTGCATCGACGACGAGCTGAACAAGTTGGCAGACAACTACGGCCTGACCGTGGACAACGTCGCCGTCCCCGACGTCATGCTGTCGCCCGATGTCCAGGCACGGCTTGATGAGATTGTTCAGAGCCGCCTAGAGACTGAAAAAGCAGCCCAAGACAAACTGCGCGCACAGGCGCAAGCCTCGGCGGAACAAGCCCGTCAAGAGGGTGAAATCCGCGTCCAGCAGAGCCGCATTCAGGAAGAGGCACGCCAGCAACTGATCTTGGCCGAGTTGGAACAAGAAAAGATCGTCGCACAGCGCGCCGTGATCGAAGCAGAACGCGCCAACGAACTCGCACGCGTCGAAGCCGAGCGAGCCATCATCGAGGCCGAGAAAAACAACGAACTGCTGGCTGCGCAACGTGAACTAGAGATCCAATCGGCCCTTGCGCTTGCCGCGGCCGAACAGGCCAAGGCCGAGGTCGCGGTCCAGCTAGCGCTCGCCGAGATCTACGCAGCCAACCCCAACTACCTCCAACTGCAGATCGTCGAGACCAATGCCAGCGCCATCAGCCAGACCGATAAAATCATCTTCACCCCTGAAGGCATGGTTCCGACGCTCGTCATGCCTGGCCCTGGCATCGTGCCCACAGTCGACACGACACAGCCCACGGCTGTAGCGCAGCCATAACACAGGCCCTGCATAGACCGATCACCACGCTACAAAGGCCAGGCCGATTATCGCCTGGCCTTTGTGCTCGGTTTGGATTACCATACAATCCAGACGCCCTTGTAAAGACAGGAGGAAACCAATGCAAGCTACCCCAAATGCGATCCCAGCCGCCGCGCCGATGCACAGCCTGCCGCTCGACGACGAAGCCGTTCGCTTCTATCACGAAAACGGCTTTCTTATCGTCCCCGATGCGCTGTCACCGGACGAGGTAGAAACATTACGCAACGAAGCCACACGCATCTGCCGTGGCGAATTAGGCCCTGTGCGCGGGGTAACGCCAGCCGACCCCAGCGAGCCGGACGAAGAAGTCCTGCGCCGCTATCTCTGCATCCATTTCCCGCACAAGCTTTCCACCGTCATGTACGACTACCTGGCCCATCCAGCCATCCAAGCCGTGTTGACCCGTGTCATCGGCCCCGACGTCAAATGTATGCAGTCCATGCTCTTCATAAAAGCCTCCGGCAAACCGGGGCAAGCGTGGCACCAAGACGAAGATTTTATCCCTACCCGTGACCGTTCGCTCACCGGCGGCTGGATCGCCATGGACGACGCCACCGTTGAAAATGGCTGCCTGTGGGTCATTCCCGGCTCGCACAAGCCAGGGCTGCTCTGGCCGCAGGAAGAACACGACGACCGGCGCTTCGACTGCACCAAAGAATCCGTTGGCTTCCCCTACACTGACGACGACGCCATCCCGGTCGAAGTCAAGGCAGGCTCCATCGTCTTTTTCAATGGTTACCTGCTGCACCGCTCCCTGCCCAATCGTGCCAAATCGGGCTATCGCCGTGTGCTCGTCAACCACTACATGAGCGCTTCGTCCCTGCTGCCGTGGCGGCGACCGGAGGAGGGCGAACAGATGGGCACGCTCGACCACCGCGACATTGTCATGATCGCCGGGCGCGACCCCTATGCCTACAAGGGCACAGTTGACTTTGCCCAACCCCATGTGCGACCCAGCGGCGAAGGGGGGTGCAGCAAAGACGGCAAATAGCCCGCTGCTCGGCTGGACAATCTTCTAGACACAAAGACAAGAAACAAAGACGGGAGCCAAACGATTGGCTCCCGTCGATCTATGCGCGATTTCGCACGGCTCAAGCGTAAGATTCAGCCTCAACCAAGATTACTCTGCGTTGTCTCCGCTTGATTCCGCCTCCGGCGTCGCCAAGGGCGAAACCGGGCCTGGCAAAGCCTGTTGTCGCTCGACCTCGGCTTCGTTCGTCGTCACGCGCACGACCGTATCGTCAGGCATCACCACCACCACCTCAGCACCAACCGACAGCCATTCGGCAGTGGTCGCGTCCTCGGCCAGTTCAAAGTACTCATCGCTGCCAAACAAGACCCACTTCATCGGCTGCTGGTCGCCATAGGTCGTATCGACCCACAGCGGCGTGGCAATGCCATCCGCGGAGACCACCATCCCCTGCTGTACAAAGGTCTTGCCTCCGGCAAAGCGCGTCCGCTCCGCGTCGCGTACGGCTGTCGTGGTTTGCATGGCATTCTGCGCTTCGCTGGCAGCCACCGCAGCCGCGCCGCTCTCCGGCATCTCGGCCACGCGCGCCGCCTCCTCTGCAGCATACTCACCTGCGGCCGCGGCCGGCGCGCTTGGCATCGCGCCCCGCCCGCCCCTGTCAGGCGCAACAGGCGCGCCCGGCACAGACGCCGCTGGCGGAACAGGTTCCTCGACCAAGTAGGCAGTATATGGCGTCACAATGCCATAGCGCAGGCTGAGTTCGACAATCGCATCCACCAACTCCGGGTCAGGCCCGTGGCGGCGAATCTCCGCCATCATGACGCCGATCTTGCGCGACGCCCACAGCCGCGCCACAAAAGGCTCACCACCACGCTCACGCAGCCCCAGATCGCTGTAGCTAAAAGTCTCCTCGCGGCCGTTGCGTGTGCCGCTCAACAGCACATCGACCGGCCCGCTGCCTCGATATCGCCCCACCACGACCAACTGCTCGCCAGCAAAGAGATCCGGCAGCGGGAAGGGATACAGCTCGTCAATCACGGCATCGCCCTCGATCTCCACGCCAACATCGGCCAACACCGGCGTTTGTACGCGGCTCAAAAAAGTGCCGACCGCTTCATCAATCGCCTCCTCAGGCAGCACATAGTCGCTGCGTCCGCCCAAGTCCTGGCTCAACGCATCCAGCAGGATCGTGTTCACATCGTAGCCGACGCCAAAAGTAAAGAGCCGCACCGTGCGCCCTTCCGGCGCATTGGTCTGCACATTGTCGATAATCCGCCACGGATCGGTCACCCCTTGCGTGGGCAGCCCGTCGGTCACGAACAGCACATAGGTTGGCCGCCGCACCTCCCCGTCCGGCTCAATCTGCGCCATCGCCTCCAACAGCGCCCGATTAATGTCGGTAGAGCCACCGGCATCTAACTCCTCGATCCACGCATACGCATCGGCCACAGCATCCGCGTCATTGGGCGTCAACCCCTCGCGCCACAGCCGCACCCCCGTACTGAACGCAATCAAGTTGAAGCGATCCTCTGGGTTGAGGTGATCAACCAAGTAGGCCGCGGCCGCGCGGGCTTGCTCAATCTTGTCGCCCTCCATCGACCCTGACACATCGAGCACCAACACCACATCGCGCGGCACGACATCCGCAGCCGTGATGTTCATGGACGGCGCAACCAACAGTGCAAAGTACCCTTCCTCGCCCGTGGGTTGATAGCTCAACAGATCCGCGCCGATTGCGCCATCCGACCGGCCCCAGAACAACTCAAAGTAGGGATCAACCGCCGCTTCATCCTCACTATACGAAATCACAGCCGCATCATCGCCCAACCGCAAAATATCTGCGCCCGCGTTCGGGCTGTAGATCGTGCGCAGCCCCGGCTGGCCGCTCAGTTCAATCTGCACATCGATCGTCGGCGTCCCTGGCTGGGCCGCAGTCAGCAGCGGCAGCCGGAAATGCAGCAGCTCGTCGGCCCGCTCCAACACCTGCACGTAAGTCAACGCAACCTCGCGCGTTTCGCCCGGCGGGATCGGAAAGACGTTCGTCTGGAACAAACCATTGCCCAAGAAGCGCAGCAGCGCCGGATCGCGCCGCTGGCGCACAATGCGCGCGTAGATCGCCTGCGCCTCGTCCTCCGGCAGCAACTGCCCCTCTAATACACGGTCATCAACACGCATCTGGAACTCGCCGACAACCGCCTCGCTCGGCAGCGGGAAGATAAACTGCCCCTCGACTGTGCCCGCGGTTTCATTCACAAAAGTCTGGCGCACCGTCACGTTCGCCACCGTCCCGTCGATCTGAACCGCATAGGCCGTGCGATCCACCCGGATTGGCGCGGGCACTGGTGGCGGTTCACGCCAGATCGGCGGCTCGACAGGTGGATAGGGTGGCAAAAACGGTGGATGGTACGGTGGATCAATCGGGATGCGCTGGGCCAGAGCAGCCGGCGCGCTCGCCAAGACGAACAACAAACACGCCACCCACACGACCCATCCAATTCGAACTCGGCGTTGCTGCATAGGACCTCCTAACCGGCGCGTCTACGCACGGCTCTACGCTCTCCATCAAAGCTATCCATCAAAATCAAACGAAGCCTTGCCTGCAAGGGCTTAACATGGTTGACGGAGCGATTCGCCCGAATGTTCCGTATTCAAACGCCCACAATGAACTTGACAGCCGCGCCGCTTCACCCTATACTAGCCATTACAATTTGCGCGGGCGTGGTGTAGCGGTAACACTACAGCTTCCCAAGCTGTCATCACGGGTTCGAGTCCCGTCGCCCGCTCTCACAGAGAATGCAATAAAAGAGGCCACTCAATAGAGTGGCCTCATCTTTTTATGTTTTCTATCGCGCTACGAACTGCCTCGCCTTGTGCCCTGCTTCCTCCGCAGTATGTTCATCTGCGGCGTGTGTCTATCCGCGGCTCACCGCGCAAGCGCTTATGCCGAGGGCGACGAGGCGGATTCTGCCTGCTGTCCAACCGACATGGTCAGCGTGCCCGGCTCCTTGCTTCCACTGTTCACGACTACCTCAGTCGGAACCGGCACAGGCTGGCGCACATCATCGGCAACTGATCGCGGCTCGACGCGCGCGGTCCCCTGCTTGCGCTTCTGCGGCAATTTAGCCTGACGGCGCTTCAGTTCGTGCAACAGCATCAGCGTGCGCCGGCCATTATCGGGCAACGACTGGCGCAGCGCATAAGCCTGTTCCAGTAGCTTATTGGCCTCGTCGTATTGCTGCTTTTGCATCAAGATCGCACCCAAGTTGCTGGCAACCAACGCCGAATTGGGATACTGCTCCAGTTGCCGCCGCAGGCGCTCCTCCTGCGCGTCCAGCCGAGATTGTCCGCGCAGCATCACCCCCAAATCAAAAATGATCTCAGGAATCAGCGAAGGCTCATACCGGTCGGCCCGGTGGCGCACAAGACAGCGGCTGCGCGGCACGATCATATCCAGTTCGCGCACAACACGCACATGCAACTGTGCGCGCTCTGTGGCAAGCTGCGGGTGCAGTTCCACCGTTTCATCACTATCGACCAGCACATTCAACATTTCTTCCGCGTCGTCGAGCACAATGCTCTGGATAAGAACTGGCTGGCGTGTCATGTTGGTCACGCGCATCACGCCTTCTTCACATTCTACGTGCAGCGCCTCATGTTGAACCTGACCCGCTTCGGGCAGCGGCAGCGATTGGTGCTGTGGAAACTGCACATCCAGCAATTCATAAAAGTCGGGCGAATAGTTCTTGAAGATCGCGACATGCTCATGCGCCACGCCATCTTCCATCAGATCAACCACGACCTTCTTGCCCACAAAACGCTCTAAGAGAGGATCGTAGGTGCTGCCCACGCTGCCCACGACATCTGAACTAAACCGCTTGAGATATTCGTCGCTGGCATCCGTGATATAGCGGCCCGCAGGCTTCTTCAAGCGCCCCATGATCATGCCCAGCACTTCACTCATGGACTCGTTCGCCAGCGAGAAGAAATGCTGCGTGCTGCGCCCTAGCCGCACCAGCGGCCCCGGATGAAAGTAGCGGCGCAAATCCCGCTCACGCCGCTGCTTGTCCTCCTCGTCCAACTCATCTACATAGCGGTAAAGCGCCTGAATGTCGCCAAACTCCGATGCATAGAGCACATAGCTCGATTCAACGTGGTCGGCATCCTGCACCGTGTCCTTATAGGCCAGTTCCAACCCTGTCGATTCGAGATGCATCACGCCCCAGACAATCGTGCCGTTGGATCGCTCCACCGTCACATGATAGCCTTCGAACGACTTGAGACAGGGATCACACCGGCTGGAGCGCAAGTACGCGCCGACAAGCGTCACAAGAAAAATCAACCCAACCGTGGCGAGCAGTGACACATCGAAAATCTGCCCGAGCGCGTTCCACATAGTTATCCCCCGTGCCTTTCACACGATGCGAAGCAAAGAACGACGTATCGGCATCACCCCGCTCAAGGACACAGGTCAAGCACGCAGGTAATGTCGCAACACAAACCTAAATTGTCTGGCAAATTGTTAGCGCTGCAAAACGTTGGAATTTAAATGGCAATTGTTCGACTGCCTCTGCATTCGTCATCGGTTGGCGGTTCTCATCAGCAGACGTCTCTCAACTGCACAGAGGAGATTCAAGCAGGTGCGCAGGTCATGACACCGACGCCACGCACCTCAAGTCAGCAGGAGCCTTAAGTCAGCGGGAGGATGCACGCTTCGCCTTCATTGCTCGGGCTGTTTACATAGCGGCTCACAGCTTCAGCCTCAAGCAAATCGTTGGCAGCAGGCCGCAGTAGGTGCTTCAAACGATCCACTTCGCGCGCGTCGGCATCGCGGCCATCGCCCAGCCAATCGTCGTAATCATCCGGCAGAATGATGGACGGCATACGGTTATGCAGGCCCGCCATCATCTCATTGGCCTCGGTTGTCAGAATGGTGCAACTCACCAACTCGGAGCCATCTTCGCCCGCCCAATACTCCCACAGACCGGCAAACGCAAACAGCCCACCACCGGCCAGATGAATATAATACGGCTGTTTTGCCCCGTTGATACGCTTCCATTCATAAAAGCCAGTCGTCGGAATCAAGCAGCGGCGGCGGCGCATCGCAGCACGGAACGATGGCTTCTCAGCCGCGGTCTCGCTGCGCGCGTTGATCATGCGCGCGCCAATGCTTGGGTCTTTCGACCACGAAGGGATCAACCCCCAATGGCCCAATTCCCAAACACGCGCCCCATCTGCCCCGCGCCGCACAAAGCCCACTGGCTGCGTCGGCGCAATATTATAACGCGGTGCAAGGACCGGCGGCGTCTCCAGCCCGAACTGTTCAGCCACTTCCTCTGGTGAGGCAAAAAGAGTAAATCGTCCACACATGTTGATTTCACAATCAAGCTAAGTCACAAATGCGGGCGCACAGCCGATCGCACTGCCATTTGCACAGCCACTTGTGACGATCCGTCACGAGACTTGTTACAGGTGCATCCAGCGCATATGATATACTTCTTGGCGGTCTTTGACAACCCTGTGCCACAAATCCGTGCTACAAATCCGGACAGCAGATTCAAGCGTCCAAGCACCTGTTCAAAGCACCATCTAGTCAAAATCGCTTCACCAACGTACCGTAACTGAAGCAGTGATGCAATCGTACCAGCCGCCCACAGAGGCATATGTGCAAACGGCATAACCCATGAACCTGAGCCAAGCTGCCACAGTCGAATCCGCCCGCGCCGCCACACAGC
Organism: uncultured Litorilinea sp.; assembly: GCA_964655505.1. Lineage (GTDB taxonomy): Bacteria > Chloroflexota > Anaerolineae > Caldilineales > Caldilineaceae > QEUY01. Next base: position 3,851 of record CAZZNG010000184.1, on the reverse strand, counting down.
CGCTGATCCCGCGCGGCGTCGCCGACTACTTCTGGGACGAAGCCTATGCCCGCCGGCGGCTTGAGTCGGATCTGCTCGAACTCTTTCGGCGTTGGGGCTATCAGGATGTCATTACCCCCACGTTCGAATACGCCAGCACCTTTGAGCGCCGCGCCAACCCGCGCCTGCAATCGGAGATGTACCGCTTCCTCGACCGCGACGGCAGCACACTGGCTTTGCGCGCCGACATGACCATTCCGGTCGCGCGGCTGGTGGGGGTGCGCCTGCACGACCGGCCCATGCCCCAACGCTTCTGTTATGCAGGCAGCGTCTTTCGCTACACCGAGCCCCAAGCAGGGCGGCAGCGCGAATTTACCCAAGTCGGCTTTGAATTGATCGGCGCGTCCTCGGTCGCCGCCGACGCCGAAATCATTGCGCTCACCGCGCAGGCGATCCGCACAACAGGCATCCCCGACTTCCGGCTCGTACTGGGCCAGATCAGTTACTTCGATGCGCTGCTGCGCGAATTGCAGCTCACCCCGGAACAAACCGAGCATTTCAAGCGCGCCGTAGACCGCAACAGCGAGGCCGAACTAGCCGAATTTCTGCGCACGACTCCGCTGCAAAACCATCAGCGCCACACCATCGAACGCCTCCCGCAACTGAGTGGGGCCGACGCAGCCCAGATCATCGATCAAGCCGACCGGCTCAGCCTCAACGACGGCATGCACCAGGCGCTGACCAACCTGCGCGGCATCGTTTCCGCGCTCGATGCACATGGCGTCGCCGATGTGGTCTATCTCGATCTAACCGAGATCAACAACCTCGGCTACTACACAGGCATCTCTTTTGAAGTACTGGTTCCCGGCCAAGGCTTTGCCGTCGGCAGCGGCGGGCGGTACGATAACCTGGTGGAAAGCTTTGGCCGCCCCATGCCCGCGGTCGGCGTCGCGCTCGGCGTGGATCGCCTGCTGGCTGCGCGCCAGGCAGCAAATCCCGATTCAGCCGAGTCCGGCGCGATTGACCTCTACGTCGCCGGGGCCGGGGATGCGGCTTGCCTTGCCATTGTGCAGCGCTGGCGCGAGCAGGGGCTGCGCGTGGCCGCGGTGCTCGACGAACAAGGCCAAAACGTAACCACAGATAGCGCTCTGTGGGAGGCAACCCAGCGCCAGGGCGCTCGCGCGCTCGCCATCTGGACCGGGCAGGGCTTTGACGTATACGGCGTCGGCCCCACAGCGGATCAGCCTGTGGTCATCCCGGCGGATGCAGCCGCCGCCTTGCCCCAGCGTCTGCGCGCCGAGCCGGACAGCGGGTCCAACGGTCATGCATAGACCGATTGTGCATAGGCTGAATATGTGTAGGCCCGTTATGTGTGGGCTGTGGTGATACGCAGGTCGAAAGGTCAACCACTCATGAACAATGCCAACCCACCGCTGACAATCGCCCTGGCAAAGGGCAGGCTCTCCGACGAAACGTTGGCAGTCCTTGCCAAGGCAGGGCTGTCGCTGCCTGACCCCAATGCAGGCCGCAAACTGATCGTCCAGAGCACAGACAGCTCGCTCCAGTATGTCATGGCAAAACCCGCCGATGTGCCTGTTTATGTCGAGTACGGAGCAGCTGACCTGGGCGTTTGTGGGTTGGATGTCCTGCGCGAGAGCGCACGCGATGTTTATGAGCCGCTACTCCTGCCCCTGGGCCACTGCCGCCTGGCCCTTGCCGGACCTGCCGATAGACCCGACACACCCTTGCGCTATGAAAGCCAGCCACGCGTCGCAACCTCCTATCCTCGCCTCACGGCAGAGTTCTTCCGCGGTCGCGGCGTGAATGCAGAGATCATCAACCTCAAAGGCTCCGTAGAGCTTGCCCCCCTCGTAGGGCTGGCCGACTTGATTGTGGACATTGTCCAGACTGGCAGCACCCTGCGCGAAAACGGCCTCGTCGAAATTCGCACGATCATGCACAGCCAAGCTGTCTTGATCGCCAACCGCGCAGCGTATCGCTTGAAGGCAGGCGCAGTGCGCACTGTTATCGAACGCCTTCGCGCCGTCGCCGATCAGAGCCAACCCATAGCGAGCATCCAATGACAGACATAATCGAATCCGACACCATTCCTGGCGTCAAACTAGCTCAGTTTCGTGTCCTCGCCGATGATCGCGGTCGTTTCATGGAGACCTTTCGCACTGCCTGGTTTCCCGAACGCAAATGGGACATTATCCAGAGCAACCGCAGCATCTCCAAGCCCGGCGTGCTGCGCGGACTCCACTATCATCATCGCCAGGTAGACTATTGGCAGGTTATGAGCGGGAAAATCCGCGTTGGCCTGGCCGACCTGCGTCGCTCCTCCGCGACCTTCGGCGCAAGCCAGGTGATTGAACTGGATGCCGAGACGCCCAGCGGCTTGTTCATCCCGGTTGGTGTGGCCCACGGCTTCTACGCCGTGACAGACTGCACGCTGCTCTACATCGTGGACAACTACTATGACGGCAGCGACGAACTAGGCGTGGCTTGGAACGACCCCCAATTGCGCGTGGATTGGGGCGTCACAACGCCGCTCCTCTCTGAACGCGACCGCCACAACCCCCGCCTAGCAGAGATTCCACAAGAGCAACTTCCTGTCTAATGGCATCCTTTGTGTCTCAGTTGTGTCATGGATGTATCACGGCAGGAGCCGGAATGAATGTAAGGAGATCATATGAGTGAACGCATCCGCTTCGGCGTAATCGGCGGCAGCGGTGTCTATCAGATAGAAGCCCTATCCGACATCGAAGAGATCACCCTAGACACCCCCTTTGGCCCTCCCTCCGATAGCTATATTATCGGGACGCTGCACGGCGAACGCGTCGCCTTTCTGCCGCGCCACGGACGCGGCCATCGCATCAGCCCCACCCGCCTCAACCAGCGGGCCAACATTTTTGGCTTCAAGCAGTTGGGCGTCGAATACCTGATCGGCGTCAGCGCCTGTGGCAGCCTACAAGAACACATCCACCCTGGCGACATCGTGATCCCCGATCAACTGTTCGACCGCACCAATGCGCGCGCGCTTTCCTTCTTCGACGATCCAAGCGTGGGCACAGATGGGCTAGTGGTCCATGTTGGGCTAGCCGACCCCTTCTGCGCCAAACTCAACGACATCTGCTACGAAGCGGCCAAGGCGACCGGCAACCCCGTCCACAAAGGCGGCAGCTTTGTCACCATCGAAGGCCCCCGCTTCAGCACCAAAGCCGAGAGCCGCACCTTTCGCAGTTGGGGCATGGACATCATCGGCATGACCACCACGCCCGAAGCGCAGTTGGCGCGTGAGGCTGAAATGAGCTATTCGGTCATGGCGCATGTGACGGATTACGACGTTTGGCACGAAGTCGAAGAGGCCGTCACCGTCGAAGCAGTCGTTCGTGTCCTGAGGCACAATGCCGAGGTTGTTCAACAAGCGGTCGTGTCGGCCATCGCCAGCCTGCGCGGCGCAGGCCCCTCCCCCCAGGCCAACGCGCTCCAGGACGCGATCATCACCCAAAAAGACGCAGTCCCCGATCAGGTGATCGAGCGCCTGGCCCCGATCGTTGGCAAATATTTCGACCGCAAACCCACCAGTCATGATTAGCTATCTCCCAAGTTTGCTTCTTCAGAACACTTGGACTATACTGTGCTGTCTGTGATCATTGACGATTGCACAGGAGCCTCATCATGGGGCGACTTGTTGAAGGCAAATAAAGGCTTGACGAAATAGGAGGACACCCATGGCGAAAAAAGGACCGCGTGTTCTGATCAAGATGCGCAGCACCGAGAGTGCGCATATGTATCTGACTGAGAAGAACCGCCGCAACGACACAGGCCGCTTGGAGCTCCGCAAGTACGATCCGATTGTGCGCCGCCAT
>CAZZNG010000183.1:0-11448 GCA_964655505.1 uncultured Litorilinea sp. | reverse complement strand
CAGTCTAGTTCTCCCCAGTCTAGTTCTCCCCAGTCTAGTTCTCCTCAGTCTAAAATCTGCACAGTGCCCTGACCGCCATCGACGATCACGCGGTCGCCGGTTTTTAATCGGGTGGTGGCGCTGCCGCTGCCGACCACTGCCGGGATGCCCAACTCTCTGGCGACAATTGCGGCATGGGAGAGCGGCGCACCGATATCGGTGATGATGGCTGCGGCTTTGGGGAAAAGGGGTGTCCAGCCCACATTGGTCGTGGGGGCGACCAAGATTTCGCCTGGCTGCAGCAGGTCGCCCTCTTCGGGCGTCATGAGCACACGAACCCGCCCTTCGACGCGCCCAGCCGCGCCCGCGATGCCGGTCAACGTGTCAGAGTCTGTGGGCGCGGCCGGTCGCGTGGCATCGTAGTAGTCGCTGCGCCGGTTCGGATCGTCGAGCCACTGGAACGCGTCAAAGCGTCCCCGAATAATCGAAGGGAAGGGCGGCAGTGTTTGATACAGTTCGTAGTTCTTGCGCCGCGCCGGTACATGACGCAGCATGTCATCTCTGCCCGCAAGCAGATCCAACACCTCGTCGAGATAGAGCATAAATACGTCGTCGCCAATGCCGGTCAAGGCCCCGGCGCGCAGGGCAAAGGCACGGATCACGCGGAAGACGCGCGTAAACTCGGAACGAGCCGCTTCTCTGCGCTGTGCGCCTGCGGCTGCCCTCGCCAACTGCCGCTCAAGCCACCTTCGTCTACGTGGATACCGCTCTAGGAATCGCTGCTTGGCGGCTTCATGCTGTGCCTGCTGTTCGTGCAAGAGGTGCTCCACGTCGACGGGCGCTTGGTGAAACGCCTCGATCTGTTTGTCCAGCCACTGGATATCCTCAGCCGGATGGGGGATAGCGAGTTCAAGTTCATGCGGCCCGCGATGGCCGTACTGCTGCAAGTAGGCCTCGCGGCTCATTTCACCTTTGATGACCCTGGCAATGCCAACCAGGGGGCCAAGACTCGCCAGCCCAGCATCCCCCCGCAGGTTGGACAGAAGCAGATTGGCGTCTTCCTTGCCCACCAACTTGGTGAGCTTTCTTTCCATCGCCATGACGTTCAGCACGCCGCTGGCCCCGGCTGAATGCCCCCACCAGGCGCGCACGGCATACGGCTGAAGCTCGAACCGCCACAGGGCGAGCAGACTGTCCGGGGTTTTCACCTGTTCGATGCGGTCGGCCATCTCTTGACACCAGCGCGGCGTATCCCTCACAAACCGCTGCAGGTTGACCCGCGCAACCAGCATCTTGCGGAAGATCTGTACGAGCCTCGGCAAGAACTCTTTGATGACGGTTGTGCGCGAATAGGGGTGGATGGGCACGACCAAATCGTCCGGCACTTGACCGAACATATCGCCCAAGAGGCCCAAGACGCGCTGGGTGTCCCAGCCGGTGAGGGCGACGGCAGCAGAGACACGCAAGCCAATGTTCGAGTAAACGCGGCCATAAATATTGCCCGACCATACATAGAAGCCGGGGATATAGTTCAACTCTTCATCGAACTTTCTGACGACCGTCCAGGTAAGCGGAGAAAAGACATCGGGGACAGCCTCGGCCACATTGGTGTTGACCCACAGCGTATCTTCGACCAGCGTCTCGTTGATGGCGTAGGTGTCCAGATCGCCCGCGTTCAACGTGGTGATGGGGCGCGCCTGGAGCAAGTAGAGTTTGCCCCCTGCAACAGCCCACTCAATATCCTGCGGCTGACCCAATTCCCGCTCCAACCGCTCGGCCATCTTGTACAGCCGGGCGGCATAGGGCTTCAACCCATCCGGGCCATCGTAGCGACCCTTGGGCCGGGAGAGGTGGAAGGTCTGCGCGTTGGCCTCGCCGGACACAAGCTGTTCGCCCAGCCCATGCACGTAGTTGCCGATCATGTTGGCATAGCTGCCGGTGACGGGATCAGCCGTAAAGATGACCCCCGCCAGGTCGGCGGGAACCATGCGCTGAATGACCACAGCCATTTCATCAGACGGCTCCAGCCCCTGTGTCGCGCTGTAGCGCTTGACTCGCTCTGCCTGTGCGGAGCGCCATACTTGATGGATGGCATCTCGGATCTCCTGATCGCCTCCGACGTTGAGCACAGTTTCAAACGCACCGGCAAATGAAGCCTTGGCCGAGTCTTCGTTCAGAGCGGATGAGCGGACAGCAAACCGCACACCGGATGCGCCGCCCGATTCGCTGCTGGGTTCCCCCTGCTGGTCTTGGCGCAAGGTGTGCAGGCGCGCTTGCACCTGACTCCACGCTTGGGGATCCAACTCGCCATTCTGGAAAGCCGATGGCAGCACGACCAAGCCATCCGGCACGGGATAGCCCTTCTGATACAGTTTGGCGAGCATCCCCCCTTTGCCGCCGGCAGACGCTTGCTGTTCAGGCGTCAGTTCTGCAAAGGTCCGAACCATCTCCATGCTAACGCTCCTTCTGCGCTCCAATGCCAACACATACAATTTCACATGATTTGCGCAAAAAATGTATCGAATATACCTGTTGTTTCCAAACGCCTAGACGCCAGCCACATCCTATGTCATACTACAGGTGCCCCCAAAGACGGCTTGGTATGCACCTCGTCTGCGCCATGAGTACGCTCGTTCTGCTCCGCGGCGAGATAGCCGTCCCCCAATGCCACTTGAAGCTGTGCGGCTTTCCCCAAGTCCAGCGAAAATCCTTTGAGGGGACTCTCGTTATGTCCACTTCTTCAGGTTCTCCTCGCGCTGCAACATCACCTGCCGACTCGACTCCAACTTCCACGCCGCAGGCAGGCCAGTTTCACGACGATTTAGCCCGGCTGCGGACAGAGGCACTGGTCCGGCTTGGCTGGCTGACCGGCGCGATCAGCTACATCTGTTTGATCTTTTTGATCTGGCCCGTCACAGGAACCGACGCGGGCCGCGCGGCCTGGCTTGGCACGTTGACGCTCATGGGCGTTTCCGGGCTGGCGGTCGCGGCGAGCCATCGCTTTCCCTACAGTGCACGCTATGGCTTTGCCGTCGGCGTTCATGTTGCCGCGGCCTGCGGCATGTTGACCTTGAACGATCCAACGGGCGCGTATCTGTTTTTGCTGCCCACCATTTTTGCCAGCGTTCTCTTTAATCGCTGGCTGGCGCTTGCCAACGCGCTGCTCAGCACGCTTCTGATCGCGGTGCTCAACCGCTATTGGCTGGATGTTTCGTTCTGGAGCGTTACGCCGCTGCTCTCGATTGCTGTCATCCTGGTTACGGCGGTTGCCTCCTGGCTTGCCGCGCGCAATCTCTACACGGCGCTCTCTTGGCTCTCCAACGCCTACACGGATGCACGCCACAATGAACGGCTGGCGCGCGAGCGGCAGGCAGAGTTACAACGGGTGCTCAAGGCGCTGGACGAAGCCCACTACCGGCTGCGCCGTCTCAATGGGCTGCTGGCGACAGCCCACGCGCAGGCCGAAGAGGCCAGACAGATCAAGCAGTATTTTGCCCAGACGATCAGCCATGAGCTGCGTACGCCGCTCAATCTGGTGGTTGGCTTTGCCGAACTCATGATCGAATCGCCGGAGCATTACGGCTCGGCGCTGCCCTCGCCCTATTTTCGTGACCTACGCATCATCTATCGCAACGCGCGCCATTTACAGGGGTTGGTCAACGATGTTTTGGATCTGGCGCGCATCGAATCGGCGCATATGAGCTTGATCCTCGCACGCGTGGACCCAAGCGATCTGACCTGCGATGCAGTCGAGACGGTGCGGAGCCTGGTGGAGTCACGCGGGCTGAAGCTAAGAACCCGGATCGCCGACGATCTGCCCATGCTTTATGTCGATGCAACACGCATCCGCCAGGTCTTGATCAACCTGCTGAACAACGCGGTACGCTATACACCGCAGGGGGAAGTCGTCATCACCGTGCAGCAAACAGACACGGACGTGCAATTTTCTGTGGCCGACACGGGCATCGGCATCCCACCCGCCGACTTGGCGCGCATCTTTGACGAGTTCTATCAGGTGGACGGCGGCAGCGACAGACGGCATGAAGGGGCAGGGCTGGGGCTTACGATCAGCCATAAGTTTGTCGAATTGCATGGCGGGCGCATGTGGGCGGAAAGTGTGGTCGGGCAAGGCAGCACCTTTACGTTCACCTTGCCGATCTCTTCCAATACGATCTCCCCTGTGATCTCCCCAGTGATCTCCTCCAATATGGACAATGCACCGCGCGCGGCAGAAACGTCCTTTTGGACAGCCGATACAACCGCTCATCTCGCCACAACGGGGCGCGATATAGAGCGCGTCCTGCTGGCTGTGACCCACAGCAATTCCGCGGTGGGCTTGTTGAGCCGCTACCTTCCCAAACATCGCGTGCTCGCCGCGGGTGAACTGGCGCAAGCGCACAAGTTGGTGCGCCAAGTCGTGCCCCAAGCGTTGGTAGTCGATAGCAACTGCGTTGCGTTGAGCGCGGACGAACTCGCGGAATTGGGCCGCGCCTGGGAACTGCCCCAGATCCCCATGATCAGCTGCCCGCTGCCGGGCGAAGAGCCGCTGCGCAGGCGGCTGGCTGTCGACGGCTACTTGATCAAACCGATTGTGCGCCAAAATCTGTGGGACATGGTGCGCGGCTTTGGCGAGAGCGTGGAACAGATCTTGATCGTTGACGACAACCGGGATTTTGTCCGTCTGCTGCGCGAGATGCTTGCCAATCCCCTGCGCCCCTACACCATTGAAAGCGCCTACTGCGGCGAAGAAGCGCTGGCAAAGCTGCGGCTTTCACTGCCCGAACTGATCCTCTTGGATCTGGGGCTGCCCGATATGGACGGCATGCAGGTGGTAGAAATCCTGCGCGCACACCCAATCTGGCGCTCGATTCCCATCGTCGTCGTCTCTGCCCAAGACGATCTGGATGGGCTGGAGGTGCTGCATGGCCCGTTCACGGTCGCCAAGGGCGGCGGGCTGCTGCCGGGCGATCTGATCCGGTGGTTGGGCGGCGTCATGGGTGTCCCTGTGGCGACCGCTACCCCGGTCCCTGCCGCGCATGGCCCGGCGGAGAGCGCGGCTGCGCCCAGAGCAATCATGTCAAAAGATGTCACACATGTGGCACACAGACACTCGATTGAAAGATAGCCGGTGCCTATACTGGGCCGCAAGCCCACTGCCGTTCCCTGCAACAAACAGATAGACCCTGGGGCAACACAATGCCCCGTGCTGTGCCGACGTGCGATACCAGACGACCAGCAATTGCTGCAGGTCACCTGCTGTACATCATCTTTCACCAAGGAGGAACCTATGCGCGGAAAGCGGTTTACTCGACGAGAATTTGTACAGTTGGCTAGTCTTAGCGTAGCAGGCACTGTGCTTGCTGCTTGTACAGCGCCTGTTGCAGCGCCTGCGCAGACGACGGAAGGGGGCGAGGGCGCGCCCGCTGCCGAAGTCGTCGAAGTACGCTTTGCCACAGACTGGGTTGAAGGCGCGCGCGGTGCAACGATTGAAACGGCCATGGAGCGTTTCCCCGAACTCCACCCGGACATCCAGGTGACGCTTGAGCCAATCGGCGGCGACTATTTCGACCGGCTCCAGATTCAATTCTCCGGCGGCACAGTGGCCGACGTGATCCTCTTTGAAGGTGTGCTTGCCATCGAGTACATCAACGAAGGATTGATCGCGGACTTGGCCCCTACGCTCGAAACGTTGGACATTGACCGGAGCAAATGGCGGCCTGGCCCTGTCCCGGTTTTCCTGCAGGAAGATAAGGTTTATGCCATTCCCTTCCAGTTGACCCCCGCGATCTGGGTCTACAACAAGACCATGTTCCAGGAAAAAGGCGTGCCGGAGCCGGATGATACGTGGGACTGGGCGGACGCGCTTGATGCGGCCATCGCCCTGACCGACGCGCCCAACACATACGGCTTCTGGGCACGCGTCGATCTCAACCACGGCTATGGCAGCATGGGGCTGACCAACAGCGAAAGCCATTGGGTCAACGACGACTTGACTCATACCATGTTCGACGATCCTGGCTTTGCCGAAGCCATCCGCTGGATCATCGCCACGGTCAACGAATATCAAGTCTCTCCGCAGCCGGCAGAAGTAGAAGGGCTGCTGTCCGCGGGGGTGACCAATCTCTTTGCATCGGGCAAAGTCGGCATGAACCCGGTCAATGCGGGCAGCATCGGCACGTTCCTGCGCGACGTTGGCGATCGCTTCGAGTGGGATGTGATGCCCACGCCCAAAGGGCCGCTGACCGGTCGCGGCGGCGGGCTGTGGAACGATCAGCCGCATGTGGTTACAGCCAACGCGATCGAGCGCAACGTCTTGAGCCAGGCGACGGAATTGGTGCTCTATCTGGCGGGCGACGAGGTGCAAACCAACATCGCCACCGATCGCGGCGCGTGCCCCACTGTCCAGGCGATCCAGGAAAGCGATGTCTATCTTTCACCGCCGCCGGAGAACATGCAAACCGTCATCGATGAACTGGTTCAGGAAGTGGGGCCAAAGTACTTCCCGCGCTATCTCGAATGGCACAACGCGGTCAACAAGGAATTTGAACTGGGCTTGATCGGCGAGCGCGATGCCGACGCGACCATCGAAGCCATGGTCACAGAAGGCGATAAGATTCTCGCCAGCATCGAGGCGTAGTCACTCACAGTGAACGGGGAGCTAGGGCGCTCTGGGCGCGCTGGCTCCCGTTCCTTCTGCTTTTCCTCAAGAGGTTTGTGCATGAGTACACAGATGCTTACGCGCCCGAACCGATGGCGTATCGCCAAGGTGCGGCGGCGCGAGTGGCAGGGTCTGCTCTACATCGCCCCCTGGATGATCGGCTTTGCTATCTTCATCCTCTATCCCTTCATCTGGTCCATTCAACTGAGCTTTATGGATTGGAAAGGGATCGGCACGGCGCGTTTCATTGGGTTTCAAAACTACACCCAAATGTTCACGGGCGATGAAGCATTCCTTATCAGCATCCGCAACACGCTCGTCTACACCCTTGTCCATGTGCCGGGGACAATGATTCTGGCCTTTTCTGTGGCCTTGCTGCTCAACGAGCGTGTACGCTTCATGCCCCTTTTTCGCACGCTCTTCTATCTGCCTTCCGTCACCAGCGGCGTCGCCACGGTGGTGCTCTGGGTTTGGATTCTGCACCCCACCGGGCTGCTCAACCGGACGTTGGCCGTCTTTGGCATCGCCGGGCCAAACTGGTTTGGCTCGACGACTTGGGCGCTGCCGGGGCTGATCCTGATGAGTTTCTGGAACATCGGCACGACCATGGTGATCTATTTGGCCGGGCTGCAAGGGGTTCCCCAAACGCTGTATGACGCGGCGGAGATCGACGGGGCAAACAGTTGGCAGCGGGTGCGCTATGTCACCATTCCCATGATGACCCCTTCCATCTTTTTGACCTTGATCCTGGGCATCATTGGCAGCTTCCAAGTCTTTACCGCGGCGCTGGTTGCGACCGAAGGCGGCCCCGGCTATGCCACGACCTTTGTGCTGCTGCATCTCTACTTCAATGCCTTCCGCTACTTCCGCATGGGCTATGCCTCGGCCATCGGCTGGGTGCTTTTTATGATCATCATGGCGTTTACCATTCTGCAATTCTGGCTGGCCTCGCGCTGGGTTTACTATGAAGGGGAGCGGCGGTAATGGCAGCGAATTCACAAGTGCCGAGGAGCACACCTTGGCGACGGGTGCGGCGCGGCATGGATCAAACCGGCGCAGGCGAAGAACAAGAACGCAATCGCCCGGCCTGGCTGCGGGCTGTGGTGGTCCTGTTGTTGATCGTGGGCGGCCTGATCTATGCCTTCCCCTTCTTTTGGATGGTGACTACCTCGCTCAAGATTCCGGAAAACATCTACTTGGACCCGCCGCAGTGGATTCCCGACCCGGTGGCGTGGTCCAACTACAGCCAGATTTTTGATGTGGGGCCGGTCTGGGCCTGGATCTTCAACTCCACCGTGATCACTGTGGTGTCGGTGGTGGCGCGCACCCTGAGCAGCGTCATTGTCGCGTATGGCTTTGCGCGCTTTAACTTTCCTGGCAGCCGCATCCTCTTTCTGCTCTTGCTTTCCAGCCTCATGCTGCCGGGCCATGTCACCATTATTCCACGCTTCTTGATGTTCCGCGATTGGCGCTGGCTTGATACCTACTGGCCCTTGATCGCGCCCAATTTCTTTGGCGCGGCCTTCTCGGTCTTTCTGATCCGCCAATTCCTCATGACCCTGCCGCGCGAGTTGGACGAAGCCGCAGAGATCGACGGCGCGACCTCATGGGATATTCTGTGGCGCTTATTGGTTCCGTTGAGCAAACCCGTGATCGCTACGGTGGCAGTCTTTACCTTCATCGACAGTTGGAATGACTTCTTCGAGCCGTTTATCTTTCTCTCCTCGCCCAACAAGCTGACCCTGGCGGTCGGGATTCGCTGGTTCCGTACCCAGTATGAGACGCAGTTTCATCTGATGATGGCCATTTCCGTTGTCGCGGTCTTTCCGATAAATGTTTCGTTTCTTTTCACCCAGAAGTATTTTATTCGCGGCATCGCGCTGACCGGTTTGAAGAGCTAACGCGTCTTTAAGACTGCATCCTGTATTCACCAACTTGGCAAATGACTTGAAAGGAATCTGTCATGTCCAGCCCGGCGATTGCGCGCCATCTGGCCTTGCGCGTGCGCGATCTAGCGCAAACACGACGCTTCTATGAGGAAGGATTGGGGCTGCGTTTCATCGGCTATCGGCCCGCAGGCGATTCAATCGATTTGAGCGACGGTCAGATCAATCTGACGCTGCTCCCCTACGCCGGGCCGGAGCGCCAGCCCCTAGAGGAGGGCTACGAATTCATCCACCTGGGTTTTTGGGTCGAGGATTTGGCCGCGGTCTATCAGCGGCTGGTGGGAATGGGCGCGACAGTGGTGCGCGAAGATGTCAAAGAGCGGCGCGAGTTTAGCGGGGACGGGCTGCCCGAAGGTTCGTTCAAGGTGTTGGACCCCGACGGTAATGTGTTGGACATCAGCGAACGTCCAGATGAATGGCGCGTGTAGGCCATGACCCCACTCACCGCGGCGCTGTTGGGCGTTCAACATCCCCACTCCGACACCCACTTTCAAACCCTGGTGCAGCTTCCCCAAGTCGCGCGCATCCTGCTTTGGGATGCAGATGCAGACGCGCTGGCGCGCTTTCAAGCCACGCAGGGGGCAGATGCCAGTGGAAAGCCTGTAGAGGCTTACAGCGACCTGGACGCACTGCTGGCGCAGCCCGATTGGACCTTTGCCATCGGCGCGGTGCGAACCGACCAAGCCGTCGAGATCTATCCACGCGTCTTTGCCGCGCGGCGACACCTCTTGGCCGAAAAGCCGCTGGGCCGCGATGCCCAGGAAGCGGCCCAGTTGGTCGAGCAGGCACGCGCGGCGCAGGTGCAGCTAGGCGTCTGCTATGGCAATCGCACCAATCCAGTGGTGCAAGCGGCGCGCCAGATTGTCGCCGATGGGCTGATCGGCCCGCTGATCTCGGTGGAAGTGCGCGCCATCACCACACAGGTACAGTTCCGCAACCCGGCCCACTGGCTGTTCGACCGGCAAAAGGCCGGTGGGGGGATGCTCTCCTGGCTGGGCTGCCACCAGATTGACCTGATCCGCTTTATTACGGGCGACGAAATTGTCGAGATGTCGGCACAGGTGGCGACTCGTTCGGGCGAGGCCATTGACGTGGAGGATGTGGCGACGCTGGCGTTCCGGCTGGATTCAGGCGCGCTTGGTTCGCTGCACACCGGCTATATCCTGGCCTTGAGCGGCGGCGGCTACCACAACAAACGGGGATACGACAACTACTTTGCCGTCAACGGGCGCTTGGGCCGCCTCTACTGGAGTTCGCCGGGCGCGCCCACCGAACTCTATGCCGAAAGCACCCATCCCGCTTGGCGGGGCGCGCCGCAGCGCCATTCGCGCTTTGAACTGGCAAGTTCACCGGCCTATCTCGGTGTCTATGGTGAGCAGTTTGTGCAGGCGTTCATCCAAGCGACCGAAGGGCAGGGGGTCGTCCCCGCGTCGGGCGAAGATGCGTTGCAGGTGGCGCGCCTGGTCGATGCAGCCTATGCGTCGAGCCAGAGCGGTCAGCGGGTAAACGTTGCGCTGCCGAGCCATAAAGGTTAGGGGTGATCTTCCCGGAAGCTACGCCCATCTCGCGAGCAGATGGGCATGAAGCTCGCAGCGTCCGGGAAGGTGAATCTTGCCCAGGCTGCTTGTATCATTGGCTCTGCGTGCCCAGGGCTGTCGCGAAGGGATGGGTGCGTTGTTGGAGGGGCAAGGTCGTGCGCCCGCCCTGGCTGTGGGCGACGGCGATGGCTTGGATCAATTCGAGGGCCGCGCGGGCGCGGGCGCCGCTGCTGGCCGGTTCGCGGTCGGCTTCAATGGCGGCGATGAGATCGTACACAAGCCGGTGATTGGCGCGCTGTACAAGGGCTGTCGAGTCAACGCTTGCCCCTGGCACATCGCCCGGTTCGGTGTCGGGCGTCGTGATCGGCTCCCATTGGTCATAGGCCGCGCCCGGATTGATGAACGGCCGCGGATAGTGCAGCAGCCGCTTGGTGAAGCCGCCGCGCAATGACAACTGCCCGCGCTCCCCAACCAATTCTAGCCCAAAGAGTTCCTCGCCTTCACCCAGCCCCGCATAGGATTCAAAATGGCCGACCACGCTGCCATTCTCTCCCACGCCTGAAAACCCAAACGTGGCGCGCAGCCCGTTCCCGGCAATCGGCGCGATCTCCTCGTCGCCGGGACGCAGATCCGCGGGGGTGGTCAAACGACCATCGTCGAGCAGTTCGGCGCTGGCCCACGTTGCATCGCCGCCAAAGAGCCGCATCTGGTCCAAGACGTGGGTTCCCAAGATCATCAAGTCTTGCCCGCCGCCGCGGTGATCCATCTTGCCATAGCCGCGGATGAGGCGCAGCCGCCCAATCTCGCCAGACTGGACCAACTGCACAGCGTGCAGCGTGACCGGATGGAGCCGCCCCTGGTGCGCGACGGCCATTTTCACGTTGGCTTTGGCGCAGGCGTCGAGCATGGCATCTGCTTCGGCCAGGGATGCAGCCAGGGGTTTCTCCACATAGAGATGCGCGCCCACTGCCGCGGCCGCTTCGACCATGGCGACACGCTCGCCGACAAAGCGCGGGGCAATGGCAACGAGGTTGGGCCGTTCCTTCTCCAACATGGCGCGGTAATCCGCATAGGCAGCGGGTGCGCCTGTGCGCGCCTGTGCTTTGGCGCGCCCGTCAGGGTCGGGGTCGGCCACTGCGACCACTTGGATAGCTGGGATCTCGTTAAAGGCAATATCCAGCCCATGCCCATAATTGCCGCGGCCTGTATGGCCGATGATCGCGGCGCGGTATTGATTTGTCATGCAACAGCCTCCATTTGCCAGATTTGCAGCGGGTGGCGGCGCTCGGTTAGGGGCAGCGTAACCGGCGCGTTGGCGCGATGCGAA
>CAZZNG010000182.1:0-11480 GCA_964655505.1 uncultured Litorilinea sp. | reverse complement strand
GAGCGACACTGACTCACAGGTTCCGTTGCCGAACCTCGACAACGCAGGCGCGATGGATGTCTGTTTTACGTCTATTGGCTTGCGGCAGTAGGCCCAAGCGCTTCCGGCTGCACCTGTTTGGGAAGGTGACTGCGGCGGCTGTATGGGTTGCCCCTGGGCTGTCGTCGGTGCAGGCTGCGCCTGCTGCGTTCACGGTTGCGCCGTAATTGTATCACCAGCCCACGTCTGCGCCAACCATTCGCCTGTCTTGTTCATTGCACGCCGCCTCAGCCTGCATCAAACTTCGGAAAGATTGGGGGCGACCGTGCGCGCCCTCATCCAATGGGTAAATCGTGCGCGCCATCACGCCATTGGGCGCATAGATGAGATAGGCTTGGGATCGCTCATGGGACATTTATGTCTATCATGCTTGATGCTCAACAGGATGACGATCAACATAACGATTAACGCAGATGTTGTTTGGGTCTGCTCCCCTGTTGGCTTGAGCGATCGCCACAATGTCCCATGTCGCAACGGTTACCATGTGAGTTCGCGTCAGGATAATTTACATCAGGACGAGGTGGAGCTATGCGGCGTGTGCATGTGATCGCCAATCCCGCTGCCGGGCAGGGTTCGTTTGACGTCAAGGCATTGAATGATCTGTTCCATGCCTCCGACATTGAATGGGAGGTGAAATTCACCAAGAATTGGCACGATGGGGAACGTTTTGCCAAAGCTGCCCTAGCCGAAGGGGTTGACGCGGTGGCGGTTTATGGCGGCGACGGGACTGTGGCCGATGTGGCTGGGGGGTTGGCCGGAACCGATGTGCCGCTGGCGATCCTGCCTGGCGGCACAGCCAATGTGATGTCGGTGGAGTTGGGCATTCCGCCCGCCTTTGCCGATGCTGTGCGGCTGATCGCCGAACCCGAGTGGACGACGCGCCCGGTGGACCTGGGGGTCGTCGACGGCAACTTTTTCATGTTGCGGCTCAGTATGGGGCTGGAAGCGAAGATGGTGGCGGGCGCGGATCGCGTGCTGAAGGATCGCCTGGGCACATTGGCCTATGCGCTGTCCGCACTGCAGGCGCTGCGCGAGCCTGAAGTGGTGCGCTATCATTTTGAACTGGATGGCGTTGAGGTGGAAGAGGAAGGAATCGCTTGTGTGATCGCAAATTCGGCCAACCTAGGGCGGGCGAGTCTGCAACTCGCGCCCAATGTGGATATCTGCGACGGCTTGTTGGACGTATTCGTCATTAATAAGGCGACGCTGCCCACAGTCGTTACCCTGTTGGCGGGGATCTTGGGACGCGACGCCGTTGAGCAGGTCGAGCAGCCCAAAGAGGAGAGGGCCGATGAAGCCGAGACGCCGCGGACGGTGCGCCACTGGCAGGCCAAGCGTATCAGCGTCGCCACGGAGCCGCCAAGCGAGGTGCAATGTGACGGCGAACTCATCGGCAACACACCCAAGCAGGTCGGCATTGTCCCCGCGGCCGTCCGTGTGATCGTACCAAGTCCTGTGGAAAGTGATAATGGCTAGATGGTTAAAGACTAGATGGTTAAAGGCCAGAGGGTTGGGGAGAACTGCCAAGCGCGTGCGGGCTGCCAATAGCTTCTTCTGGCGGACGCTGGCCGACCTGCCGCGCATCGTGTCAAAGCTGGGGATGGAGGTTTGGCGACACGGTCCGGTTGTGGCGGGCCACTATGCGGTTGATCATCTGGTGCGTATCGCCACCGGCGCGCCCATGTTGCGCTACAGCCGCATCACGCCATCGCTCTTTCTAGGGGGGCAACATGCCATACGCGGGCTGCAGCAGTTGGAGGCGCTGGGTGTGACGGCAGTCGTCAATCTGCGCGATGAGTTTGACGACGCGGCCGCCGAGATTGCGCCGGGGCGCTATCTGCATCTGCCCGTGGTGGACGATACGCCGCCGACCATCGACCAGCTATGCCGGGGGGTGGCGTTTATCCGCAAGGAACTGCACGAAGGGGGGCGTGTCTATGTCCATTGTATGCTGGGCGTAGGCCGGTCGGTGACCCTGGTGGCTGCCTATTTGGTTTCCGAAGGGATGACCGCGGAACACGCTTGGAAGACCATTCGGCGGCGGCGTCCCTTTATCCAGCCGACCGAGGGGCAAGTGGCCCAGTTGGAGGCGTTTGCCAAGCAGGTGGGTGAGGGTGAAGTGAACTTCGACTGTGCTGTGGAAATGGAAAAGCCGGTCAAGCCCACAGCGGACGAGCGGCCTCTGCAACCGGCGGAGTCCTGGCACAGTGGTGTTGGCTAAGAACAGTGGTGTTGGCTAAGAGAGGTTGTTGGCTAAACAGCGGTGTCAGCGAAGTGGATACGTTGGCTGAATGGGCCTGCTGGAAGATACGCTAACAGTTCTCTTACGTTTTGCACATGCATTTTTAACATTTGTGTGGGAAGGTATAGACACATGCGAACGCTTGGACGTTTGCATATCATTTTGTTCACAACAAAGTAGCTCACAACAAAATAGCCTGTGCATTTACATTGGCCTCTTGGTTATACTCTGCTGTCTAGCGCGCCCTAGTGGGTGTCTGCGGCAGCAGTTGACTATAGATGGCCGGGGAGCGAGGTGTCGGACGCGATGCCTCGCTCCCTGCTTTTTGGCCGCACATCTTACGCCCGCGTAGTTTGACAGACGCGCGCCCACCGCGTAGCATGAACAAAATCATTGCTCGGCGGTAGCGTACCGCCACTACCCGCGCGGAGGGCGCAATGGCGAAACAACTGGCACAAATTGACGACGACTTGGCGGCGTGGCTGCGCAAGCAACATCTCTTTTTCGTGGCGACGGCCCCGCTCGCGGGGGATGGATTGGTCAACTGCTCGCCCAAGGGGCTGGATACTTTTACCATCATCGATCCGCTGACGGTTGCCTATCTGGACCTGACCGGCAGCGGTGTTGAAACGATTGCCCATGTGCGCGAGAACGGGCGCATTGTTCTGATGTTCTGCGCGTTCGACGGCGCGCCGCGCGTTGTGCGCTTGCATGGTACAGGCACGGTCTTTGAGCCGGGCGACGCGGGCTATGAGGCGTTGGCCGGGCGTTTTCCGCCGCTGCCGGGTGCGCGCGCGGTGATCCAAGTGGCTGTCAGCCGGGTTTCGACTTCTTGCGGCTTTGGCGTGCCCTATTATGAATTCGTCGGTGACCGCAGCGCGCTGGTCGATTTCGCCGAAAAGAAGGGGCCGGATGGCATGTTGGCCTATAACGCCAAGCACAACCGCCGCAGCCTGGACGGGCTGCCCGGTGTGCAATTGAACCAGGCCGCGGCCAAGTCATCGGATTGACCCTGCACAGGCTGCCTCATTCCTTCTCTCTGGATTTCTCTCTAGAATCATTTTTTCTAGAGCAATTCCGCTAGATCAACCCACTCAACCATCCACCAGAAGGGATCCTTCACGATGGCTGTGCATCATTTTGAGCCGACCCACTATTTCAACACGATCGGTTCCCACCCGCCTGTCTTGAACATTGCGCCCGGCGACACAGTCGTGACCACGACCGTGGACGCGCGCGGGGGCGATGTGACGGGCAAACAGATAACAGAGCGGGGCAACCCCATGACCGGCCCGTTCTACATTGAGGGCGCGGAACCGGGCGATACGCTGGTGGTGCGCCTGGACAAGCTGACGCCCAACCGGCGCACCGGCTGGACCGGACGCACGGTGGCTCCTAATGTGGTCGATCCGAGCTATGTGCGGGAACTGCCGTGGCCCGAGCAGCCCGGCCAACTTGCCACTTGGGAGGTGGACAACGAGGCGGGCACGGTGACCTTGGTCGATCCGGCAGACACGAAGTTGGGCCGTTTTTCGCTGCCACTGGCCCCCATGGTGGGCTGTTTTGGCGTTGCCCCGGCGCGCGGTGAGGCGATTTCAACCGCCACGTCGAGCCGGCATGGCGGCAACATGGACTATCGAGGCTTTACCGAGGGGGTAACCGTCTATTTCCCCGTCTTCGTACCCGGCGCGCTGTTCCACATCGGCGACGGCCACGCGGTGCAGGGGGATGGCGAGATTGTCGGCACGGGCGTTGAAATCTCGTTTGAGATGACCTTTACGGTGGACTTGCTCAAGGGTCGACCGAGCCAGTGGCCGCGCGGCGAGAATGAGGAATACATCTTCACGGTCGGCAATGCGCGGCCGCTCGATCAATGCGTGCAGCACGCTACCACTGAAATGCTGCGCTGGCTAGAGCAAGATTATGGCTTTGACCCGGTTGGCGCAAACTTGCTGCTTGGTCAGGTGGTCGAATATGACCTGGGCAATATCTACGACCCTGCCTATACCATGGTCTGCAAGGTTGCCAAGCGCTATTTGGGTTAAGCTGACCTGCTGAGACGTTGCGCGACCAGGAATGCACCGCTTTGCACATCTCCGCATGTCGCTGCATGTCACCGTGATGACCTTCAACCGGTCTGCCGCCATGGCAGGCCGGTTTTTTTAGATTGCCCTCGCACATAGTATCCTTAATAAAGCGTTCCACAGCCGAGATCGCCGGCGGGTTCATCCCGGTGCAGTCTCAATCCTCCGCCTCAATCTAGAAATAGAAAGATGACCCATGACGCAGCGCAAAAAGATCGCGGCCATTATCACGACCTACTTTCCTAGCTCCCACGCCGACGTGATTGTAACCAAGTACCTCAAGGGCTTTACGACCGACGACGGGCTTGTGCCCCCGCGCGTGGACATCGTTTCCATGTATGTGGATCAATTTGCGGAAAAGGATCTGAGCCGTCGCTTTGCCGCGGAGCACGACGTGCCCATCTACGGCAGCATCGTCGAGGCGCTTACCCTGGGCGGCGACGAGTTGGCGGTTGACGGGGTGTTGCTGATTGGTGAGCATGGCAAATACGCCTGGAACGAAAAAGAGCAGCATCTCTATCCGCGCAAATATTTCTTGGAACAGATCTGCGGCGTCATGGCGACCAGCAAGCGCGCGGTGCCGGTCTTTTCCGACAAGCATCTTTCGTATAACTGGCACGACGCCAAGTGGATGTATGACCGCATGAAGGCGCTGGGCGCGCCCTTCATGGCCGGATCATCGCTGCCGACTTGCTGGCGCGACCCCTTCTTGGAGCACCCCAAGGAGACCCCGCTGCGCGAGGCGCTGGCGATTGGCTATGCCGGGCTGGATGTCTATGGGTTTCACACGCTGGAGACGCTGCAATGTATGGTCGAACGGCGCACCGGCGGCGAAAGCGGCGTGGCTGCTGTGACTTGTATCGAGGGGGATCAAGTCTGGGCACAGGCGGACGCGGGCGAATGGCCGGTGGACTTGGCCGAAGCCGCGCTGGCAACCATTGACGAGAAGCCCGCTGGCACAATGCGCGAACATGCGACGACCCCGGCCTTGTTCAAGGTGGAATATCGCGACGGCTTCACCGGCTATATCCTCATGCTGACCGGCTATGTCAAGACCTTTGCCTATGCTGGGCGCTTGAATGACGGCGAAATTCAGGCGACCCATTTCCGGCTTGGCGCAAGTCAGCCCCACCCGCACTTTGCCTATTTGGGGCTGAACGCTGAAGAGATGTTTGTCACCGGCAAGCCTTCCTATCCGGTCGAGCGCACGCTTTTGACCACAGGTGTTTTGGAAGCGGCGCTTGATTCGCGCTACCAGGGCCATGTGCGGCTGGAAACGCCTCATTTGGACGTGCGTTATGAGTCCTTTGATAAGATTCCCTACCGACCAACGGCTCCGCGGCCGCAGGGCGCGTCGCTTGAACTGCTTTACACGCTCGAATAGGTGTCTAGCCAGTCTGAAATGGGGTCGTTGAAACGTGGTCGTTGGCAGCGGGCAGCAGAGGAACGCAGCGTGAACTTGACGCGGCGCGCCATCCACCCAGAGAGGCAATAAGTCGATAATGAACCGTTCTGCGTCGATGCGCGCTGCGCCGGTCCTGCGCCCGAAGGCCGCGACCATCGGCTACTACGTCGCCTTTATTGGGCTAGGGTTGATCTCGGCTTCGCTTGGCCCGACGCTGCCAGGGTTGGCGGAGCAGACACGAACTGACTTGGGGGAGATTTCGTTCCTCTTTACGACGCGCGCCACGGGCTACATGCTCGGCTCGTTGCTGGGTGGTCGCCTCTATGATCTACTGCGCGGCCACCCGGTCATGGCCGGATCGCTGGCGTTGATGGGGCTTGGCATGTTCATGGTTCCCACAACGCCGATCTTGTGGCTCTTGGCGCTGCTGCTCTTCTTGGTGGGGCTGGGCGAAGGGGCTGTCGACGTGGGCGGCAACACGTTGATCGTGTGGATTCACCGCAGCCGCGTCGGCCCCTATATGAACGGGCTGCACTTCTTCTTTGGGCTGGGCGCGTTCATCTCGCCGCTGGTGGTTGCTTGGGCCATTGTCTGGTCAGGCGAGATCCGCTGGGCCTATTGGCTGCTGGCCGCGGGGGTCATTCCGATCGTGATCGGACTCTTGCGCCTTGCCAGCCCCCAACCCATCGCCGTGCAAGATAGGCACGCCGCGCGCCAGCCGCTCAACTGGGGCTTGGCCGGTCTGTCTGCGTTCTTCATGCTGCTGTACGTGGGCGCAGAGGTGTCGGTCGCGGGGTGGCTCTATACCTATGCTATCGAGCTAGAACTAGCCGACGTGACCAGCGCGGCCTACCTGACATCGGTTTTTTGGGGCGCGCTGATGATCGGGCGTTTGCTTTCGATCCCCATTGCAGCGCGTTTTCGCCCGCGTTCGATCCTCATGGTTGACCTGATTGGGTGTTTGGCGAGCATCGGGCTGATCTTGGCGCTGCCGAGTCAAGGTTGGGCTTTGTGGGTCGGCACGTTCGGCGTGGGGCTGGCGATGGCGTCGATCTTCCCGACTGTAATCACCTGGGGCGAACGGCGCATGACCCTGAGCGGCCAAGTGACCAGCCTCTTCTTGGTCGGCGCGAGCCTGGGCGCGATGTTCTTGCCCTGGCTCATCGGCCAGCTATTTGTCAGCCTGGGGCCTTCGAGCACCATGATCGTGATCTTGGCGGATCTGGTGCTCGCCACGATCCTCTTTGGTGTGCTCATGGTCTATGGCGGCGCGCCGCGTGATGGCGCTGAAGATTGAATCCACACAAGAAGTCTGCCGGTTAAATCCAATGAGTAAATCTGACGAGTAAAATGGGCGAGTAGATCTGAGGAGTCAATCAACGTGCGTATCCTCGGTTTGGACATTGGAACCTCGTTTCTCAAAGGGGCTGTGCTTGACCTGGACGAATTGACCGTTGGCGAGGCGCTGCGGCGACCGCTGCCCGCGGCCATGGAGGGGCTGCCGCCGCGCCATGTCGCGCTGGAACCGAGCCAGTTGGTTACGGCCTGTGCCGATCTCTTGGCCGCGCTGTTTGACCGTGCGCCGGATGCGGTGGGGCTGATGGTGTGCAGCCAGATGCACGGGCTGGTTGTCACAGACGACGAGGGCCGCGCCCTCTCGCCGGTGATCACCTGGCAAGATCAGCGCGCGCTAGAGCCGCTGCCCAACGGCACAGGCAGCTATTACGAGGCTGTCACAGCTGCGCTGAACGAATCGCAGCTTGCGGCGCTGGGCAACGGGATGCGCGCTGGGCGGCCCCTTTGCACGCTCTATTGGATGGCCCAACAGGGCGAACTGCCGCGGGAGGGCATGGCTGTCTCGCTGGGGGATTATGTGTTGGCGACCTTAGCCAAGCAGCCGCCCCAGGTCGAGGCGACGACGGCCGCGTCCATGGGCATGTTGGATTTGGCGACGCGCACCTGGCGCGCGGATGTGATGGCCGCGCTGGGGCTGGAAGAGGTCCGGCTGCCGCCGGTGGTTTCGCCGACGACGCCTGTCTACGAGGTGTTGGTGGGCGGCGAACGCTTGCCCGCGCCGCCGCCTGTTGGGGACCATCAATGCGCGCTGGCGGGCGCGCTGCTGCGACCGGGCGAGCTATCGCTCAACGTCTCGACTGGGTCGCAGATCAGCCTGGTCACGCCCAACTTTGTGGCGGGCAAGTATGAGACGCGGCCCTATTTTGATGGACAGTACTTGCAGACTGTCTCCCAGATCCCAGCGGGACGTGCGCTGACTGCTCTGGTCAAGCTGTTGAGCGAACTGGCCGCGGCGGAGGGCGTCGAACTGCGCGACCCCTGGGGAACGATTGCCGCCCAGGTCGAGGCGACGCCTGACACTGATGTGGAGGTTGGGCTGAGTTTCTTCGATACGCTTTTGGGCGATGAAGGCCACCTGCTGCATCTGCGCGAGGAGAACCTGACGGTGGGCCATCTTTTCCGCGGCGCGTTCCGTGCGATGGCGCGCAATTTCTATGCGTGCGCGGATCTCCTGTCGCCGCCGCAGCAGCCTGTGCGACTGGTCTATTCGGGCGGCTTGGTTCAGCGTTTTGGCGCGCTGCGCCAAGAGATTGAAGCGCAGTTCAAGCTGCCGGCGCGCCCTTCCCCCACCGATGAGGACACCATGATGGGGCTGCTGGCGCTGGGCTTGGTTACCCAGGGCCGCGCCGCGACGGTCGACGAAGCGGTGCGCCAGATCGCCGCGGTCCACCAGCCCATCGGTTCGTATTCGTGACAATTTCGTGACAGTCGCCGCTGAATCCCTACATATGGGGGATGACCATCTCTAATTCTCAAGGTTCATCAACCTTGCGGGAAGCTTTGACCATACGCGATCCCTAAACCCATTTTACAATTTACTCTTGTCCACTTGATGGAGGAAAGATGCCGCTCTCGTTTGACATGCCCTTTGACCAACTCCAGGTCTATCAAGGGACGAATCCTCGCCCAGCCGACTTTGACGAGTATTGGGCGCGTGCGTTGGCCGAACAAGCTGCCACTGACCCGGATGTGGAGCTAGTTCCGGCTGAGTTTCAGACTTCCTTTGCCGAATGCTTTCACATGTACTTTACCGGGGTGGGCGGCGCGCGCATCCACGCCAAGCTGCTGCGCCCCAAGCAGGCCGAAACGCCGCACCCTGCCGTGCTGATGTTTCACGGCTATTCGGGCAATGCAGGCGATTGGGCCGACAAATTGGGCTATGTCGCGCAGGGGTACACGGTCGCGGCCATGGACTGCCGCGGGCAAGGCGGCGAGTCAGAGGATATCGGCGGCGTGAGTGGATGGACGCTGCGCGGCCATATTGTGCGCGGGCTGGCTGGTGATCCGGATAAGCTGCTCTACCGCCAGATCTTCTTGGACACGGCGCAGTTGGCACGCGTGGTGATGGCGATGGACGATGTGGACGAAACACGCGTCGGCGCGACCGGCGGCAGCCAGGGAGGCGGCCTGACGCTGGCCTGTGCCGCGCTCACGCCGTCGATCAAGCGAGCGGCTCCAACTTTCCCTTTCCTCTCTGACTACCGGCGCGTTTGGCAAAAGGAACTTGCCAAGGATGCATATCTCGAACTAGACGAGTGGTTCCGCCGCTTTGATCCGCTGCATGAGCGCGAGGAGGAGGTCTTTACCAAGCTCGGCTATATCGACGTGCAGCATTTGGCCCCGCGCATCCAGGCCGAAGTGCAGATGGCAGTGGGCTTAATGGATACGGTCTGCCCGCCTTCGACCCAGTTTGCCGCGTACAACAAGATCCAGAGCAAGAAGTCGCTGCGTGTCTACCCCGATTTTCGCCATGAGCGGCTGCCAGGCAACGACGACGCCATCTTCCAGTTTTTGTGTGGTCTGTAAGGTGTGGTCTGTAAGGCGCTGTCTATGAAGTGCAGTCTATGCGGTGCGGTCTGTAAGCGCAAGCGCCGACCAGCAGACCGCAAAAGCGTGAGCATGAATAAAACCTGAGCGCAAAGGACAAACGTGTATGGAATATCGACAGCTAGGCAATTCGGGGCTGCGTGTGTCGGTCATCGGCCTGGGCACGAATCAGTTCGGCGGCAAGGTTGACCAAGATGGCGTCAACAACATTATCGACGGCGCGATTGATCTGGGCATCAACCTAATCGACACTGCCGATACCTACGCCCAAACCAATTCGGAAAAGACGCTGGGCGTGGCCCTAAAGGGGCGCTGGGACAAGGTTGTCCTGGCGACGAAGGTCTACAGCCCCACCGGTCCCGGCCCGAACGATTACGGCGCGTCGCGCTATCACATCATGAACGGCGTTGAGGCGAGCCTGCGCCGCTTGCAGACCGACCATATCGACCTGTACCAGATGCATCGCTACGACGTGACAGCCCCCATCCAGGAGACGCTGCGCGCGCTGGACGACTTGATACGCAGCGGCAAGGTGCGCTACATCGGCGCGTCCAACTATGCCGCTTGGCAGCTCGCCGAGGCCAATATGCTGGCCGAATTGAGCGGGTGGACTGCGTTTGTCAGCATCCAGAACCACTATCATATGTTCGAGCGTGGGATCGAAGCGGAAGTGCTTCCCTTCTGTCGTAAGCGCAAGGTGAGCATCCTGCCCTACTTCCCCCTGGCGGGCGGCTTCTTGACGGGCAAGTACAAGCGCGGTGAGGCTGCGCCCGAGGGTTCGCGCGGCGAATCAAGCCCCTATGTGCAGCGCTATATGACCGATGCCTACTATGACAAGGTGGAACGGCTGTCGCAGTGGGCAGAGGGGCACGGGCACACGATGGCTGAACTGGCCCATGCGTGGCTGTTGGCCCACCCTGAAGTCGCTTCGGTCATCTCCGGCGCGACCAAACTTTCGCAAGTGGAAAGCAATGCCAAGAGCGCCGAATGGCAGCTATCCGAAAGCGACATGGCCGAGATCGCCGAAATCCTCGACGCTTAATCAACTATCTTCCCTTTTCACCGTTTTGATTCCACCCTTATTCCACCCTTTAAGGAGAGATCATGTTTCGTGTTGCCGTCTTTAAGCATCAAGCGGAACTAACCGATACGTACCTACAGCAGATGGCTGCGTTTGGGGCCGACTGCATCGACTTTGGCAATAGCGCGGACATGCCAGGCGTTGCCCAGCATGGCGTGCCCGACCTGGAGGAAGTCAAGGCCATGCGCAAGCGGCTGCGCTCTTTCGGGCTGGACATCAACCGCGTGACGCTGCCCAACTTGACGGAGACGTTCATTGCCGGTGGCGAAGGGGCGGAAGAGGAGTTGGAACGAGCGGCCCAGGCGTTGCGCGTCTATGGCGAGGCGCGGCTGCCGCTGGCGCGCCAGCGCGTTGCGGGGGATGTCTTTCCCCAGGTGATGACCCGCTATCAGTCGGTACACCGCGGCGGCTACCGCTCGCGCGGGGAGAGCATGGGGCTGACTAAAGGCCCAGTCGAGACGCCGGACCAGGCGACGCTGGAACATTGGTGGGAGCGCTTTGTCTATGCCTTCGAGCGCCTTGTGCCCATTGCGGAGGAGTATGACATCCGGCTGGCAGTGCATCCGTCGGATACGCCGAATGTGGATACGCCCTTTGGCGGCCTGGGCTTCCATCGGGTGATCGATGCTTTCCCCAGCCAGCATGTGGGCTATGTTTACTGTATCGGCACGCGCGCCGAGGCAGGCGGCAGCAGCCTGGTGATGGATGAGATCAACAACTATGGGC
>CAZZNG010000181.1:0-11500 GCA_964655505.1 uncultured Litorilinea sp. | reverse complement strand
AGGTTGAGGCCCAGGTCCAGGAGTCGGGGTAGGTTGGGGGCTGCCGGTCAGGTTGGCGCACTGCCCTTCAGCATCCCCGGCAACGTTGCCGCTGCCTGTGGGGGCCGGTGTATTGGATTGGCACTGGAAGTCTTCGGCGATTTGGTTGTTTTCAAGGGTGACGCCGCCTGTATTCTGGAAGACTTGCAAGTTACCGTCTACGGTGTTGCCGCGCGCGACCAGGCTGCCACTGTTTGATTCAAGCTGGATGTCGCCGTCAACCGTGTTGTCGATCAAGGTAGCGCTGCCACCCTGCTCGATCTGGATGTTACCGCCCACTTGGGCGTTGTTTACCGTGACCGATGCCGCGTCTTCAGCTTGGATGTTGCCGTCTACGTTCACGTTATTCGCGGTGAGGGTGGCCCCGTTGTTGACGATGATGTTGCCCTCAACCACCGTGCCGTTGAGGGTGCAGGTTGCGCCCGCGGGAACTTCGACGTTATCCACCGTGTTTGCCCCCACTGTAGTCTGGCAGTTCAAGTCGTCTGCGTAGAGCGCGGGGGTTAATAATAAGAGCAGTGCTACGTTCAGCAGTGCGATGAACCAAATTTTAACAGCATTATTCATATCGGATTTCTCCTTCGAACGAATTGCACCAGGAGAGATGGTATGCCATCCTCCTATATGACCTTCTATACAATTTTGGTCTGACCGGTCGTGGCCCGCTGCGCGCCTGCTGGGTAGCGGGGGGAAGCAGGGCGCGCAGCTACATAGTTGCATGGACATTTGCCGCGCAACAACATGGGCCTGGCGCCAGTATAGCCTAGGCTTGCGGCGGGTCGTGTCAGATTTTCCACAATCCTTGTACATCAGGTACTTATGCTCCGTTTGATTCGGTATACCCTAGGTTGGCTGCTGGCACTCTATGGCTTTGGCCTGATCGCGGGCGGCGACAGCTTGGCGCGCTATCGTCTGCGCGACGGGTTGATCGTGGCGAGCCTGGCCGCGCTCATCTTCTCCTGGGAGAGCTACAGCCCAGCGGTGCGCCCCCCTTTGCCTGTGCATCGCTTGTGGCCCTTTTGGGGGCGCTTGCTGCTGTTGACGGGCCTGGCCTGTGGGGTGGCTGCTGCTTTGCTGCTGACCTGGGTGGGCGCGGGCGGCTGGCTGGGTACATTGGGCGGTATGTTGTGGCTCCTGGGCTGTGCTGCGCTCTTGGTCGGGGTGCTGTGGCCTGGCCGGATCGAAATTTACCCCACGCCACCCTTTCGCTGGCGCGTTGATGCGGCGGGCAATTGGGTGCGGATGGCGTTGGGCGATGGCACAGCCGCGAGCGAGACAGAGACTAATCCCGCGGCGCTTTCCACCCAACTGCCTCGCACCCAGACCGCACCCATTTACAAACTGTTGATCGGACTGATCCTGCTGATCGGCATCGCGGTTCGCCTGTGGGGATTGACCACCCTGCCGCCGACCTGTATTGACGCTGAATGCGCCCGCGCGCTGCAATTGGTGGAAGGGGGCGGCCCTAGCGGCTTCACCAGCGCCAACGCCGCACTCTATACCTGGTTGAGCCGCCTGGCCTGGCGCGTCACCGGCGACGGCGTGGCCGCGCTGCGTTGGGCAAGCGTGCTGTTGGGCATCCTGTTCCTACCGGCTTGGTTGTGGGCCGCGCGTGCAGCCATGCGGCCCGCGGGCGTGGTGATCGGCCTGTCGGGGATCGCGCTGCTGCCCTGGGCGATCTGGACGAGCCGCTTTGGCAGCGAGTGGAGCGCTGCGCCTTTGCTGATCGCGCTGGTGGTGGGGCTTGGCTTGCGCAGCCTGGCGCGGCAGGATCATCGCTGGTGGGGGCTAACTGGCGCGGTATTGGGGCTGCTGTGGACGCAACCCTTGGGGCTGTACGGTGTGATCTTGCTCTGGCTGCTGCTACTGATGGCGCTGGCCTGGTGGCAGGCCGGGCATACCACCGCGGCGCTCTTTCGCCAAGCGGGTGTCTTGGCCGCGGCCAGCCTCGCGGTGGGGCTGCCCCTGGCGCTGCCCGCGCTGTGGGATTCGTGGCAGGGGGACGCAGGGGCGAGCCTTGAACCGACCGCACGCTTGGCCGGGCTGCTGCACAGCGGCGGCGTGGGCATCGACTACTTTCTGCATGACCCGCTGCTGCCTGTCGCGGTCTCCGCGCTGGCCTGGTGCGGCTGGGCAAGCCTGGCGCGCTGGAGCCATCGCCCGCCCGTGGCCCTGCTCTTGAGCGGTACGTTCCTCTTTGCTGTGGGCGTGATCCGGCTCCCCCTCGCTCCGATAGACGCGGCCAGCGCCAGCCAGGGCGTCGCGCCCGCGGCCCAGACATGGCTGGTGCTGCTGCCCTTTGTGGCATGGGGGGTGGCGCTGGCCGCGGATCAAGTGGCGTTGGCCTTTGACCAAGCCTGGGCGCGCGTGGTGGCGCTGCCGCGCGTGCTGGCCGCGGCTGCGCTGGTCTTGCTGCTGCTTTTGGGGCGTCAAGCCCTGCAACTGACCGGCCAGTTGGACTTTGCCGCGGGCGGCGCACAACATAGCGCGCAAACTGCCATGACCCAATACCTGGCCCAATGTCTGCGCGTGCCTGGCGACGATCCATGCAGCCAAACGGGCGAGAACGCGCCGATCTTCTTTGCCCCGCCCGCTGTGGTCAATCATCCCGCGACGCAACTGCTGCTGGGCGAGGCGCTGCGCGACGGGCGCATCCGCGCGCTCGATACCGGGCGCGACTTGATCCCGGCCATGACGCCGCCGAGCGATTTTATCTTCCTCGTCGCGCTCGACAACACGCCTGTGATCGACCTGCTGCAGCAGCTATACCCCAATGCCGCGCTGCAGGCGCAGCCGCAGAATCAAGCCGGCCCCACCCAATTCCTCGTCATGCACATCCGCCGCGCCGACATCCTGGCCCATCAAGGCATCATGGGGCGCTACTACAGCGGCACGCAAGACGAGAACACAGCCGTGAATATCGAGGCGGACATCGAGAACAATGCGCCGGTGGAGACACGCCAGGATGGGCCGCTGGCTTTTGGTTGGGCCGGGAATCCGCCGCTGGATGGCCCCTTTCATGTCGTCTGGGAAGGGACGCTGCTGCTGCCTGCCGCGGGGCGCTATACCTTCGCCGTGGACAGTACACCGGCAGGCGCGCCGCCGGTGATCAGCCTGCAACTGGACAACAACATTGTGTTGGATACGTCGTTGGGGCTGACCGAGCAGCAGGTGATGCTGCCCCAGGGCTACGCTTCGCTGGTGCTGCGCTATCGCAGCGACGACGCGCCCAACGATTGGGCCATTCGCTGGGTGCTGCCTGGCACGGACGGGGCCGAGCCTGCCCCCATCCCGCGCCACGCGCTCTATTCGCCGTCGCTGCCCAATATCGGGCTGCTGGGCACGTACTACGCGGGAACGACCCCGGAAGGCCCGGCGCTATCCACGCGCAAAGACTTGATTCTAACAGGCGAAGCGGATCTGCCCATGCCCTACAGCGTGCGCTGGCAGGGGAACTTGGCCGCGAGCCGCGCGGGCGAATATCTATTTGCTGTCACAGCCAATGGGCCAGTCAATCTGCTGCTCGACGGTGAGGTGGTCATTGCCCACTTGCCGCCCGATTCACTGAGCCAAGGGCTAGGGTACAGCCAGGCCGCCATCTATCTGGCGCAGGGGTGGCACACGCTGGAGATGACCTACGTGCCCCAGGGGGCCGCGGATCTGCGCGTGCTGTGGCAGCCGCCGGGCAGCACCCCCGGCCTGCTCCTCAGCCGCCATCTGCTGCCGGTGACGGGCGAAGCCATGGCCCACGACTATCCGCTGCCTGCGCGCCCGGCGCTGATCGACGAGCGGCTGGGCAATGAGGATTTCGCGCTGACCGCACACATGGACTTTGCCCAACCTGGGCGCGTGCTGCCGCCTGGCAACCTGCCTCGCCTGCTGGCTGAACCTGTGTGGGATACGGCCAACGGCTGCGGCGCGGGGCCGGATCAACTGGATTCCCCGCGCGGCATCGCACTGGACGCGGAGGCTGGCCGCGTCTACGTCGCCGATGCCAACAACCGGCGTGTGGTCGTGCTGGATCTTGCCAATGGTGAGCTGCTGGAGCCATTGGCGCTGGACGCGCTGCAAGAGCCGGTCGATGTGGCGCTTGCGCCGGACGGCACGCTGTTGGTGCTGGACACGATGATCCCGGCCATCTATCGCGTCGACTTGGCAACGGGCGAGGCCGCGCCGCTGGCGCTGACCAGCAGCTTTTACCGCCCGCGCGGCCTGGGGGTGGACACGGTCGGCAACATTGCCGTGGCCGACACAGGCGGCGCGCGCGTAGTGCTGCTCGACGCGCAGGGCGCAGAGTTGGCCCAATTCGGCGGGCCGCAGAGCATCTTGGGCCAGGGCCAGCCGGTCGACACGTTGGCCCTCGACGGGGTTTGGTGGGCGGTTGCCGCGGACAATGGCCGTCTATGGCGGCTCGACGTCTTGGGCAGCATTGCGCCGCTGGCGCGTGCCAACACCATCACCGGGCCGCATTTGGCGTCGCTGGCAGACGGCGGCTTCTTCTTGAGCAGCCCGGCGCAGCGCAGCGTGATCTATCTCGCACCCAGCGGCGAGCCGCTCGCCCAACTGGTCTATCCTGAGAACATAATCAACCCCACCGGCGTGGCCGCTGCGCCCCGTCGCGACAATTCGGCGCTGGTCGATCTGGTCGTTGCTGACAGCGCAGCCTGTGGGGTGAGCCTGTGGCGGCTGCGGCCCCAGCAGCCTTGAGGCTCCAGCAGCGTTAAATGCGCGTCGCTTTTCTGCACAGAAATCGTCGTATTCGATAGGTTCGCACCCAAGTTGTGGTACAATCGAGCCAACATGAACGATACCCAACCCACTGTCGCCGCCAATAGGCAACGGCGCAGAAGCCTGGCTGCTCGCTTCACGCTGTTCTTTTTGATGTTCCCCCTGCTGGTTGCGCTGTCGTTTGGCTGCACTGCCAACCGCAGCAAGGATGTACAGCGGGAAGGGATCAACGGCGAGCGAATTGCCGAACGCGCAGCAGCGACTACGACCCCTGCCGCCACGGTCGTTGCAGGCGGGGCTGGGGGGCTGCGCAAGCCTTTGCCGGTGTCTACACCGCTGCCCATCGCCGCCGCTGACCTGGCGCTGCTTTCCACCGAGGAACAACTGACGCTGGTTGTCGCCCCCACGCGTGATCTGCGCGATCTGACCTTGCGGCTCAACCCTGACATACAGGAGATCCCGCTCACCTCGACAGAGCCGCCGCCCAACTACGAAATCGGGGATCGGCAGGAGTTTTGGGTTCACGAACTGGGGCAGAACCGCAACTTTCGCATTGTGGCGGAATTGATCCACAAGACCGATGTGGCCTATGCCTGGGTCGAGGTGGATCACCCCTATGCCGCAGACCTCATCATCAACGCAGTGGATCGCTTCAGCAGCAAGAGCTACCCGGCCATCGTCGCTTTTTTCGGAAGCGAGTGGAACCCCGGTGTGGACAACGACCCACGGCTGCACATCCTGCACGCGACCGGCGTCGGCAGCGGCATTGCAGGCTATTACAGCAGCGCGGATCAATACTCGGTCTTGGCGCGGGAGGACTCCAACCAGAAGGAGATCTTCTATATCAACCTGGAGTGGCTCAACCGCACCGAGAATTACACCTATTATGAGACTGTGCTGGCCCACGAATTTCAACATATGATCCACTGGTTCAAGGATCGCAACGAAGAGACATGGGTCAACGAGGGGATGAGCGAATTTGCCCAAGAGGTCGCCGGGTTCGAGCCAGGCACAGACCTTGCCTACACCTTTGCCATGACCCCCGACACCCAACTCAACACATGGGGCGAGGAAGCGGGCGGCAATGGCGCGCACTATGGCGCATCCTATTTGATGATGGCCTACTTTGCCCAACGCTTTGGCCCAGAGGCCATGCGTATGTTGGTGGCGCACCCGGCCAACGGCATCTTGGGTTTCGAAGCGGTCTTGGCCGCGCTGGGCGAACCGCCGCAGTTTGATCTGCTCTTTGCCGATTGGGTGATTGCCAACTATGTGGATGATCCCGATGCGCTGGGGCGTGAAGGGGTCTACGGCTATCGCAATTTCTCCCTGCCGTCGCCGCGCGTGGATGTGACCTATAACAGCTATCCAACCGAACTGCGCCGCAGCACCGTTGGCAACTATGCCACCGACTATGTTGTGCTTGACTACGGATCGAGCGATGGGCCGCTGACCATCCACTTCCGCGGGGAGACCACTTCGCAGCTTGCCAAGTTGGAACCTTACAGCGGCAACTATGTATGGTGGAGCAACCGGGGCGATGATTTTGATACACGGCTGACGCGCCAATTTGACCTCAGCGGCATCGCCGCGGGCACGCCGGTTACCATGACCGCGGCCCTCTGGTGGGATCTAGAGGATCATTACGACTACGGCTATGTCATGGCAAGCAACAACGGCAAGCATTGGACGATCTTGCCCAGCCCATCGGCCAGCGAAGATGCCAACGGCAACGCCTTTGGCCCTGGCTACACGGGCGACAGCGGCGGCTGGCGCGTGGAGGAGTTTGACCTCTCTGCTTTTGCCGGTGGGCCTGTGCATGTGCGCTTTGAAATGGTCACCGACGACGCCATTAACACACGCGGCCTTTTTGTAGACGACATTGCCATCCCGGCCATCGGCTATTTGGACGACGTGGAAGCGGGGGGAGACGGCTGGCTCAGTGAGGGGTGGCTGTTGACCGATAACCAGTTGCGCCAAGAGTGGATTGTCCAACTCATGTTCTTTGACAGCGGCAGTTTGACCGGCGTGGAGCGCGTCGAGGTGGACGACGAGGGACGGGCCACCGTTCAGACGCCGTCGCTGCGCCGCGGGGAAAGCGTGGTGCTTGCCATCAGCGGGGCCACCCTGGGCACAACTGAACCCGCCGCCTATGAATTTTGGGTGGAGCATCCCTAACCCTTGAAAAAGATTTCTATGAACCGCGTCCGATGAACCGCGGTTCTCCCTGGCATGAGGAGCGTATGCAGCATCAGACCATCGCCGTGTTGGACTACGGCAGCCAGTACAGCCAATTGATCTGTCGCCGGGTGCGCGAGGTGCAAGTCTACGCCGAGCTAATCCCATGGGACCGGGCCGACGACCTACTGCCGCGCATCAAGCCTATCGGCATCATCCTTTCAGGCGGCCCCAACAGCGTCTATGAACCCAACGCGCCCACCTTGCCCCAGAGCGTGCTCGACGCGGGCGTGCCGGTGCTGGGGATCTGCTATGGGCTGCAACTCCTGGCGCACGCCCTGGGCGGGCAAGTTTCCGGCAGCCGCGAGCGAGAATATGGTGCAGCCGCCATCGAAGTGATCGGGGCCAACGCCGACGCCGCGGGCGATCTCTTTGCCGATCTGCCCTCGACCATGCCCGTATGGATGAGCCACGGCGACCGCGTGGAGCGGCTGCCGGACGGCTTCATTGCCATCGCACACACGGCTAATTCACCCTTGGCCGCCATTGCCGACCAAGCGCGACGCCTCTATGCCATCCAGTTTCACCCGGAGGTGGCGCATACGCCCCACGGCACGCAACTGCTGGAGAACTTTGTCAAACGCATCTGTGGCGCGCAGGGCGATTGGACCCCCGGCAACTTCATTCAAGAGACTGTCCAGCGCATTGCTGAACAGGTCGGCCCGGATGGGCATGTCATCTGCGGCTTGAGCGGCGGCGTCGACAGCGCCGTAGCCGCCACGCTCGTCCACCGCGCCATTGGCGACCGGCTGACCTGTGTCTTTGTCGATCATGGCCTGCTGCGTCTGGGGGAAGCCGAGCAGGTGGTTGATACTTTCCGCCGCCATCAGGGGATGCGTCTGGTCGCGGTCGATGCCAAAGAAGAGTTCCTGGGCGATCTGGCCGAGGTGACCGACCCGGAGCGCAAGCGTAAGCTGATCGGCGCGCGCTTCATTCGTGTCTTTGAGGCCGAGGCCGCGCGCCTCGCCGCCGATTGGGGGACTGATACCCCCGCGTTCCTGGCGCAAGGCACGCTGTATCCCGATGTGATCGAGTCCGCGGGCAACGACGACACGCGCCACGCGCGCACCATCAAGACCCATCACAACGTGGGCGGCCTGCCCGCGGATATGACCTTCCAATTGATCGAGCCGCTGCGTATGCTCTTCAAGGACGAAGTGCGCACCGTGGGCGAGGCGCTGGGGCTGCCGGAGGAGATCGTCTGGCGGCATCCTTTCCCTGGGCCAGGGCTGGCAATCCGCATCCTGGGTGAGGTGACTTGGGATCGGCTGGAAACCTTGCGCCACGCCGACTATATTTTCCTGCAAGAACTGCGCCAGGCCGGGCTGTACCGCTCGACGAGCCAAGTCTTTGCCGTGCTGCTGCCCGTGCGCAGCGTCGGCGTCATGGGCGACGAGCGCACCTATGCCAGCGTGGTCGCCTTGCGCGCGGTCACTACCGATGATTTCATGACCGCTGATTGGGCGCGGCTGCCCTATGACCTGCTGGCGCGTGTCTCCAACCGCATCGTCAACGAGGTGGAAGGGGTGAACCGCGTGGTCTATGACATCAGCAGCAAGCCGCCCGCTACCATCGAATGGGAGTAGCGCACCAGCAGGACAGTTCGGCATAGGGACACCGAGCAATGGGCGCGCCTGGGCCAGATTACAGTCGCGTCAGGGCGCGTGTGATAGGCTTGGCTTTGCTTCCTACGCGTTCATGCTGTAGTTCATCCTGTGCGCGGCTGCCGGATATCGCGTTGTTTGTTGCTTTCCTGCTTAACCAACTATGTGGCGTTTTACCAGATTTGTCCTTCTGCTCATGCTGCTCTTGGCAATCTTTCCG
Organism: uncultured Litorilinea sp.; assembly: GCA_964655505.1. GTDB lineage: Bacteria > Chloroflexota > Anaerolineae > Caldilineales > Caldilineaceae > QEUY01. The sequence continues at coordinate 2,671 of CAZZNG010000181.1, read as the reverse complement.
CTCTATACGCGGTTCAAGGTTGCCGCTGCGCCTGTGCCGCCGGGTGTCCACCTGGGCGGCCTCAACTTGAGCACGCTTAAATCGACCGCTGAGATCCGCCAGCACTTGGAGCAGATCTATTTGCAGCCGGTCGATGTGCGCTTTGGTGATGAACGCCTGGCCCTGATGCCTGAAGAAATCGGCTTTCGTATCGACGCGGAGCAGATGGTGGCCGAAGCAGGGCAGTATCTGAAGGGGAGCGCGCTGCTCGACATTGCGGTGCGCGAGGCGCTGGGCTTCGAGCAGCAGCAGCGTAACGTGCCGGTGCGCTTCATGCTCGACAGCGCCAAATTGCGCGCTTGGCTGGAGCAGGTCGCCGCGCAGCACAACCACCCGCCCACCACCTCGCGCCTCTTGCCGCCCACATCGCGCTGGTCGGGCGGCACGCAAAGCGCCGAACAACTGCCCGTCGACTTTGTGGGCGCTTACAGCCGCGATTGGACCTGGACCCCAGGCCGCCCAGGTCAAACGCTCGACATCGACGCCAGCATCCCCCTGATCGTCGAGGCGCTGACCAGCAGCGACGAGCGGCTTGTGCGCCTGGCCTTGCAAGAGACGCCCGCGCCGCCCCCTACGATGGATGACCTGGCGCGCGAGATCGATACCTACCTGATGAGTTTCCCCGGCTTTGCCGCGGCCTATGTCTATGACCTGCAAACCGGCCAACAGGCCGCGGTCGATGCCGATGTGGCCTTCTCCGGCATGTCCACGCTCAAGATCGCCATTTCCGCCGCGATCATGTCCAAATTGCCCAACGGCATCGCGGCGGACGATCAGCAAGCCGATCTAGTGGGCCAGTGGATAGACTATGCGCTGGGCGAAAGCAACAACTACGCGGCCAACCAATTGCTGTCCTTTTTGGGTGACGGCAGCGTTGAGCAAGGAACTCGATATTTCACCGGCTTTATGCGCGAGTTGGGGATGCAGAGCACCTATATGCAGTCGGGCTACGACGCCACGGTGCAAATGGCCCCAATCGCCACACCGGCTAATCAGCGCACAGACTGGCACACCAACCCTGACAATAATTTACAGACCACGCCGCGCGAGATGGGCGACATCCTGGCCGCCATCTATGAATGCGGCCAGGGACGCGGGCTGCTGCTTGAGGTCTTTCCAGACCGCTTCACGCCGGAAGAGTGCTTAAGCATCCTCTATTACATGAGCCATGATGAGTTTCAAGAGATGATCTGGGCAGGGCTGCCGCGGCCCAACGAATCCTGGATCGTCCACAAACATGGCTTTGCCTATGAAAGCCACAGCGACGTCGCGCTGGTGTGGGGGCCGACCGGCCCCTATGTCCTCAGTATCTTCGTCTTTCGCGAGGGATGGATGGATTGGGGCTCCAGCAATAGGGCTATGAAGACCGTCAGCCGCATCGTCTGGAATTATTTCGAGTTCCAGCGCGCCCAGGAGGGCATCGAAACCCCGCCATATTTTGTGCTGAAGCCGCCACCCGGCTACACCAAGCTGCACGACTACATCAAGGTTGCCAGCACCGGCTATGAATAGCGCCAATCTCATGTATTAATTTCATGTGTCAAGCTGGATTAGCGTGACCACGCGTGTGCTGCTGTCATACAGCGCATAGCGCAGCGCCGTGCCGTCCTGGGGCGCGCCCGCGCTGCCCACGCCGATCAAGTAGCGCGCCGGCTCCGCAACCTCTGCCGCGTCGAGGCTAAACTCACCCGGCGCTGGCAGCGCGTGCCAGCGCCAAACCTTTTGATGTACGGAGTTATGCCTGGCATAGCGCCACGCCCCTTGCACATGGGTGTGCCCGTGAAATGCCGCGTGCAGCCCTTCCATCTCCAACGCGGCCAGCGCCTGCCAGCGCGCTTCTTCGTTCAGATGGAGGCGCGGGAATAACTGGCCCCAACCCATGCCGTTGGCTCTGGCTTGCGCGGCGTCGGCTGTGGTCTTGACATCGGTGGGCATGTCGGGGGTGGCATGACAAAAGAGCACATCGTCTTGGCGCAAGGTCGCGGGCCACTGCGCCACCCAAGCCGCCAAGTCACGCGGCAAGCGCCGATAGCCGCTGACCTCCCAGTTGCCAAACGTACAGGCAATCTCCTTGCTTTGCAGCGCCTCAAAGAGTTGGCTGTCGTGCCCCACGTCGCCCAGGTAGATCAAGCGGTCGGCTTGCCGTGTTTCCGCGTCGCGTAGGACGCAGCGTAGGCCAAACGTCAGGTCGTGCAGGTCTGAAAAGATGGCAAAACGCATGGGAATCGTATACCTAACGCAAATTGACAGAAGTTTGACAGTTACAATACGCACGAAGTGTGTTATGCTTTCGCAAGCAGCAGCGGTATCGAACAATACATCAATGCTACCCCGCTGCTCTTTATCTAGCTATTTTACCTCCCTCCATACCAAACTGTCTGTCTTGTCTGCAGGAAACCCACTCACAAGGTGGGTTTCCTGCATTGGAGGCCCCGGCCCAATCGGGTAGAATTCCACGCTATCGACAACCACCCCGGTATGGACAGTCACTGCGTCAGGGAACGGAATGGCTAAAAAACAGATTCCCACCAAAGCGGAACTTCTTGCAGAAGCGGAACACGACTGGAATACTCTACACGCCGCGCTCGCCCGCCTGTCGCCGGAACAAATGACCTCTATCCGCGACGATCAC
>CAZZNG010000180.1:0-11582 GCA_964655505.1 uncultured Litorilinea sp. | reverse complement strand
TGCGGCTGGATGCTGCTCGTGTGGGGGTCCTACGTTTTCTGGCGCGCGACAGTTGAGCGAGAAATCCGCTGGAACATGTACGCCCTCCGAGACGAGCTTCGTTGGGCCGCAATTGAAGACCGGGCCCTGCTCGACCATCCGCTTTTCTGGCGTTTGGATCAGTCGCTCACGGCCAATTGCCGGTACCTGGACGACCTTTCTCTCTGGACCCTTGCGTTCGTGCTCGCGACAGACCGTTATCGATCCGAATCGCTGCAATTCACCGAGGAGCCGCTAGCGCCGCCGCTGTAAGCAAGTCGCTTGACGCGGGCAATCACGGTTACAACTCCGGTTGGTTACAACCCCAGCTACAATCCCGATAAAACTCGATCAAAAAAACGCCGATCCGTATGGACCGGCGTTTTTATCATCATCTGCTCGCCAAGAGGTTTTGACAAGCGGAAGCCAACCAAATAAGGAGCCAACAGAGGAGGGTTTATTCTTCCTCTTCGTCCTCGCGCTCGGGGCGGACCAGTTCCGGCTCCACGCCTTCCACTTCCTCCACCTCTTCTTCCTCTTCCTCCTCAACGCGCGTCGTCATGAGGCTGAAGACATGCTCGTTGGGGTCGGACAGGTATTCGACGCCGGACATGGCCGGCAGGTCGGCGACTGTGATCGGGGTTTCCAGCGTCAAGCCGGTCACATCGACTTCGACCTGGGCCGGAATGTCGCTGGGCAGCGCGCTGATCTCGACCACATCCAACGCCTGGAACAGCATAATGCCCGTCGCCAATGCCTCTGGCGTACCAACCGCGTGGATCGGCACAGACACGGTTTGCTTCTCCGTCATGTCCACCGCGTAGAAATCGGCGTGCAAGAAGTTGTGGGTCACAGGATGGCGCTGCACTTCACGGATGAGCACGTTGTGCTTTTCACCACCTTCGACGTTGAGCGTCACCAACTGCGACGTGCCGCCCCGCTGCAGCGTCAGTTCCAGGCTGCGCGCCGGAACCTGCAAATTAATCGGCTCTTGCTGGCGGCCATAGACGACGACCGGCACAAGCCCCCGCTGACGAAGCTGCCGCACTTTGCGCCCGCTTATGCTGCGCGGCCGCGCTTCCAGATTCAAATCGGACATGGATGGTACTCCCCTTAATTAACGCTACAATACGACAAAAGATTCATTTTCAAAGCTTGCCTGACCTGCCCAGCAGCCATCCAACTCGGCTCCTGCTCTCCCGCGGTCAGGACGCTGTTTTTTAACTATTGAAGTGGGCGTTTCGGCTGCGCCCGCGTTGCCAGGCCTTTAACCCATGTCCGCAGCCCAAACAAGGTGAGGGCGAACCCTGCCCCCGCGGCCAGCGCGCTCCACAGCGTAAAGACGCTGCGCACGCTGCCTTCTACCTTACCGGCAAAGACGAACACGCCGCGCACGTCGCTGTTTTGCACCTTGCCCGCAAGCAGCATCACGGTTGAACTGCTGCGCTGCGTCACCTCGCGGCCAATAATGGCGGCGGCGCTGCTGCGGTCAAGATCGACTGTGCCGCTGCGCACCATCCCCGCGGCCGATTGCTCCAGCCGTGCCGCTTGTGCGCGCACACTGCCCGCGCTGGACCCTTGCATAGCCACTTGACCGGCCTCGACGTGCTTGGCCGCGCTGCCCTGCATGGTCACCTTTTTGGCCGACAGATCGTCAACCGCTCGCGCGGCCACATCTTCCAACGGATTTTCGCTGCGGTTCTTATCAGCCATGAGTTGCTCCTCCCAGCCACTATGCCGGAGCCGAAAAAAGGCACAAAGAGTAGTATAACTTGTGTGGTGCATCTGGTCAATTTTACGGCGAAACTGCAGAAACGCCCATGCACGCGCCCCCTTCTCGGGTAGGTTGGGCGAGTCCACCACGCGTATGATACCATGCGTCCATGTTTGCAAATCCGCTGTTTGCCCGCCCGAATCATTCCCAAAGTCATCAACGCGCCGCCGGTGTCACCTGGGCGCTGCGCGGGGTCGGCCTGCTGCTGTTGCTGTTAGGCGGCCTCTGGTGGGCGCGCCCGCCTGCTGCCGCGCCCATGCCCACGCCCCCCTTCGACGCCACGCTGGAGACGCTGGAACCGGGCACTGTCGCGGCCATGTCCGCGCCGGTTTTTCACTACAGCCCTGGCTGGCGCGTGGGCGCAGACGGTGCAGACCCTGCCGAGCCTGCCGCCCCCTGGGGAGAACCCAGCGGCACGCTGCAGTTTAGCTATCAGGGGCACGCTTTGGCGCTGAACTTGGCGCTGGGCGACTACTGGGGCTATCTCTATGTGCTCGTGGACGGCCAACCGGCCAATCGGCTGGCGACGATCCCCGGCAACCGCAATGCTGAAAATCAGGTCGCGGGCTACCGCACCCTCTACGCGCCCCAGCCGCCTGCCGATGGCATCCCCACGCCCACCTGGGTGATCGTGCATGAAGCGGATCACGCTGGGCCGCATCAAGTCAGCGTCGAGGTGTGGCGCGCTTGGGGCCAAACGCCGCTGCGCGGGGTCGCGGTTGATGCGCTGCCGCCGTCCCCCCCAGCGCGCTGGCCCGGTGTAGCCCTGGCGCTGCTCGGCGCATGGGGCTTGGCGCTGGCCTGGCCCGACATGCGCCAACTGCCGGGACTCGCGCCGCTGCGCCGCCTGGCCGCGCATGTGACGCAGCCGGTGGCCGCGCCGCGGCGCGCTGAACCTGTGGCCGGGGTGGGTGTGCTCCTTGTGGCAGTCGGTATGACAATGGGCACGACAGGGGCCATTTGGTGGACTGCGCCCCTGGGCCTGCTGCTGCTGGGCTATGCGTCGCTGCGTTCTCCTTCGCTGTGGGCTGCCGCGCTCCTTTTGGGCCTGCCCTTCTACTTCAGCCAGACTGTGCCCATCTTGCCGGGCCGCGCCACCAATTTGATCGATCTAGGCGTGTTGGGCGGCGTGGCTGTAGCTGTGGGCAATTGGCTGGTGCTGCCCGCGCAGCGTCCCCCCACCGCGCGCGGCGCGATGGGCAAGACGCTGCGACAGACGTGGCTGTGGACGGCTGCGCTGGCAAGTTGGGCGCTGATCGCGGCGGTTGCCGCGGATCAACAAGGCGTGGCCCTGCGCGAATGGCGCACGGTCTTTCTTGCCGCGCTGCTTTGGGCTGTAACCCTGCGCGCGTGCCACAGCGAATTGGCCCCGCGCGTCCTGCGGCGGCTGCTGTTCGGCTGGCTGGCTGGGGCAACCATCATGGCGCTGATTGGCCTGCTCCAGTTTGCCGGTGATTTTATGGTGATCGAAGCCGAAGGGGTGCGCCGGGTGCGCGGGCTGTATGGATCGCCCAACAACCTGGCCCTCTACTTGGAGCGCGCGCTCTTTGTGCCGCTGGCGTTCGGCCTCTTTGCCCAGGACCGGCGCGGCCAAGCCTTCTCCCTGGCCGCGGCCGCGCTGATGGGCGGCGCGCTGCTCTTGACCTTTAGCAAAGGGGCGCTGCTGTTGGGGATTCCAGCGGGGCTGATGGTGCTGTGGCTGGGCGGGCTGCGCTTGTTGCGCCACCAACATCGAGGTCGCGGCGCGTCGACGGCGGCCTTGTGGTGGCTGGCCGCGGCCGCGGCGCTGATGGCGCTGGCGCTTGTCCCCTTCCTCGGCACAGAGCGCTTTCAGCGGCTCCTGGATCTGCGCGGCGGCACAGCCATGACGCGGCTGCTGCTCTGGCGCAGTTCGCTGAGCATGGCGCTGGATCATCTGTGGCTAGGCGTTGGGCCGGACAATTTCCTCTACCGGCTGCGCGGCGAATACCTGCTGCCCGCGGCCTGGCAGGAGCCAAACCTCAACCACCCGCATCAACTGCTGCTGGACTGGTGGACACGGCTCGGTCTGCCCGGCCTGCTGCTCGGCTTGGGCTTCTTGGCGCAGGTTGGCGCCAAGACGTGGCGCGCCTGGCGGCAGACACAGGATCACAACTGCGCGCCGATCTGGCTCGGTCTGCTCGGCGGCATGGCCGCGGCCTCGGCCCACGGGCTAATCGACCTCAGCTATGCCGTGCCCGATCTAATGTTGATTTGGGTCTTGTGGAGTGCGCTGCCCGATCTAGCGGCGCGGCCCGTGGACGATGCAACCTAATCTTGCGGGAAGTTGGGAACTTCCCGCAAGATCGTATGCTACGGCCAAATCTTGGCAATGCCCTCGGCCAAGGTGACCGCGTTCATCTCGCCCGCCCACAGATGGCGAATGACGCCCTTGTCGTCCACGAAGAAGGTGGTCGGCAGCCCGCGCACGTTGTACACGTCGCTGACGGCAAAATCTGAGTCCAGGGGAATGGGGAAAGTGACGCCCATGTCCGTCACAAAGTCCTGCACCGTCTGGCTGTCTTCGCCTTGATCGACCCCCACCACCAGCACTTGACCTTCGAAGCGCTGGGCCGCGGCTTGCAGCGCGGGCATCTCCCGCTGGCACGGGCCGCACCAGGTCGCCCAGAAGTTAAGCACCACCGGCGTGCCGCGCAGTTCGCTCAACGCCAACGTCTCGCCTTCCAACGTGGTCAGCGTGAAATCGGGCGCGGGACGACCGACCGCTGGCCCTGGCGGCAGTGCGCCCACCTGGGCATCCACCGGCGCGCGGTTGACCCACAGCCAGAGCGGCCCCGCGACCAACAAGACAGCTAAAAAAATCATCCAACGGTTACGAAACATGGTGCGTCACTCACGACGATTTTAATACACAACTTCCGAGACGCTGGCAGCGTCCCAGAAGATCAAAAGACGGCTACTTGGTTGCCGCCGCAGGCTCCCACTCTGAATGGAAAATGCCCGGCTTGTCCACGCGCTCATAGGTGTGCGCGCCAAAGAAGTCACGCTGCGCCTGGATCAGATTGGCGGGCAGCCGCTCGCTGCGATAGCTATCATAGTAGGCCAGGCTGGCGCTAAACGCGGGAACCGGGATGCCCAAGCCGACCGCGGTCTGCACCACATGCCGCCAAGCAGGCAGCCGTTCGCTCACCGCTTGGCCCAATGCCTCGTCCAAGAGCAGATTGGGTAGATCCGGCTTGCGCACGAACGCGTCAGTGATGCGGTTGAGGAAGCGAGCGCGGATGATACAACCGGCGCGCCAGATCGCGGCGATCTCGCCCAGGTTGAGATCGTAGCCATATTCCTCGCTGGCTAAACGCAGCAGCGCCATCCCCTGTGCATAGGCGCTGATCTTGCTGGCATAGAGCGCCTGGCGCACCGCGTCGATCAACTCGCGCTTGTCGCCTTCATAGCTCGTCTTGGCATGGGCAGGCAGCACCTTGGATGCGGCCACGCGTTCCTCTTTAAAGCTGGAGAGGATGCGCCCCACCACCGCGCTGTTAATGGTCGGGATCGGCGCGCCCAGATCGAGCGCGTCCTGGCTCGTCCATTTGCCGGTGCCCTTTTGCGCGGCCTTGTCCAAGACCAGATTGACCAGCGGCTGGCCCGTCTCCTCGTCGATGCGGCGGAAGATCTTCTCCGTAATCTCGATCAGGAAGCTGTCCAGTTCCCCTTGATTCCACTCGCCAAAGATATCGGCCAGTTCCGCGGGCTGGAGTCCCAACGCGCCCTGCAAGATGTCATACGCCTCGGCGATCAACTGCATATCGCCATATTCAATGCCGTTGTGCACCATCTTGACGTAGTGACCGGCCCCACGCGGCCCCAGATAGACCACGCACGGCTTGCCGTCTTCGGGCGCTTTGGCGGCAATCGCCTCCAACATAGGGCGCACGGTTTCCCAAGTCTCTTTGGAGCCGCCGGGCATGATGCTCGGCCCCCACAGCGCGCCTTCTTCGCCGCCGCTGACACCGACGCCCATGAAATTGAAGCCCTTTTCGGTCAACTCCTGGCTGCGCCGCTCTGTATCGCGGTAATAGCTGTTGCCGCCATCCATGATCAGATCGCCCTGATCCAGCAGGGGCAGCAGCCCGTCGATCACCGCGTCCACCGGGCGACCGGCCTTCACCATGATCATGATGCGCCGCGGCCGTTCGAGCGCATCGACAAATTCTTCAAGCGTGGCACAGCCAATCAGGTTCTTGCCGGGATGCTGTGCGACAAACTCTTCCATGGTGGAGGTGGTGCGGTTGTAGACGGCAACGGTCGAGCCGTTGCGCTCCAGATTCAAGACCAGGTTCTGGCCCATCACCGCCAATCCAATCAGCCCAATGTTTGCTTTGTTTCCACTGTTTGCATTCCCACTGTTTGCATTGGTCACGGCAATTGCCCATCCTTCCGCTTCATTCAGCGTGGCTTGATTCAAGGTTGTTTTTAAGTTTAGAGGTTGGCGTGCGGCTAGCGCCGGTCACGCGGGGAGCGCCGCCCAAACAACTCCTCGCGCCAGCGGTCGGCTGCATCGGCCCCTGCCGCGCGCAGCCGCAGGCTGTTGAGTCGGGCGGTTACGCTCTCTTGCAGCCCTTCCGGCTCCTCAATGGGCGGGCGCGTGCCGTCGTCGAACAGCACCCCATCGACCACCCGGCTCGTCAGGATCGGCGCGGCCCAGTTGAAATCATCCGCTTCTTCGGCCATTGCCAAGCGTCCCAGCACCACGGCGAGATCAACCGGATGCCAGTCGGCCAACTGCCGGTAGAGCGTTTGGCAAAAGGCGAGCCAGGCGGCATGGGTGACCGCGTATTGCGGGGCCACGACCGCGGCCACGCCGCGGCGCACTAGGTGACGCCCCACATCCAGCAGCGCGCCATAATCGGTGACGACCGGGACACGCGTCGGCGCGGCGATGGTCATATGGCGCAGCGTGTAATGATCGCGCATGAGCGCGCCCAAATGCTCCCCGCTGACCAACCGGCTGCGCCCCATTTCATCTTCCAAGACCAACTGGCCTTCGCCGGTCAGGCTGTCGCGCACGCCGTGACCGATAAAATGGATGATATGGTATTCACCCTGGCGCAGTTTGCGCTGCAGATCGAGCAGCGTCGGCTTTTGCAGCCGCTCCACAATCAATTTGCCGCTTGCGCCCAGGAAATCAATCGAATCCAGCAGGTCGATCCATTCGTGGTCGACCTGGACGCGCGGATAGCTGGTCGGCCCGGCCACCACCACCAGCATACGCAGCGGCTTGGGCTGGGAAACAGGCAAGATGCGATGTTGCAGGTTGGTAAAGCGCGCAAAAGGCGTGTGGCGCGCCAGCCCCACATACTCGCTGCGCTCTGGGTTGTACATCAACTCCCACGGCAGCGAGATCAACTCCGGCGTTGCGCTCAGATCCAGCAGCACGCGCAGGGGCATCCGCTCAAACTGGGCGCGGTCAAAGCTGGCACGCAGACAGCCAAGCACCTCGCCCGCGAACGCAGCTTGAAAGAGGCGTTTGCCCGCGTCCTGTACCATGGCGCGCTGCGTCGCCGTGGCCGATCCGGTGGCCTGCACCTCGTGGATCGTGGCCCACAGTTTGTCCAGGTCGCGCTGGGAAAATGGAGAGACAAAACGGCTGTCTCCCTGACCGGCGGGCGATTGGTGCACATGCGTCACCAGCCCGTCGTCGCCCCGGTCAAGATGCAGATCCAAAGCAAGTGGCTGTCGATATGTCATGCGTGCATTGTAACTCGCGCCTCTGGACGCGTCAAAACCCCTGCGGCGATTGGCCCGCGGCCTGCCTGCCCCCTGCATGAGCAGGCAGACAGGTAGATTGGCGCGGGTGAGCATACCCGCGCCGAGCGAACGATTTGGTATAATCGCGCACATGAATCTGGGCGCAAGGCCAATCCCCGGTCAGGTCAACCGTCTTGCCAGCCCCTATGCTTGTCACTTATATCATCTATCATCAGCAGTCCACATCATCTGCAACCCACATCACCGCACGCTTCAGAAAGGGCCTCGCTCCAATGCACGTTCTAATCACCGGCGGCGCTGGTTTCATCGGCACGCACCTCACGCGCTATCTCCTAGACCGGGGCGACTCGGTCGCCGTGCTGGACAATCTTAGCACGGGCAACTATGAGAACATTGCAGCTTTCAAGCACCATCCTCGCTACCGCTTCGCCATCGACACGCTCGACAATCCGCTTGTGCTCGACCGGCTCGCCAGCGAAGCCGACGCCATTGTCCATTTGGCCGCGGCTGTGGGTGTGCAGTTGGTGGTGGAACGGCCCACCGAGACCATCGAAACCAATGTGCTCGGCAGCCACGCGGTGCTGCGCGCGGCCCAGCGCTACCGCTGCCGCACCCTCATCGCCAGCACCAGCGAAGTCTATGGCAAAGGCGTGAAGATCCCTTTCAGCGAAGAGGACGATCTGCTGCTCGGCCCCTCCAGCCGCAGCCGGTGGAGCTATGCCGCCAGCAAACTGCTGGACGAATTCCTGGCGCTGGCAGCTCACCGAGAATTTGGTCTGCCGGTCACCGTGGTGCGCTTTTTCAACACGGTTGGGCCGGGCCAAACCGGACGCTATGGCATGGTGATTCCCCGCTTCGTGCGCCAGGCGCTGCAGAACGACCCGATCACCGTGTACGGTGATGGCGAACAGAGCCGCTGCTTCTGCCATGTGCTCGACACGGTGGCCGCGGTGGGTGCGCTGCTTGACCGGCCCGACCATACATCCGGCGAAATTTACAACATCGGCACGAACCGCGAGATCACCATCAACCAACTGGCCGAACAGGTGATCGAACGCAGCGGCAGCCGCTCGACCATCCGGCACATTCCCTACAGCGAAGCCTACGCGCCCGGCTTCGAGGACATGCGCCGCCGCGTCCCCGACACCACCAAGATCCAGCAAGCCATTGGCTGGTCGCCACGCAGGACGCTCGACGAAATTCTCGACGACGTGATCGAATACGAACGCCCGCGCACGGGCAAAGGCCTCTAGCCATGCACCTCGCCTTGCGTCACCTGCGCTGGCTGCTGCTGCCCCTCATTGCCGCATTGACCGGCTTGGGCAGCGGCGTGTACGCGCAGTCTCCCACCACCCCCACCCTACCCGCTGTGCCCGCCATGCCAACCGCGTCCATTGTGCAGGACGAGGGTGGGCCGGTGGTGCTGCAAGGCGTTATCACCTATACCAACCCCTATTTCACCATTGGCGTCGCCGAACCGCTGATCGTCTTGGAAGACCAAGCAGGCTTCATCGACCGCAATCCCGGCTTTGTCCTGCCGCGGCCTTCGCAAACGCTCGGACAGATCACGTCGGACTTTCGCGACTCGCCCTTTAGCTATTCGCTGGCGCTGCCCATCGAACCCCAGGGCAGCCTGCGCGACGTGGACAACGACGCCACAGCCGACACGGGCGTCATGGTCTTTGCCGTGGCCTATTGGACCAACAAATTCGGCGATCCCTTCCTTGAACAGCGCGATCTCTTTGGCGGCGGCTGGTCTACCGCCTACGCCTCGACCCTGGTCACCAACCTTGCCAGCCGCCGCAACGAGATCATCGGCGGCAAACTCTTGGTCTATGCGCCCGACGCGCAGCAAGGCTTTCCCGCCGGTTTTGGCGACGACGGCTTGCTCTTCACCGCAGACGACCCCATCGTGCGCCTGCCCGCGGGCTATACGGTCGTCAACCTGGACACCACGCCTTTCACCTTCGACCGCAGCAAACGGCCCCAGATCGACCTGCTCGAACCAGAGTTCGCCGCGCTCAACGACTTCAGCGATCTAGGGATTGCCGAAGCCTTCGACGCGCTGATCGATCTGCTGCGCCGCGAATACGCGTTCACCGAATACAAACAGATCGATTGGGATGCGCTCGCCGCGACCTTTGGCCCGCGCATGGCCGAGGCCGATGAAAAAGACAGCCGCGCCGCCTATATCGACGCGCTGCGCGACTTCGCCTATGCCATCCCCGATGGACACATCCAAGGCCCCGGCCCCAGCAGCGCCATGCGCGCCGCCATCTCGGGCGGCCTAGGCCTGGCTGTGCGCGAACTAGACGACGGCAGCGTGATCGCGGTCTATGTGGGGGCCGATACACCGGCAGACGCCGCGGGCATCCGTCCCGGTGACCGTATCGTCAGCGTGAACGGCACGCCGATCTCGGCTTATGTCGACGCCATTGTGCCCATCAACGGCCCCTTTAGCACCGAACATGTACACCGCTTGGAACAGTTGCGCCAAGCCATGCGCTTTCCCATCGGCGCAACCGTCGAGTTGGGTTACATCCCCGCGGGCGAAAGCACGCCGATTCAAGCCAGCCTCACCGCGATCAGCGAGTCAGCCAGCCTGCAGTTTGGTCTGCCTGTGCACACCGGCTATGAACTGCCCCTCGACTACCAAGCGCTCCCCTCGGGCTATGTCCATGTGCGGCTCCACAGCTTCTTCGACAACGAACTGCTCACCATCCAACTATGGGAACGGTTGATGCAAACGCTGCGCAGCCAAAATGCAGCAGGGCTGATCATCGACCTGCGCAGCAACACGGGCGGCCGCGGCTTCCTGGCCGATCAGATGGCAGCCTACTTCTTCGATACGCCGCTCACTCTGGGCAATATTGGCCGCTATGACGCCGAGTTGGACGACTTCTACTTTGACCCGCGCACAGCCGGGCGCTTCTATCTGCCCGCCGAAGAACTGCGCTATCGCGGGCCGGTCGCCGTGCTGGTGGGGCCGAATTGCGCCAGCGCGTGCGAATTCTTTGCCCATGCCATGACCCAGCAGGATCGGGCCGTCATGGTCGGCCACTACCCGACCGCGGGGCTTGGCGGCAGCATCGATCTGGTGCGTATGCCGGGCGGCCAGAACTTCCAGTTTACCGCGGGCCGCGCGGTGGATGCCGCAGGCAATATCCACATCGAAGGCCAAGGCATTGCACCCGACATTCGTGTGCCGGTCACTGCCGACACCCTCTTGGCAGGCGACGCGGTACTTGACGCGGCGATTCGCGCGCTCGCAAGCAAAGAGTAACGCGGCCGCGCAAGCCCACCCCCAGCGCCATCGTTCGCGCCAAGCGTGACTGTACGAATGTCCCCCCCGGGTCATGACGCACCGCTGCAGACAGCAGGGCTGCTTGAGCGCATAATCGAATCAAGCGGCCCAACGCGACGGGCATATTGGTTGATGGCGCAAGGAGGCTCCTATGGTCCATCTACTGCTTGCACTGGCGCTCTTTATGCATGGCATCGGCCATGCATTGTTCGTGGCGAATGCGTGGGGATATTGGCGCACCGACGCCGGTCATGGTTGGCTGTTTACGCAGATTCTCCATGCCGGACAAGCGACGGAAGGGGTTATTGGGCTGCTTTGGCTTGTGCCCCTGGCCGGTTTTGTGGGCGGCGCTTGGGGCTTTTACAGCCAAACGCCGGGATGGCAGCCGCTGCTGCTGGTCGCGGCCGCAATCTCTGCGCTGCTGATTCTGCTCTGGTGGGGGAGCATCAACAGCGCTAGCGCGCTCTTAGCGCTGGCCTTCAACCTAGCTGTGATTGCCGTCATCCTGTGGCAAGGCGGGCGAATGGCAATTCCCAACTAGCCGATGGCGCAAGCACGCCACAGAAGGCGGATCTTATGCTTAGAAAGCTAAGAAATTGATTGGGGAATTCTATTCATGCAGGGATTCACCTTCCGGGACGCTCTGAGATTCATGCCCATCTGCTCGCGAGATGGAATGTTGCTTCATGCCCATCTGCTCGCGAGATGGAATGTTGCTTCATGCCCATCTGCTCGCGA
>CAZZNG010000179.1:0-11618 GCA_964655505.1 uncultured Litorilinea sp. | reverse complement strand
GCGGCCTGACACGCTGACCGACGGCGGCAGCTATGGCGTGGGCACACGGCGCTTCACCTACATGGGCTATGGCGGCGGCGAAGCCTATGTGCAGGCGCTGCGCGATATCGTGGTCATGATCATGATCGAAAAGAAGGGTGCGGTGGATCAACTGGAAGCCATCTGCCAAGTGCCCGGCGTCGACATGGTGCAGTGGGGCGGCTCCGACTACAGCATGAACATAGGCAAAGCAGGCCAGCGCAATTCCCCGGAGATCAAAGAAGTCGAGAAATATGTGATCGAGACCTGCCTGAAGCACGGCATCCAGCCCCGCGCCGAGATCGGCAAGCCCGAAGATGCGGAGTATTACCTCAACCTAGGCGTGCGCCATTTCAGCTTAGGCACCGACATCGCCATCCTCTATCAGTGGCTCAAAGACAACGGCAAGGCGCTGCAAGAGATCGTCCACGCGGCCAAATAAGCATTGCTTTGCCTTCGCCCGCGGTGGGTGCACCTCTTATGCGTTATGCGCCCACCGCAGCAGCCACAGGTTCATATAAACTGGATATACAAGTAAACTGGGCCGCGTCAAAAAATTGTAATCATACGAAAACCGTAAGGAGAAAGCAGTGGATTTGGGTTTACAAGGACAACATGCCGTCGTCGTGGGCGCGGCCAGCGGCATCGGCGAAGCGATCGCGGTGGGCTTCGCGGCCGAAGGCGTCAAGACTGCCCTGGTTGACCTCGCGCCGAGCGTGACGGGCCTGGCCGAACAGATCGGGCGCGAACAGAACGTGGCGACGCTTGGCATCGTGGCGGATGTGACCGACTTTGAGGCCATGCGCGGGGTGGCGCGACAGCTAGAGGAGACTTGGGGCAGCGTGGATCACCTAGTCTATGCCGCGGGCATGGCATCGGGCAAAGGCGGCTTTCCCTTTTGGAACCTGGAGCCGAGCGACTGGCCGCGCGTGCTCGACGTAAACTTGGTTGGCGCGGTCAACACAGCCCATGCCTTTGTCCCCGTCTTCACCGCGCAACGCAACGGCACTTGGCTCTTTATCTCCTCGGTTGCAGGCCAGATTGGTTCGCAAACCGATCCCCCCTACAGCGCGGCCAAGGCCGGGCTGATCAACTTTGCCCAATGTGCGGCCAAAGACCTTGCACCCTACAACGTGCGCGTCAATTCCCTCTGTCCGGGCATGGTCAAGACGCCGCTCAACCAAAAGGTGTGGGAAGGCCAGATGCGCAACCTGCCGGAAGAACAACGGGTGGATTTCGACACCTGGGCCGCGCAGAAGATCGCCAAGGTCGTCCCGCTCCAGCGTTGGCAAACCCCTGCAGACATCGCCAACATGGCCGTTTTCCTGGCCTCGTCCCGCGCCCACAACGTCACGGGTCAGACCATCAACGTCGACGGCGGCTTTGTCATGCACTGGTAGCACACGCCAGTGCAGCGCGCACGGCAGCGGTGAACTTAATTCGGCAGATGATGCCGCAGTGAAGGCAACCCCAACGAAGGCGTCACCACACCGCGTGGTGACGCCTTGTCATTGCTTAACATCGCAGCTGGCGGTTCGCACCGTCGCCGCGGCCCTCAGCCGCCGGTTGGCGTGCGGCGGGCGACATGACCGGTGACATTGTCATGCAGCCGCGCCATCTGCGTCCAGTAGTCGTGCAATGCCGTCTCTCCTTGAGACGTGATCCGGTAGCGCGTTTGCGGAATCTTGCCGCGAAAGGTCTTTTCAATCTCGATGTACGTCGCTTCTTCGAGTTTCGACGCCTGTCGGCTCAAATTCCCCCTGCTCAACCCGGTCGCCTTAAGCAGGAAGTTGAAATCAGCCCACTCGACTTTGCTCAATACGGCCAGGATGACCAACCGCGCCGGCTCATGCACAACGCGGTCGATCTGCATGGCTTGCTGTACCGCGTCAAACGACTCCTGTTCGAATGATCCCGCCTCGCCTGTCGTCATGCCTGCATCTCCATGCGGCGGGTCAGGCGTTGAAAGTCCCGATGCTCACGAATCCCCAGCCAAACCAGGTAGAACGCGCCGAGGAACGGTGACCACGTTGCCAGTAGCATACCGATCTCGGCGAGAGAAAGCGCGGCAATCGGCACAAGGCTGTATGCGCCGCCTGCTCCATGCACGGCACAAGCAGCCAGCAGGAAGACGCCCACGATAAACTCAAGCGGCGTGCGCAGGAAACGCCAGGTGATCAGCGGCATGGCCGCGACAAAGAATAGGTAGACCCAGTCGGTGGGCGAGTCCAAATCGCCGCGCCAGATGACAAAGGCGATGATAGCCGCGGCGACTAGGGCGACAACCGCCACAGCCCAGTTGTGGGTGCGCCGGTTTTCCGCTCGCCACTGTTCAGCCGCCACGCCATAAGGTTGATACAGCCGGGCGCGCAGCACCTCCTTTGCCACCAGCCAGACGCCTGTCGCGCCGATGGTCACCACAGCCGTGGTCAGCCCGCCGCCAAGCAAGGTGCCAGTCAGAATGACGACAATCCCCACAAGGCCGCCGATGACCTTGCCCAGCCCATTGCGACTTTGGGCAAAACTGGCGTACTCCTCCGCAAACTGCTGGCGCTGCTGGATCTCTTGCATGTTCATACTCACCCCTCTCGAAATCTGTTTACATCATAAACTAGTTTCAGTTTAACAAACTCCGCCACAGATGTCAAGGGGTCAATGCAAAAAAGACGCCACCACGGCTTCGTGATGGCGTCAGTCAGTTTCCGAATTGTCACAGGGTTGGCAGCAATATGGCAGCAGAAGGCAACGGAAGAGGTTCGCAGCGGATCTATTCCTCTTTCTCCAGGATCTTGCGGATCTCGCGTGCCTCCCACTCCTTGCCGAACAATCGCCATGAGCTAAACACGACGAGACCATGCGCTAGAAGAGCAATTCCCCAGCCAAGCAGCGGCCAATAAAACCACAAACTTCCAGGGGACACCAGCAGGTTGAGCACAAACAGACCAATGTTGACCAGTATGTAGACTATCAGATGGATATAGAAGCCGCGGATCGCCTGTACACGGCGGTATGCCCGCTGATAGCGTTCCTCTTCGCCCATGGCAGCCTCCCCTCGCGCTCCTACCACACTTGGTCGCCCAGACCGCGCGCCATCGCTGTCGCCGCAAGCACCATCAGAACCACTAGCACCGCCTGTATGCGGCTGATGCGTGCCATCGCAGCCGCAGGTGTTGTGTCGGGCACTTCGTTGCGCCCGACTTGCCCACGCCAGCGGATCAGCGTGAGCATGGGCCACACTTCAAGCGCAAGAATGATGATCAAGAGGGCCATTTTCAATAGGAATGCGCCGTTGTGGATGTAATAATCCGTGCCCTTTTCGAAACCAGCGAAGGCGCGCAGCAAACGGGTCACAATCCAGAGTGCAGCCGCCACCCCCCAATAGGTATCTGCCACAAAGACGCTGCGCAGCGTGTCCTTGTCCGGTTGCCCCCGCAGTGTGTTCGCTCGGACCCAAACCGCGCCCAACCCAATGCCAAGCGCCAACAGATGAACAGCAGCAAGCAGCCAACGAGTCGTCATCAGTCTCTCCTTTGGCAGGGACTGGCTCGTCAGTAAAGTTGACGTTGCAGCCCCAACCAACAAGGCATCCACGCGCGTAAAGCTTCCCCCTCCCGATCCTTTGAGCAGGGCTTGCTCGACATGAACAGCAATACTCAATGAGCGTATCCTATTCCTCTTTTGCTATTTTCAAAAGTGCGCGATGGCAGTCTTATGTCAAAGCGTGACGGATTTCGGCGGAGTTGGCAGCAGAGTTGAGGGGAATGATCTGCGGTCAGCGACCCTATCATAGCACAGCAAGTCAAGCGGCCAGTCAAGCCTGGAAGAATGCCTTGTGCCGGTCGCCTTTCTCACTGCCGAGATTGCATTATGCAATAAAAAAACCACTTCACTCGTTGTTTACACGAATGAAGTGGTCTGCAGTCGGGGCGAGAGGATTTGAACCTCCGACCTCATCGTCCCGAACGATGCGCGCTGCCAAGCTGCGCTACGCCCCGAAACTGTAACCAGGAGTATAGCGCAGCACGCACAATTTGCCAAATTTAGGCGCGATGAAGTCGGGGTGCTTGCGCGTGACCTGGCCCTGCTCACATGACGATGTGGATTTCACCTTCTGCCGGTGGGGAGAAAATGCCCACCAGCAGAAGGGATCGGGGTCTATTGCCCCTAGAGATGTTGCTCGAACCAGTCGAGGGTATCTTGCCAGGCCTGAATGGCCTGTTCTTCCCCATAGCGTTCGCCCGTGTCAGTGTGGAATGCGTGGCCCACGTCTGGGTAGATCTTGATCTGGTAGGTCGTCCCCGCGTCTATCAAGGCTTGCTCCAAGGCCTCGATCCCCGCGTTGATCCGCTCGTCCTGCTCCGCATAGACGCCGAAGACCGCGGCTTGGATATTGGGCACTTGGTCCAGTTCCGGCGCTGGGCCGTAGAAAGGGACCGCCGCGGCCAGGTCGGGCATGGCGGTAGCAACCCGCCAGGTAATGCCGCCACCGAAACAGTACCCAGTCATGCCGATGCGTTCCCCGTCGACGTATTCCAGCGTGCGCAGATAATCGGCACCTGCGATGAAGTCGCCAACGTGGCGGTCAGCCCCTGCATCGGTCAACAGGGCAGGAACCGCATCGCGATCGTGGGCGGCTGTTCCCCCCTCGCGCGAGAGCAGATCCAGCGCCAAGGCCACGTATCCCTCCTTGGCGAAACGGCGCGCCACATCCTCAATATGCGGGGTCAACCCTCGATTTTCGTGACAGACCAAGACCGCGGCATAGACTCCTTCCGCCGCGGGGCGCGCCAAGTAGGCCATGATTTCATCGCCGCCACTGTCAAACGTAACCTGCTCCGTTTGGACCGCGGGATCGTCCTCCGCCACAGAAAACGGGCTTTGCGCTTCAGGCGCAGCCGCCTCTGCGGCTGGGGGCGGTGTGTCCACGGGCATAGGCTCCGTCGTCGCGGGCAGTTCAATCGGCTGACAGCCGACAGCCGTCATCGCGGTAACGGTCGCGGCCATGCTGCCCGTGAGAAACGCAACCCGGCGGATAAAGGTGCGCCGGCTGATCTCACCTTCGCGATAGTCATCATAGAACTCCTCGAGCAAGTACCTGCGGAAAGTTTCGGTCTCTTTCATGGTTGCTCCTTTTGAGAGGGGGGATACCGCTGTGCGCCGCGCCGGTGCCGACGCTGTGTCCTGCTACTACTTTGTCCGCCTTGGTAAGTTCTGTTATTTTGATTCCATTTGCGCGACCGAGCAGGCAGGGCGGCTCACGTATACGTATTGGCACGTATGGGCTTGGCACGTATGGGCGCGGCGAAACCGCAGCCGCTTGTATAGCCTGCGCCGCGTCGATGGCTAAATGCCGATGGTTAAATTGAGGCTTGACAAAGTCGCCACTGACGCCCACAATATGGTTGGCACGCGTGGATCTCTATGGTATAATACCGCGCCGTGTAGCTGAACATCTTGGCACAAAGTCGGCTACGGTACCGGATCACGCGCGTGCTGATGGCTGTGCAAGCTTACCGAGGGTAAGCGTGTGGGGTAAGCATACCAGTAGGCGTGCGACCTGTGGCCTTTTTTTGTCACTCGTTCGCCTGTGTAATGTCCGCTGCGCTGCCGGGTCCAGCTACACACTGGAACGTACGCGGACGGACGTGACAGGCAGTTGTCCGAGTCACGTATTGCCGCAGGCATGCGTAGGAGATTGATTGCGCAATGATTGAAGTAACGATTGACAGCATCCGTGTCAGTTTGATGTCGCAACACCGGATCGTCGTGCTCAAGGAAGAGAGCAGCAGCCGTTTTCTTCCGATCTGGATTGGGCCTTTCGAGGCCGACGCCATCACCTTGCAGTTGCAGGGCATTGATGCGCCGCGACCCCTGACCCACGACCTGCTCAAAACCGTTATCGAGACCATGGGCGGTGAGGTGCTGCACATTCTCATCAGTGGTCTGGAGAAAAACACCTATTTCGCCCGTATTGTGCTGGATGTCGACGGCGACACCGTCGAGATCGACAGCCGACCCAGCGATGCCATTGCCCTGGGCGTACGCGTGAACGCGCCAATTTATGTGGCGGACGAGGTGATGGAACAAGCTGGACTCCAGCCGGAAGAGGAGATCAGTCTCGGAGAGTCGTCGTCTTCGACCGCGCGGTCAGAGCGGACCAAGTCCGCGGAAGGCGAAGAGGAAGAGGATTTGGGTGTCTTTACCGACTTTGTCGAAGGATTGGATCTCGACAGCTTGCTCGGCAACTGACGTACCCTTTTCTCAACGAATTCGTCGATCTAAACGGCGAGGTCGCTCTGGCGGCTTCGCCGTTTTTGCACCCTTGGGGGTTTTCACCAGCTTTTGACCAGCTTTTCCCCAGCTTGTTACTAACCGCCTAGCAGACCCGTTCTTGCGTGCCCGCATCCGTGTCGCTAGGCCGAGGAGGGTATCGTGGAGGCTTCGCCTCACAACGGTTACGACAACGACGACTATTATGACCCCGGCATAGACCCTGGCACAGATCCAGGCATTGACCCCAACAGCGACATAGAATTCGACGCGGGCTATGCCGATTCCAGCGACGGCGCAACCAACTACACGGGCCAGTACAGCAACGGGTACGGCGACGCCTACAACGACGGACGCGCGACCAACGGCACGCTGCCGCCCAAGACGGTCCCGGCCAACATCGAGGCTGAACGCGCGGTCTTGGGCGCGCTGATGATCGACCCCGACGCGATCATCAAAGTTGCCAACTTCCTGCGCGCCGAGGATTTCTACCGCGAACGCCACGGCTGGATCTATGAGGCCATGACCGCGCTCAACGAACGGCATGAGCCGCTCGACTTTGTGACACTGGTCGACGAGTTGGAGCGCATCGACCGGCTGGAGGATGTGGGCGGCCCGGCCTATCTGTCTGACCTGATCGCCACCACGCCCACCGCGATCTATGTAGACCACTACGCGCGCATTGTCGAGCGCACCGCAGTGCTGAGCCGCTTGATCGGCGCCGCGGGCAAGATCGCGGAACTGGCCTACGACGAAAGCCAAAATGTGGACGATGTGGTCGACCGCGCCGAACAGATCATCTTTGGCGTCAGCGAGAGCCGCATCCACCGCGACCTCACCCCCATCCGCGCCATCGTGCCCGAAGTGGTCGAGCGCATCGACTTTCTGACGCGCAACCGCGACACGCTGATGGGCGTGCCCACAGGCTTTATGCTGATGGACAAGATGTTGGGCGGGCTGCAAAAGAGCGACCTGATCATCTTGGCCGCGCGCCCCGGCATGGGCAAGACATCGCTGGCGCTGAACGTGGCGCTCAACGCCGCGCGCCATTCCAACGCGCGCGTTGCGGTCTTTAGCCTGGAAATGAGCAACGAGCAGTTGGTGCAGCGCCTGCTCTCCATGGAGACAGGCATCGACAGCCACCGGCTGCGCATGGGGCAGATCCACGACGAAGAGGAATGGCAGATCCTGTTGGAAGCCGCCAACATGCTGGCGGCCACGCCCGTCTTCATCGACGACACGCCCGCGGCCAGCGTCAACGACCTGCGCACCAAGGCGCGGCGGCTCTATGCCGAACATGGACTCGACCTGATCGTCATCGACTATATGCAGTTGATGAGCGGGTCGAGCGGCGGGCGCAACGAGAACCGCCAGCAAGAGATCTCCTATATCAGCCGTTCGCTCAAGTCGCTGGCGCGCGAGTTGAATGTGCCGGTCATCGCCTTGAGCCAGCTTTCGCGCGCGGTCGAAGCGCGCTCGGACAAGCGCCCCATGCTCTCCGACCTGCGCGAGTCCGGCAGCATCGAGCAAGACGCGGATGTGGTATTATTTATCTATCGCGAAGATTACTACATCGAGGACTCGGATCGACAGAACATCGCCGATGTGATCATCGCCAAGCACCGTCACGGTTCGACGGGCAATGTCAGCCTCTATTTCCGCAAGGAGCTGACCCAGTTCCGCGACCTGGAGATCCAGCGGGCCGACCTTGACTATTAGTTGGAGTATTAGGTAGCTGGAGTATTAGGCGCAAACCATGAGCAATCCAACCAGCCAAGCCGGATTCATCGGCTTTCCCGATACCAAAATGCGCCCGGTGATCCTGCCGGACTTCTTTTTCACCGATCTGCTGCCGCAGATTGACGATCTGGCCGAACTGAAGCTAACGCTGCATTGTTTCTGGCTGATCAACGAGCAGAGCGGCGAATATCGCTATCTGCGCGGGGAAGACCTGCGCCGCGATACGACGCTGCTGCGCAGCTTGAACCTCGACAGCGACCTGCGTTCCCCCGAAAGCGCGCTGGAGGAAGCGCTAGCGCGCGCGGTGGCACGCAATACGCTGCTGCGTATGGAGATCGAACTGGGGCCGGACCAGCCCAACGCCGCACCGATTACCGAAGAATGGTTCTTCATGAACACGGTCAAGGGACGGCAAGCGCTGGCGCTGATCAAGCAAGGGCGGCTGCGCGATGTGCAGGCCGCGGTCCCCGACGAGGCGCGTATCCGCGTGCAGCGGCCCAACATCTTCGTGCTATATGAACAGAACGTCGGCATGTTGACGCCCTTGATCGCAGAACAACTGCGCGACATGGAAAAACAATACGCGCCCAGTTGGATCAACGACGCATTTGAAATCGCCATTAGCCGCAACAAGCGCCACCTGCGCTATATCCAAAGTATTCTCAAACGCTGGGAAACCGAGGGGCGCAACGACTTTGGGCGCGACGGAGAAGGATATGAAGAGTCTACACGAGATTCTGCAGAAGCGCGACGGCGGCGCTACATCCCCGACGAGTACGCCGACATCATCCTCGGCTGAGTCGAGCAGCAGATCGCGCAGGCACTCGCCCGACGACTCTTCCCATGAGCATCCCGTCCTATCGGGGGAGTATCAGTCTGTGGGGCATAAGTCCGCGGACCTGCTGGATAATACTTGTCCTTACTGCGGCGGCACAGGCTTCATTGTGCTCGACGTGCCCGTAAGCGACCCAAACTTTGGCAAGGCAGTCCCTTGTCGCTGTCGCAAACAGGAAAATCTTGCCAAGCGCATTCGCTCGCTGCAAGGGATCAGCAGCTTGGCCGCGCTCAACCGGCTGACGTTCGAGAACTTCATCCCCGAACCGTCGCACCTTGCGCCCGACAAAGCGTACAACCTGCGCCGCGCCTATGACACAGCAGCCTACTTTGCCCAAGAGCCGGAAGGGTGGTTGGTGCTCTCCGGCACCTATGGCTGCGGCAAGACCCACTTGGCCGCGGCCATTGCCAACGCGCGGCTGGCGCAAGGCGAACCGGCCATCTTTATGATCGTGCCCGACCTGCTGGACCATCTGCGCGCGACCTTTAACCCGCAGAGCCAAGTCAGCTATGACAGCCTCTTTGAGCAGTTACGCAGCGCGCCGCTCTTGATCCTGGATGACCTGGGCACACAGAGCAGCACCCCCTGGGCACAGGAAAAGCTCTTTCAGTTGCTCAACCATCGCTACAACGCGCAACTGCCCACGGTCATCACCACCAACCAGCGCATCGACGATCTGGACCCGCGGCTGCGCAGCCGACTGCTCGACCCAAGCCTCGTCAAGCACTTCCCCATCCTCGCGCCCGATTTCCGCGCGGGCAAAAACCCGGTGCAGAGCGAACTTAGCACGCTGCAACTGCACCGCGACCAGACTTTTGAGAGCTTCGACGCAGCCCGCCGCGATCTGGAGCGCGCCGAGTTGGAGAATCTGCAAGAAGCCGTCAATACTTGCCAGCATTTCGCCGATTCGCCGGAAGGGTGGCTTGTGCTGTCCGGCGTGCATGGCTGCGGCAAGACCCATTTGGCCGCGGCAGTCGCCAACCGGGTGGCGGACACCATGCAAGGCGAGGTGATGTTTATCATGGTGCCCGACTTGCTGGACCATCTGCGCGCCGCGTTTAGCCCCCAATCCAATGTGCCCTATGACCGTCGCTTCGACGAGGTGCGTAAAGCGCCGCTGCTGGTGCTCGACGATCTGGGCACGGAAAGCGCTACGCCCTGGGCGCGGGAAAAACTATACCAGTTGCTCAATTACCGGTACAATGCCCAACTGCCCACGGTCATCACCACCAGCGCCACGCCCGACCGCATCGAGCCGTGGCTGCGCACGCGCATGTTGGACACAGAGCGCTGCAAGTTCTATGGCATCATGGCTTCGGCCTACCGCCGCACACGCAAGAGCGACAGTGATGGCAAAACAGGCCGCCGCCGCACGGCACGATAAGCTTTGCGATAACCTTTGCGCCCAACCATTTGGGGAAACTTAGGCTGCCGTGCGGCGCGATACAATCCATCTTGGACGCTTGCCATTCACCGTGCAGCACGGCTGCACCCCATTCCGCGGCCTGTCCCCCATGAAGCCGGAGCCTAGACGGAGAGTCCATGCAGAGCGAGCAACTGCGGGCGCTGCAAGCGCCGCTCAAAGAGAAGTACCGCGCCGAACCCGAAGCCGCGCGCATTACGTTGACCGCGCAGGGGCGCATCGGCGAAGGGGTGACCTGCAAGATCGAAACCGGCAAGGGGCTGGTGGCGGCAGGGCTGCATCCCGCCACAGGCGGCGACGGCTTGGCGGCCTGCTCCGGCGATATGCTGTTGGAGGCGCTGTCGGCCTGTGCCGGGGTCACGCTTAACGCGGTGGCGACCGCGCTGGGCATTGCGCTGGACGACGCGGTGATCACCGCCGAGGGCGATCTAGACTTTCGCGGCACGCTGGGCGTCTCCAAAGAAGCGCCGGTCGGCTTTCAGGCCATCCGGCTCCACTTTGATCTGCAAACCAACGCCGATGATGAACAAGTGGCGACGCTGCTGCGGCTCACCGAACGCTATTGTGTGGTCTTGCAGACGCTGCGCCACGCACCCGCGATCAGCGTCTCGCACCATACAGGCGACCATGCAAGCGGAGATCGGGCAGAATGGACAGATCCACAGTAAAATTACGGAACCAAACCGTCCAATCTAGCGTACTATACGCAGAACGCGAACCTTGGGTGCGCGCTGATCGCAGGCCGCACTCGACTCTTTGGTTTGGATCGGGAGATGTACGCATGAAGTTTTTTAACCGCACGCGACGTTGGCAATGGCTTGCCGTCCTAACGCTCGCCTTGCTGGTTACCGCGTGTGGTACGGGAGCCGAGCCGCCCCTACCCACGCGCGAACCGGCCCCTACGTTTACCCCGACTGTTCCGGCGGAACCGACGCCGGTTGATCCGGACGTTGCAGCCGCGGCTGCAACCCAAGCGGCCCAACAGCCGGTCGCGCCCGATCAAGGCGCTGAAGCGCCGAGCGGCGAACAACCCCCGGCACAAGAACCGCCCGCGGAAGACCCCGCGGCGCAGCAGCCCAACGAGGAAGCGACTCTAGCCGCGCCCGCCACTGAGACGCCTACGCCGGAGCCGACCGCGCCCGCTGCGCCCGAAGTGGTGATCAACAGCAACATGAACGTCCGCAGCGGCCCTGGAACCAACTATGGGATCATCGGCGCGGCCAACCAGGGGCAACGCTATCCGGTGACGGGCAAGAACCCCGCGGGTGATTGGTGGCAGATCAACTACAACGGCCAGGCCGGTTGGGTCTTTGGTCAATTGGTCACCCCATC
>CAZZNG010000178.1:0-11619 GCA_964655505.1 uncultured Litorilinea sp. | reverse complement strand
TACGGATGGCTTTCATCGCTTCCTCCGCTTGGGTTTTGGTAGATGAGATTTGATCGCGTAGGCTGCGCGGGGCGTATGCCGCCGGTTAATGTTGTCGCTGGGCACAACTTGATGAGCGGCTCCATGAACGGCTCCGTCCACGCGCGCATCTTCAGGTACATGAGCATAAACTGATGAGCATGAACTGCGGTTGGTCTGGGTAGCAGTATACCACGCGATGAAGGTTCCTGGATGAAGGTTCCGGATCGATGTCACAGCGCAGCAAAACCGGCCCATGATCGGGGTGGAGGCGTGCCGGTGAACAGATGCCAGCCTGTGCAACCGTGCCGGACAATGTGGGCGCGCCGGGCGAAAGCCCTCGAGTGGGGCTTTTTTGTTTGTGTTGCACGCGCATTCAAAGTACGTTATACTGCCTCCCATTCCTTACATCTTAGCTTCACAGCCGCGACAGTTTTCTCATACATCCCAGCTTCATCGCCGCAACAAGGTTATAATCGGGCACTGCGACGGCTCCCTAGTTTGCGTCGTGCCCAGTGGTACCTCCTTGCATGTGTGAAACCCGCGTGCATGAGGGGGCCGAATGAAGCCGTATGTGATGTCTGTTCTCTCTCCTGAAGCGTCGAGGCGACTCCAGTAATGGCTGGGGTTTTCTCTGTTTGTCTCTCTTTCTAGGGCCACAACATTATCGTTCCACATCGCGACTTTTGGCTTTCACGGTCCGCGCTGGGTAATTTCCCTGCGCGACCGTTTCTCGTGGTTTCCATCAGATAGCCAGAAAAGACAGTCATCGTGGACGTAAAGCGCGCCTATAGCCGTCGTGCATTTCTCCAACTGTCGGGCGTGTTGGGGGGGAGCGTGTTGATGAGCGCCTGTGCGCCAGCCAGTGGCTCGGCTACGGGCGCTGAGTCTGCTGCCGGAGAGACGGCCGCGAACGCAGAAGCCGTCGAGGTCCGTTGGTGGAGCCGTGGAACGCCGGAGTGGCAGGAGGCGATGCAGAGCATCACCGACGCCTATTTGGAAGAGAACCCGGACCAGAGCGTCCTGCTTGAGATCATGCCCACTGACCGCTATGATGACAAGATTTTTACGTCGGCCGCGGCAGGCACATTGGCGGACATGTTTCACGCCAATTCGGAGATGGTCGCATCCTTTGCCGTCAAGCAGGTCGTGATGGATGTGACCGATCTGCTGGAAAACGATGCGGATGTGTCCAAAGACGATTGGTATGACTGGGCGTGGGATCGGGCGCTCTATCAGAACAAGATCTATGCACTGCCCCAGAAGGGCAACACGGTCTTGACCACCTACAACAAGACGCTCTATGACCAGGCCGGGGTTCCCTATCCGCAGAATGAATGGAACTGGGCGGACTATGTGGAAACGGCCAGCGCGCTCACCGATTTGGACAACAATCAGTGGGGATCGTGGGTCTTTCCGTGGCATGTGGCGGTTTGGGAGAATGGCGGCGACATCATCACCGAGGACGGCCAAACCTGTATTTTGGATCAGCCTGAGGCGTATGAGGCCATCCAGTGGGTTGCGGACTTGTCGCTGGTCGAAGGCGTCGCGCCCAGGGTCGAGGAGCAGGGCATCTTCGACAATTTGAACCCCTTTATGAGCGGCAGGGTCGCCACTTATATCGAGGGCGAGTCCAACATCGGCACGTTCATCCAGAATATCGAGGATTTCGAATGGGCCGCGGCGTGGGTTCCCACGGGCAAGGAGCTTTACAGCGAGGGCACGGCTACTATGTTCTGTCTGTATCAGAACACGACAGCGGTGGATCAGGCATGGGATTTCCTCAAGTTTTTGTGCGCGGATATGCGTGCCTATGAGGTGCTCAACGACGCGGCTAAGTTGGGTATCCCACCGCTCAAGGCTGCGCTGGAAGAACTGTTCCTCGGCACTGAGCCGCGGCCCGATGTGAAGCAAGTTCTTTCGGATATGGCGCAGGTCAATCGTATCTGGATGCGCAACGTCACCGCGGGGGCCGAGGTCAAGACCACGGTGGATCAAGGGCTATCGCGGGTCTGGTCGGGTGATCAAAGCGCGGAGGAAGTTTGTGTGGCATTGGCGGCCCAGGTCAACGAAATTCTTGCCGCGCAGCCGCGCTAGCCTGGGATGGTCACGACGCAAGGCGCGCCAGGCAGACGGTGGGGCATCTTGCTGTCTGCCTGGTAAAGCGAGCGAAAGACGCCAAAGCTAGGAGTGAAGAATGGCCGAAGCCATACGGCAGATCCCAATCGACCGGTCGGCCAAGCGCAGACGGATGAGCAAACTCGCCTGGCGCGATGAGATCGAGGGCTGGCTCTTTGCCTCGCCCTGGATCATCGGCTTTGTTGTGTTTACCGCCGGCCCCATGATCGCGTCGATTGCGCTCAGTTTGTTTGAGTATGACTTTTTGACTGCGCCCAACTGGGTCGGGCTGAACAACTATGTCGCGGCGTTTACAGCCGATCCCCTCTTTTGGAAATCACTGGCAGTGACCAGCATCTATTCGTTTGTCTCGATCCCCTTGATGCTG
This sequence comes from uncultured Litorilinea sp., assembly GCA_964655505.1. GTDB lineage: Bacteria > Chloroflexota > Anaerolineae > Caldilineales > Caldilineaceae > QEUY01. Next base: position 9,095 of record CAZZNG010000178.1, on the reverse strand, counting down.
GTCTTTGGCTTTATGATCGCGCTGCTCATGAATCAGAAGATCGTGGGCATCTATGCCTTTCGCACGATCTACTATATCCCCACGATCTTGCCAAGCGTGGCAGTGGCTTATTTGTGGAGTTGGATTCTGAATCCTCAGTTTGGTCTGCTCAACTACTTTCTGAGCGCCCTGTTTGGCATCAAGGGGCCGGGCTGGCTTGCCAGTGAGAGTTGGGCGCTGCCCGCGCTGATCATCATGAGCCTGTGGGGAGTCGGCGCGCCCATGGTCATCTACCTGGCCGGGCTGCAAGGTATTCCGAGCTATCTGTATGAGGCCGCCGACTTGGATGGGGCTAGCACATTCGCCAAATTCTGGTATGTGACTGTGCCGATGATGAGTCCGATCATCTTCTTCAACCTGATCATGGGCATTATCGGCTCCTTCCAGGTCTTTACCAATGCCTACATCATGACCCAAGGCGGGCCAAATTACGCCACGTACTTCTATATGCTCTATCTCTATGACTCGGCGTTCCGCTACTTCCGCATGGGGTACGGCTCGGCGCTGGCTTGGGTGCTGTTTGCCGTAATCATGGTCTTGACCTTGATCCAATTTTTGTTGGGCAAACGCTGGGTCTACACTGGGAACTTGCAGCGCTGACGCTGCATTGCGGCATTGCAAGGAGTGTTGTCATGCAACAGACAGCCCCTCGAACGTTCTCTCCCCTCACGATGCAGTGGCAGAGTATGCGGCTGCGTTCCTTGATTGGGCGCACATTTGCCATGATCGTGATTGTGTTGGGCGCTGTGGTGATATCGGTCCCCCTGGTGTGGGTGATCTCGACTTCGCTCAAAGCGCCCGGCGAGGTCTACCTCTTCCCGCCGCGCTGGATTCCGGAAACGCTGCAATGGCAGAACTATGTAGAGGCTTGGACGCTGCTGCCTTTCAACCTCTTCTTGCGTAACAGCTTGATCACAACCTTGATCCCTACTGTGGCCGAGGTCTTTGTGAGCGCGCTGGTGGGCTATAGCTTTGCGCGGCTGCGCTGGCGTGCGCGCGACACGGTCTTTATGCTGTGCGTGGCGACGATGATGTTGCCCTATCAGGTGACCATGATCCCGCGCTTCATCCTCTTCAAACAATTGAACTGGATCGATACGTTCTACCCGCTGATCGTCCCGTCGATTTTGGGGGGCGGCGCGTTTCATATCTTCTTGGTGCGCCAGTTTATGCTCACGCTGCCTGTCGAATTAGAAGAAGCGGCGCGCATCGACGGCTGTTCCACCTTCCAGATCTGGCGCAAGATCATCCTGCCGTTGAGCAAGCCGGTGCTGACCGTGGTGGCGGTTTTTGCTTTCATGAACCAATGGCGTGAGTTTCTCATGCCATTGATCTATCTCAACTCGCAATCCAAATGGACAATCATGTTGGGGCTGGTTTCGTTTCAGGATCGGCTCTCTGGCGAGATCACCATTCATCTGATGATGGCGATCTCGTTCTTGACGATGCTGCCCTGTCTGATCCTGTTCTTCAGCAGCCAACGGGTCTTTGTCCAGGGGATTGCCCTCACAGGAATTAAGGGATAAGTTGCTATGCTTCACTATCGACCGCTGGGCAAGACGGGGGTGCAGGTTTCGGAGATCGCCATGGGCTGCAACCGTTTGGGCGAGCCTGCCATGCCCGACAGCCATTGGATCAACCTGGTGCAGCACGCTGCTGACCTCGGCGTGACGTTGTTCGATAGCTCTGAATCGTATGGATGGGGGCGCAGCGAGGAGATCTTGGGCCAGGCCATCGGCAATCGCGACGATGTGCTGGTGGCGACCAAGGTCAGCCGCGTGCGCGAGACCAACACCAAGGACTTTTCCGCCGCGCGCATCATTCAGCAGGCGGAGGGCAGCCTGCGCCGTCTGCGGCGTGACCAGATTGATGTCTATCAACTGCACAGCCCCAGCCTGGACGACCTCAAGCAGTTCGATTGGCCGGAAGCCATGATCCGGCTGCGCGACCAGGGCAAGATTCGCTTTATCGGCGTCTCGATCAACGACGCGGCCAGCGGCCAGTGGCTGGTCGAACAAGGGCTGGTGCAGGTGTTCCAGGTGGCCTATAACATGCTGGAGCCGCAAGTGGGCAATGTGGTCTTTCCCCTGGCCGAGCAGCATGGGATCGGCATTCTGGTGCGCGTGCCCATGGCCCAAGGCATTTTGACCGGCAAATTCCGGCCCGGTGAGCCGGTGGCGGAGGGGCATCGCGCTCATTTGGCCGGGGCCAAGATGGAGCGCTTGATCGCCGCGGCTGAGAACTATCGATCGCTCGCAGCAGAGGCAGGCGAACCGTTGGGCCGCTTTGCGCTGCGCTATGCCATCAGTTCGCCCGCGGTTTCGGCTGTGATCCCCGGCGCGCGCAACGTCGAGCAAGTGGAGCAGAACGTGGCCGCCAGCAACGGCGTGGGGCTTACGCCGGAGCAACTGGCCGCGGTCGCCGCCATCCAGGCGCAATCTGATTCGGTTACTGCGCGCTAAGGGCGCTGTACGTTAAGGCTTTCTTGTTTTACTCACCCTTTCACCAACCTATTTCATCACCAACTTAGATGGGAGCAAGCGAGTATGGGCCAGTGGTGGGAATCCTTTCCCTGGCGCGAGATCCAGACCAATCTGCGCGAAATTGATATGAAGGACATCAGCGCCGCGCAGGTGGTCCAAGATCTCCAGTCGTTTCATGCAAATGTGTTGATGATCAACGCCGCGGGCATCATTGCCAGCTATCCAACGGAACTGCCCTTTCACTACCAAAGTCCTTATCTGACCGGCGACAGCCTGGCCGACATCATCGAGGCCTGCCACGAGGCGGGCATTCGCGTGGTGGCGCGCACCGATTTTTCAAAGGTGCGTCGGCCTATCTATGAGCAGCACCCGGAATGGGCCTATATCAGCCCCAAGGGGCAGATCATCGACTACTTGGGCGATATCGCCGTTTGTCTCAATGGAAACTATCAGCAGAAGTATTCGCTCCAGATCATGGAGGAATGTCTGACCAAACTGCCCTTTGACGGGATTTTCTTCAACATGGGCGGCTACCAGACGCGCGACTACAGCGGCAACTACTACGGCCCATGCCAGTGTGAGAACTGCCAGCGCAAGTTTGATCAGATGTTCGGGCTGTCCCTGCCCAAGACCGAGGACATGGAAGACCCGGTCTATCGCAAGTATGTGCAGTTCAAGAACGCCACGCTGCGCGCCCATCATGAGAAGGTCTACAACTTTATCAGCAGCCGCTGGCCGCATGTGGCGATTGCCAACCACCGCGAGTTTGGCAAAGGCTTTATCCGCCAAGAGTCCAACACCGCGATCGAGCGCCCGCTGCCGCACTGGCAGTACAACGCCTCGGACAATACCAAGTGGGCCACGACCAACTACCCCGACATGGTTTCCAGCAATACCACAGTGGACTTTATTGACTTCCCCTATCGCCATGTGGCTGTGTCGCCCTATCAGCAGAGCCTGCGCTTGGTGCAGTCGCTCGCCAATGGCGGCGCGCTCGACTATTACCTGATCGGGCGGCTGGACAACCATGAGGATCGATCCGGCTATGAAGAAATCCGCAGGATCTTCGCCTATCATGCCGCGCATGAAGCCGACTATGGGCCGCGCACTTCCAAGGCGACTGTGGCTGTGCTGCACGGACCCCAGGGCAACATCGGCGAGTTCCGCGGCTGGTTCCGCGTGCTGGCCGAGAACCATTTCCTGTTCGACACAGTGCTGGATGCAACGGCGCTGGAACTGCCGTGGGACAAATATCAGGCCATCGTGCTGCCCGACTTCCAGGGCATCAGCGATGCGCTGGCCGCGCGGCTGGATGATTTCGTGGCCGCGGGGGGAACCTTGATCGCCAGCGGGCGCGCTGGGCTGCGCGATGAGCATTGGGAGCCGCGGGCCGAGCCTGTGCTCAAGAGCCTGGGCATTGCCCATCTCCAGCACGTACGCGAGAATATGCGCGCCGCCTACTTCAAGTTTGAAGACAAAGAGGGCTTCCCGCGCATGGCCGAGAGCGATCTGGTCTATGTGGACGGCTTCTATGTCTATGCCGACTATGTGGAGGGCGCGCAGCCGCGCATGAAACTCGTGCCGCCGCAGCCCTTTGGCCCGCCCGAACGCACCTATTCGCACCTGCCGCTCACCGATCACCCCGGCTTTGTGGTAAACCGCCATGGCGAGGGCAAGGCGATCTATGTGCCGTGGCTGCCCGGCGCGCTCTTCCACCGCCAGGGCTATCCCAACACCAGCGAATTCATGGCCGATCTGTTGGAGCATGTGGCCCAGATCGAACCCGTGGGCGGCAACCTGTCGCCGATGGTGGAGGTGACCCACTTCACCAGCCGCGACGGGGAATTTGACCTGGTGCATCTGGTCAACGGCTCGGGCCATTATGGGGTGAGCTTCTTTGCGCCGCTGCCCATGCAGGATTTGGAGGTGAGCGTCGCCTATCCCCAGCAGCCGCAGCATGTGCGCAGCCTGGTGACAGGCGAGGAGCGTGACCATTCCTGGCAAGAGGGGTGGTTGACTGTGCGCGTGCCGCGCCTGGATCTGTTCGAGGCGCTGCGTATCGAGTAGAAGAACGGTTGCTTGGGGCGCGACAGGGCACGCTGAGCCAGAGGGCCATTGGGCAATCGCGTGCCCGCGCGATTGCAAGGCGGCTGCATTCAGTGCAGCGAGTGAAGTGCAGCAAGTGGAGGTAAGTAGGATGTTTCATCTGAATCGCAGACAGGCTAGTTATCTACGCGGCTATCTGTTCATCTCTCCGTGGCTGCTGGGGTTGGTCTTGCTCTATCTGGGGCCGATGATCCTTTCGCTCTATATGAGCATGACCAATTGGGATCTCTTCACGGCTCCGCGCTTCATCGGCCTGGAAAACTACAGCCGTATGATGCAAGACGGGCTTTTCTGGAAATCGCTTCTCAACACCGTGATCTATGTGGGGGGCCGCGTGCCCTTGGTGTTGATCCTGGCGCTGATTGTGGCGATCTTGCTCAACCAGAACATCCCAGGGCGCAACTTCCTGCGCACGGCCTATTATCTGCCCGTGGTCACGCCCCAAGTTGCCATGTTCCTGCTTTGGGTCTGGATGTTCGAGCCGAATGTGGGCATCATCAACTACGTGTTGGGCTGGTTTGGGGTGTCGCCCGGCCCGCAGTGGTTGGGGCATCCCTTCTGGGCCAAACCGGCGTTGATCATCGTCAGCGCCTGGGGCATCGGCTCGATCATGGTGATCTTCTTGGCTGGGCTGCAGGGTGTGCCGCAGCAGTTGTATGAGGCGGCGGAACTGGACGGCGCATCGGCCTGGCACAAGGTGCTTTATGTGACGCTGCCCATGATCACGCCGGTGATCTTCTTCAACTTGATCATGGGGATCATCGGCTCGTTCCAGGTCTTTGCCAAGGCCATTGTCATGACGAATGGGGGACCGGCCAACGCGACGCTGATGTATGTGCTCTACCTCTATAACCAAGCTTTTCTCTGGTTTCGCATGGGCTACGGCGCGGCATTGGCCTGGGTGCTCTTCGGCATCCTCTTTGTCTTTACCTATGTCATGTTCAAGCGGTCGGCATGGGTGTACTACGAGGGGAGGAAATAGCCATGGCCGAAAAGACCCTGCGACTGCCGCGGCCTGCGCCCTCGGCGCAGTTGGCATGGTGGCAACATAAAGGGACCCGCTCGCTGATTGGGCGCACGCTGGCCTTTCTGCTGGCGTTTTTAGGGGCGCTGGCCTTCCTAGCCCCCTTCCTGTGGGCAGTCTCCACGTCGCTCAAGCCTTCCTACCAAGTATTTAGCCACCCGCCGATCTGGATACCCAATCCGATCCAGTTCTACAACTATGCGGAGGCGCTGACCGAACTGCCCTTTGTGCGCTACTTTGCCAACACCAGCATTATTACGTTCGGCGCGCTCTTGGGCGAAGTGCTCTCCAGCACGCTGGTGGCCTATGGGTTTGCGCGTATGCGTTTTCCGGGGCGGGATGCGCTGTTCTTGGTCTTGCTGGGCACGATGATGCTGCCCATGCAGGTTACCATGATCCCAATCTTCATCATTTTCCGTAGCCTGGGGTGGGTCGATACGTTTTTGCCGCTGATCATCCCGGCCTACTTTGGCAGCCCGTTCTATATCTTCTTGCTGCGCCAGTTCTTCCTCACCATACCGGGCGACCTAGAAGACGCCGCTTTCATCGACGGCGCGACCCACATTCAAACCTTGTGGCGAATCTTTGTCCCGCTTTCGCTGCCGGCTATGGCGACTGTGGCTGTCTTTAGCTTCATGCACCACTGGCAAGACTTCTTCATGCCGCTGATCTATCTCAACTCGAAAGAGCTAAAGACAGTTTCATTGGCCTTGCAGATGTTCCGGGCGGAGTTCAGCACCGACTGGAATTTGATGATGGCGGCTGCGGTCACCACGTCGATTCCGTGTCTGCTGCTTTTCTTCTTTGCCCAACGCTACTTCATTAGCGGCATTGTGATGACAGGCATGAAAGATTGACCGATCTCTCCAAGTGAGTCCTTCGCTTCGGATCTGTCTCCCCTGGGCGGGTTCATCGTCCATTTCTATCTTTCGGCTGTTCCAACCAAGGAGGATTGTCATGTCAGCAGGATCTGCACGTGTCTCACGCCGTACATTTTTGCAATGGACTGCTCTGGGCACGGCTGGCGCGGCCCTGGCTGCTTGCGCCCCGGCAGCCCCAGCTTCATCAAGCGCAGCAGGGGGCGACGCAGCGGCAGCGCCTGGTTCAGAGACAGCGACCGTTGCATTCTGGTTGACCGGCGGCCAGCAGTGGGACGATTTTTACAACAAGACCATCTTCCCTCAGTTCTATGAGGTGCATCCTGAGATCAAGATGGAGACGACCATCTTGGGCAGTTGGACCGACCTCTACAACAAGCTGGTCACGTCGGCGGCTGGCGGCGCGCCACCAGAGTTGGCCCGTCAGAAAGACTTCTTTACGCCCGACTTTGCCGTACGCGGGATTATGCAGCCGCTGGACGACTATGCGGTCACCTCGGAGCATATCACTGCGGATGCGTATCTACCCCTTGCATGGGAGAATGCTCACTGGGACGGCAAGCTAGTGGCGATGCCGCTGCATATCTTCATTCACTACCTGCACATGAGCAACGAGTTGTTCGAGGGCGCAGGCTTGATGAATGATGACGGTACGCCGCAAGTGCCCGATGATTGGGAGCAACTGCGAGAGGTTGCAAGAGCCATCACGCGACCGGACGAGGGCATCTATGGCATGATGCTGCGCGACTATGGGGGCGAAGAAGATACGGTCAATTTCTTCCACGTCATGCTGGCCCAGGCGGGCGGCCAATTGATCGACGAGAATTATGAGACGTTTCTCTTTAACAGCGAGGCAGGGCTGGACGCGCTCACTTTCCAGGTGGAACTGATCCAGGAAGGGCTGTGCCTGCCGCCCGGCACGTCGACCGAAGGGGTGATCGAGAACAACAAGGTCGGCACCTGGTGGCATGCCGCCAACTATTGGGTTGCGTACTTGAACAACAACCCCGACTTTCAATGGTCTACGGCCATCAATCCCCAGCGGGTGACGCGCGGCGCGGTGCTGCGCGGCAACCATTTGGGGATGTATGCGGCAGCCAAGCAGAAGGACGCGGCTTGGACGTTCGTGGACTTTGCCATGACGCCGGATATCGACTATCTCTATGCCCAGACCGCGAACTACTTTACGGCGCGTGTGGAAAACTGGGAAAAGCCCATGTATGAGGGCAACTATGAAGGCCGCCAGAATGTGCTCTATGCCACCGAGATCGAGCAATATATGCTGGACGGCAACCAGCCGCAGCCTATCTTCCCCGGCTATCAGGAAAGCACTTTCAAGATCGGCGCGCAGTTGATGGAAGCGTACTTGGGCAGCAAGACCCCGCAAGAGGCGTTGGCCCAGGCCGAAGTGGAGGCCAACGATGTATTGGCGCAGGTCCGCTCTCAGTTTGGCATGTAGCCTTTAGGAAAGGCTCACCTTCCCGGAAGTGTATGGCGGCGGGTAGCGTCTAGACGGTTTCTCCTTTGATGATCTCCCCTTGACTTTGCGTTTGGGGAAAAAAGCAGGGGCTGCTCCCATCATGGGATCAGCCCCTAGCTTTATCCGTGTGTGGGAAAGCTGTCCGCTAGCGAACTAGTAGCGATCCCCTCGAGGTGTGTGACGTCCTCCGTCCCGGTCACGGAAGTTGCCACTACCACGAGACCCACCACTGCGATTGTTTTCGCGCGGCTGTGCTTCATTGATGCGCAGCGAGCGCCCATCTACCTGAGTCCCGTTCAATGCTTTAATGGCGGCGTCTGCGTCTGCGTCGCCCATCTCCACAAAGCAGAAACCGCGGAACTTGCCGGTTTCCCGATCGGTAATCATGGCTACTGCTTCAACTTCTCCATAGGGCGAAAAGAGATCCCGAACCTGGTCTTCTGTCGCCCGAAAAGACAGGTTTCCCACATAAATCCTCTTTGTCACGGCAGCAATTTCCTCCTGGGGGATACAAACCCCAATGCAACGAGATGGGCAACATGCATACAAATAAATACGAAAACCGGGATAATTGTATTATGCACTACTCTATACACTTTGTCGACATGCAATTTTGCCACTTTTGCCTGACGACTGGCCTTTGCTGTCAAAACGGAGAGATTTATGTTGCCTGCTCGTTGTAGCTGTCAATTGCGCAGCGGCTTGCCCGTGGACAACATATGGCGGATGCGCGCTTGTGTGGCGGGCGTGCGAATGAGCCGCAGAAAGGCTTCATGCTCCAGGTCAAGGAAGTGCTGCTCGTCTTGCAGCCCGGGGGCGTCGCCCCCGGTGAGCACGCGGGCCAGCGCATCGGCCAGCACGAAATCATGGGCTTGCCAGCGCCCGGCAGCGCGGGCCGCTTCGATCTGCTCGGATAGGGCTGCGTGGCCGCGCGGCCCGGCGGCACAGGTGGTTGCGCTGGTGGTGGGTGGGGTGTGTGTGTCGCGGCGATCTAGCACAGCTTGGCGCGCCTGGTGCAGCAGATGGCGGCGATTCATGACGATCTGGGTGGAAGCGGGCAGCAGGCCCAATTCGACTGCCTCCAG
>CAZZNG010000177.1:0-11692 GCA_964655505.1 uncultured Litorilinea sp. | reverse complement strand
GGTCCGCAGCGCCGCGCGCCGGTGCGGCCAGCGGCGCAAGCGCGGTGGCCGCTTCGACTGCGGAGGGTGGGGTCGGGTGGGCTGGAGGCAAGCCGAGGTGCGCCGGTAAGAGATGAAGCGCTTCGTGTCGTTCAAGGATAGGCTGCCAGGCAGTCCACGCGTTGTCTTTGGCGTTCACACTGATCAGCCAGGCATGATCCACAAGCCAGCGCCAGACTTCATTTTCCACCTGGGCGAGCTGTGCATCAAGACCATCGAAAAGGTAGAGGCTGATGCCGACGAATCCTTGTGCGGCAAGTTCTTCGAGTGTGCCGGTGGTTAGCGCGGCTGGGGCTGCGATGAAGGCCAGAGGCCAGAGCCAGGGCCGCGAGCGGGCCAACTCTGCCAGATAGGCGTTGTTGCCTTTGGCCCACGGCGCGCCTTCATAGCCTACAGCCAAGACCCCTTCGATGGTGTGGCGCGCTGCGAGCGCAGCATAAAGCGTCACCTCGTCCGGCTCGACGCGGCGACAGTTCCCCGGCAAGCCACCGACGTAGCCGGGCCGGAAGAAGTGGGCGTGAGCGTCAAGCCGCGGCGGCATGTTTCAGAGCCTCGTGCAGCGTTTGCAGCAGTTTGTCGATGTCGGCTGCTGTGTTGTAGCCGTGAATGGCGATGCGCATACGACCGGCCTGGGCCATGACATGGATGTTGTTGGCGTGCAGGTGGCGCTGAATGGACTCCATGTCGGGGTGGCGAAAGGCCAAAATGCCTGCAATGTGGTCGAGGTCGGGCGGCGTGAGCAGCGCAACCGGCAGTTCTTGCAGCCCGACTAAGCACTGTTCGACAAGCGGTTGGGCGGCGCGCTGGATGGATTCGACACCAACCTGCTGGATGTAGTCCAGCCCGGCGCGGATGGCGTAGATGGCCGGGTAATTGGGCATGCCGACGCTGAAGCTGGCCGCGCCGAGTTTGGGCGTGGCCTTTTCAAAGCGAGTGGGGCCGAAAGGGTCTTCAAGGTTGAACCAGCCGCCCGCGGGCACGGTCCACTCCTCGGCACGGGCCGCGGGCACGCCGACCAGTCCGCCGCCGTGGCTGGCAAGAATCCATTTGTGGGTGCTGGAGACGACCAGATCCGCGCCGCGCAGGTCGAGGGGGATGCGACCGAGGGCCTGGGTCACGTCCACCGTGAGCAACGCGTCGCTGTGACGGTGAACGGCATCGGCTACTTCTTGCAGGTTGAGCATGAAGCCGTTGTAGAAGCTAACCAGTGAAACTGTTACCACGCGGGTGCGTGGGGAGAGGAGGGGAATGAGGTCTTCGACGTGCAAGGCCCCTTCACGCGCGCGCCACAGCTTGACTTGGGCGGGCGAACCAGGGGCAAGCCAGGGCGTTGCGCCCGCGGGGAAGTCGAGTTCGTTGATGATGACCTCGTCGCCTGGTTGCAGGCGCAGCGCGAGCGCGGCCAGGTTGTATGCTTCCGAACTGCATGAGCAGAGGCCAATTTCGTCTGCGCTCATGCCGTACAACTGGCCTGTCAGCGCCTTGACTGCCTGGTATTGCTTGGCGTGGGCTTCACGGCCATCCATGCCCTGCTGTTTGTCGGTGAAGTATTGTTGTAGTGCCTGTTGTACGTCCAACGGCGGGATGCCTTCCGCGGCGGTGTTCAGATAGGTCATCTGATCGAGCGTGGGGAAGGCGGCGCGGCGTGTGCTGTCGGTTAGCATGGCTCGCTCCGGCTATAGACTTATAGACTGTGAATGACAATTGGGCCTGGCTGTGGCGCGGACGAGGCAACGACCCGGTTGCGCAGCGGCTTGCCGAAGCCGGGGGCGCTGATCTCAAATTCGTCGCCCGGCTGCACGGTAATACCGGCGGCAAAGCTCAGGGTGGCTGTGCCGAAATAGTGACAGTGGACATCGCCGGGGCGGCGGAAGTTGGCGTATTTGAAGTGATGGTGCTCGATGTTGGCGATGGTGTGGGTCATGTTGGCTTCGCCGGTGAGGAAGGGGGCAGACCAAAGCTCCTTGCCGTCGCGCAGGATGCGTGAGGTGCCGCGAATGTCCTCAGGAATGCCGCCGACGACCACTTCGGGGCCAAAGGAGGAGGTGCGCAGCTTGGAATGGGCCAGGTAGAGATAATTCTGCTTTTCCAACACATGGTCGGAATACTCGTTGCCCAGGGCGAAGCCGACGCGCAGCACTTCGCCGTTGTCGCCGATGACATAGAGGCCGACGAGTTCAGGCTCCTCGCTGCCGTCCAGCGCGTAGTCGGGCAGGTCGAGCGCGCCGCCAGGGGGAACGAGCCAACTGCCGTCGCCCTTGTAGAACCATTCGGGCTGCACACCGATCTGTCCTGGCTGGGGCTTGCCGCCTTCCAGCCCGAGTTTGAACATCTTCATAGAGTCGGTCAGTGTGTCCGGGTCGGCCGCGAGCGTGGTGTGCATGGCGTCGCGCGCTTGGGCGCTGCCCAGGTGGTCGAGTCCGGTTCCGGTGACATAGACATGGGCCGGATCGGGGTGATCCAGGGGCAGCAGCACCCGATGATCGTCGAGCAAGGGTTGGTAGGCGATGGGCGCGCTCTGGTCAAGGCCGGCTACGTGGTCCGCTAGCGTTTGACCGGCGCGGTGGGCTGCAAGGGCGAGGTCGCGCACGTTATCGGGGCCGCTGAGAGGGATGAGATGCTGCTCGTCTTCGGCTACACGCGCAACGTGGCGCTGGCCCGCGTCATCAAGATATTGGACAAGGCGCATGGTTATTGCTCCTGTTGATTGGGTGTCGTGTTAGGTTCGTAGACACCTTTGAGTTTGGCAGCTAGGCTTGCGTTGCTGTGGATGGCAACGTTGTCGCTGAATTGATCGACTGCGCCCAGCCGGGCAGTTTTTTGCAGGTGCTTGGCTGCTTCGGGCAGCACGGATAGGATGGCAGAGGCGAACCGCCCCGCATCTAATACTTGGTAAGGGCGGCCAAAGAATGGGCGCGTCGTCGGCTCCAATGGCTGCGTGAGGCCGAGGCGATTGTGCTCGGCGGCCATGAGTTGATAGAGCGCGGCCAAGGCTGCCTCGCGTGCGTGCCAATCGGACGCGTGCTGCACCGCGGTCATATGGGGCAGGGCGCGGCTGGCGATGGGCAGTTGTTTGAACGCGGTGCCAAGCCATTTGCTATAGGGGGCGTAGCGCCGCGCGTAGAGAAAGCTGAGCCGCATGATGTCCCGCGTGAGGCGTGCGCCCAACAGCCAAGAACCGATTTCATCGCCTACATCGCCCGTGCGCCCGACAAAAGGCTCTTCTTCGGCGAGCCGCTGCCATTGGGCGGCCAAGCGCACCAGCCAAACGACTCTGGGGTAGTAGGCAAAGCGGGCGCGTGCCGCGCCGAGCGTGCCCAGGCCATCGTGGTAGACCTGTCCGGCGGTGAACTCGAGCAGGCGCTGTTCTGGGATCGCCAACCAGTCGATGGGCGAGAGCGGCGCGTCGGGCGCTACGTTGAGATAGCGCCGAGTGAAGCGTTCGACCGTGGTGATTTCGATCAGGTGACCGACTTCGCCGCCGGTGTGTTCGACCATATACCGCGTGTTGTTGTCGTCGGGGTTCTCCGGCGAGAAGTGGACGGAGTAGCCAAGAAAGACCGGCGGCAGGTGGCGGCGCAGCAGTGCATCCAGATTGGGGGCCTTGGCGTCAAAGTCGGCCTCGTCGAGAAAGAGTTGCAGGCGTGGCCCCCAGTTGTGGTCGCGCGATTGGGGAGTGTCGAAGCCGAGCACGTCCGAGCCATAGCCGATGAGCGCGGCACTGTGGCGTTCCACGCCGACACAGTCCAGAATTGGGCGGACAACGGTGCGATAAAACGCACCATTCAGCACCAAACCGGGGACAAATGCCGGTTCACTCACGCTCCTGCTGAGACGTCCCACCATTTTCGATAAATCTCCGCCATTTTGCCTAGTTGGTCCACGGCGACCCACTCGTCCGCGCCGTGGGCCTGGTCAATTGAGCCGGGGCCGATCACGATACAGTCGCCCGGTAGGTCGCGATAAGCCCAAGCGTTCGTGCCGTAGGGCGCGATGCGGGGCGACTGGCCGCTCCACTCGACTAACTGCTGCACCCAGGGCGTATCCGGTGGCTGTAGGAATGCATTGATCTGGCGCAGCCGTTCAATGTCCACGGGCAGACCGCCCGCCTCTTGCGCCATGCTGTAGAGCCTGTCGATCACCTCGACTGCGTTTTCGCCGTCTACCACGCGGCGATCGACCATCAACGTGCAGACGTCGGGCACGACGTTGATGCCTGTGCCGCCGTGGACAACGGTGGAGGTCAGCGCGGGCTGACCCACTTGTGCCGGGGGCAGGGTCTGCAGCCGGGCATGTTCGTCGGCATAGGCGACGATGGTGCGCGCGGCGGCGACGACTGCGTTCTTGCCCAAATCGGGCTTGGAACTGTGGGCTGGTTTGCCGTGAAAGGTCAGTTCAAAGCGGGCGACGCCGCGATGTCCATAGACCGGCGCGCACTCGGTTGGTTCGGCTACGGCGATTTCGGCCACGGTGAAGGGTTGACGGCGCAGCCAGGCAGCCAGTGCGGGCGCGCCGGTCGCGCCGAATTCTTCATCTACAGTGGCCGCGACGATCAGATTGGGCAGCGGCTGCTCGTTGTTGCGCTGCATGCCTTCGAGCAGGGCAAGCACGACGCCGAGTGTGGCTTTGGTATCGACTGCGCCGCGACCATACACGCGGCCATCGCGTATTGCGCCGCTGAACGGTTCAACGGTCATTTGCTCGACGCCGACGGTGTCGGTGTGGACATCCACCACGATCCATTTATCCGAGCGCCCGCGCCAAATGCTATAGACGCTGGGCCGGTTGGGATGGACTTCATCCAGTTCGACCTGGCCGCCCAACGCTTGGAACCACTGGGCCAACTGGGCGGCGATGGCAGCCTCGCCCGGTTCGCCGGAGGTCGGCCCGGCCTGAACTGGGGTGACAGAGGGGATTTGGACGAGGCGACTAAGCCATTCGGCTGAACGATCTGCAAGCGACATGGGGTTTCCTGTCTATCTAGCTAGCCGGTGCAGCCGGGGGCGCACCAAGCGCGCATGGTTAATGGTGGTGAGGGTGTGCGTGTGCGGGGCTTGGCGGCGCAGAGGCCGGGTCGTAGCGCGCGCCGCGGCGGATGACCGTTTCCGGCACGAGTCGCTGCGTGCTGGTTCGGATTACCCCGTGTGAATCGACCAGTGGAAATTTGCCTGTCTCCAGTGAAAAGACTACGGCATCGCCCCACGCACCCGGGCGTAGGGTTCCGATCTCATCGGCCATGTGGATCACAGAGGCAGGAACTTGGGTGACTTTGGCGAGGGTCTGATCCAGTGACATGCCTAGATGCATGAACTTGGCCGCGGTTGTCGCCAGGTCAAAGACCGGGCCATTGACATTGTAGACATGGAGATCGCTGGAGATGGTGGTCGGCACGACACCTTGGGCCAGGGCTGATTCGGCTACCTCCCAACTGAAGCTGCCTTGGCCGTGACCGACATCGAAGATGACACCCCGCTCTATGGCCTCATGCACTGAATCACGGATGCGCCCCTGTTCGTCAAAGATGCCGCAGGGCATTTGGTGGAAGCAGTGGGTCATGATGTCGCCCTTGTGCATGACTGCGAGTATATCGTCGATGGATGACACCCAAGCATCTTGCGGGTGCACCATGATGGGCAAGCCTGCGGCATCGGCAGCTTCGCGCGCCAGGTACAGCGGGCGGATACCCGCTTCTTGGCTGACCAGGCTGTGGCGTGTCAGGCGCACCTTGACGCCGAGGATAACGTCCCGGTTCTGCTCGATGGTTTGCAGCGCACGGGGAACATTGGCAAATCGAATGTCCATCAACTCGCCGATCTCGGCGTTGAGCATCCCCTGAGAAGAGATATTGAGTTGGGCAAAGAGGCGGGTCGCGCTCACGTCGATGATGAACTTGCGAAAGCCGGGGAAGGTGTCTGCCCCGGCTGAACCAGCGTCGACCGCGGTGGTCACGCCCTTGGCGATGCAGTGTTCATCAGGCCAGATGCCATAATGACTGACGCCCCAAAAGACGTGGACATGCAGATCGATCATGCCGGGAGCGACGATACGATCGCGGCAGTCAATGACCGATTTGGCTGTGGTCGGGTCGATGGTTTCGGCCACAGCTACCACGCGGCCATCGGCAAAGGCCACATCGCGCCGCGCGTGGATCGACTGGGCTGGATCGACCAGTGTCCCACCCTGAAGCAGTAAGTCAATCTGCATCTGTCCACCTCCTAGGAACTCGACACATTGCTCGCCACACCGGACGCGGGGCCGCTGGCCTATTCGGCCTCATTCAAAAGTGAGACCTAGTAATGCAGCAGAATCTTGGCGACGGGGCCGGGTTTGTCGAGCAGCCGCTCGAAGCAACTGCCGCCTTCGGCCAGGGGGGCGCGCAGCAGCCACGGCTCGATGTCGATGCGGTCGTCGGCCAGCCAGTTGAGCGCGTCCTCAAAGTCGAGCGTGGTGTAGGCGAACGACCCTTGGATGTTGACCTCCGAGCGGATGATGTAGTTGGCCTGGATGTTGCTCTCTTCGTCGTGCAGGCCCGTAAAGACGACCTTGCCGCCCCAGGTCACGGCTTCGATGCATTCACGGCGGGTGACGGTTGCGCCCACCGCGTCGATGGCTGCATCCGCGCCTTCGCCGTCGGTGGCGGCGCGCACGGTCTCGACGACGTTTTGGGCGATCGGGTCAAGGACAGTGTCGGTGAAGTGGCTGCCGATGGCGCGGCGATCCGCGTCGGTGTCGGTGGCGATGATCTGGCGCACGCCTGATGCGGCCAAGACTTGCAGCGTGAGGAGGCCGATAGGCCCAAGGCCGGTGATCAGGACGGTGTCGGTGGCGTGCGCTCCCGAGAGGCGCGCCGCGCGAATGGCGCAGGCCAGCGGTTCGGCCAGGGCCGCGTATTCGAGCGAGAGATGATCGGGCAGGACATAGGTATTGGTCGCGGGGGCCGTTACATATTGTGCGTAGCTGCCTGGCCGGTGGATGCCGACGATCTTGCGCTCGCGATCGAGATTCTGGTGACCTTTGAGCGCGGCCTGTGACCAGGGGTTGTGAATCAGCGGGTTCACGGTGACGCGTTGGCCGACGGCGAGTTTGGGATTGAGCGCGGTTGCCTGTTCACCCAGCGCAACGATCTCGCCGGAGAACTCATGGCCCATGATCAGCGGCGGCTTGCGCAGGGAATTGTGGCCGAGATAGCCGCCCAATTCCGAGCCACAGATGCCGGAGAAGGCGACTTGAATCAGAACTTCGTCGGGCGCGGGCGTTGGTTTCTCCACCTCCCGCATATTCATTTGGCGTGGGCCTTCCCATACCAGAGCTTGCATTGTGCTGTCCTTTCTACAGGTCGGTCGAGCTAGCGATCAGTCGAGCTAGCGACCGGTCGGCTAGACGCCAACTTCAATATCTAGTGCGAGTTGAAACGACTGGCTGTCACCGGGGGCGAGTGTCACCAGTGTGCCATCGGCGCGTGCCGTGGCGCGGCCCTTGACAGGGCAGTTGCCCGGTTCGATGCCGAGCACATGGGTTCCTGCACCGGCCATGTGCCATTCGGTGAGGTGGGTGAGCGCGGCCGTGTGCCAGCGCAGCGTGAGGCTGACCGGCTTCTCTCCGCCAGGCAGGGGGAAGGCCGGGTTGTGAACCGTGGTCGCGGCCCAACCTTGGCTGTCGGTGGCTAAATCTTCATGGAAAAAGACGCGCGCTTGGTAATCGGGGTTGGGCGCTGTCCATGCGTCGTAGCCAGCGGTGTCAATGCCTTCGCCATGAGGGACGAGCCGGTTGGACGGGAAGCGCAGTTGGCTGGACTCGGTGAGCAGGGGGAAGCCGAAATTGAAATGGTAGAGCATCATGAGCGGCGAGGGCGCGAAGCCGAGATTTTCGACTGTGTCTTCCAGCGTCAGGCGGTTGCTGCCAAGTCGGCTGGTGATGGTGCGCGTCAGGCGCAGGTGCGTGCCGTAGATGATGGTCTCTTCGACAATGCCGCGCACGACCATGACATAGTCGTCCCCTTCCCAATGACCGGTTGCGCTGACTTCGCGCGCGGCCGTATGGTGGTAGCGTCCATGCAGGCCAAGCTCTTCGCCTTCGTCGATGTTGGGATCGCCCACTTGGGTCAGCCCGCAGGTCATGAGCAGGCCGCCGGCTGCTGTGCGCAGCCAGGCAAAGCCGCGATCGTCGTAATAGGCGGGGTGGACATCGCCGTTGGGCGACTGCCAACTGATGGGCACATCGCCAATGGCGGCTAGTGAAATGTCGAGGCCGCGTTGGGGGGAGATGTAGTAGGTAAGCCCCGCGCCTGTGCGGATTTGGATCTGCTCGACGCCAGCCTCTGGCCCTTCGTTGAGGCAGAAGCGGCGGATGCCGCCGATTTGCTCTAGACGTCCCACGCGAGCAAGTAGATCGCGTTTGGTCCAAGTTTGTCCATAGAGTTGCATGGTGCGTGTCCTATGCTCAACGCTCTTGCCCTGCAAGGAGCAGCGTGCCAAAGTAGGCCGGACGGTGATAATCCGCCGGGTCACTCATGGTGGGAGACCAGGCGCTGAATTCGGCGCTGCGGCCGCGCGGCCGTTCGATACGGTAGAAGTTGGCGCGCCAGGTGGCGGGAAGTGACTCGCCCGCGCCGATGGACCGCCAGGGCACGACCAGGTAGGCGCGCCAGTGGTTGTTGGCGTCGTACCGTTCGGCGCGCCAGCGTAAGCCGGGGCAGTCCCATGCAAAGTCGCTTGTCATGGTGCGCCGGTCCCCGTCTGGGCTGTGGAGGCTGAGGTCGAGCAGCGTACCGAGCGGGCTGATTTCAAATTCATAGTAATCGACCGGCGTGGCCGCGCCGGGTGCGATGAATAGCTCGACGACTTCCTCGTCATAGATCGCGCTGTCGCGCGCGGTTGCTTCGCCCCAGATATCGGTGTCGTCACAGTCATAGCGCACATAGAGTGCGTCCTGGTCATAGACCAAGCGCACGGTGGTCTTGTCTTGGGCCGGGGCGCTGCCATCGGCCAGGATGAAGGGGGGAAGCGGTTTGATCGCCTCCCAGGGCCATTGCCAGTAATCCGCGTCGACGGGCCAACTGGCTGGACGCTGGACAACCGTCCAGGTGGGTAAGCTTTCTGCGCTCATGGCTGCGCTCACTGTCGTATGCCCCTATGCGTTCCTACCTAGTGTTTCAGTTCCTAGCGTTTGAGAAGGCCGCCGTTGACGTCGAGGGTCGCGCCGGTGACGTATTTACCCATGCGGCTCACCAAGTAGAGCACCGCGCTGGCGATATCCTCCGGTTCGCCCAAGCGGCCCAGCGGGATCATGGATTCGATATATTGGCGCTGGGCCGGATCCATTTCACCGGGGCGGCTGTCGATCTGGCCGGGCGCAATGCTGTTGACGGTGACGTTGAAGGGGCCGAGATCACGGGCGAGGGTTTTGGTCATGGCAAGCATGCCGCCCTTGGAGGCCGCGTAGTGGACGCCGCCGGATACGCCGCCGGTTTGGGCAGTGATTGACGAGATGTTGACAATGCGCCCGTGGCGCTGGGCCTGCATGGCGGGCGCGACCGCGCGGATCAACTGGTAAGCGCCCGTCAGGTTGGCGTCGATCAGACGCTGCCATTCTGGGATGTCGATCTGGTCGAAGCTGCCGGGCGCAACCAAGCCCGCGTTGTTAACCAGGATGTCGACGCGTCCCCAATGGGCCAGAACGTCCGCGACCATGCTGCTGCCGGCCTGTGGATCGGCCACGTCGATGGCATAGACGCGCGCGGTGTCGTTGTCTCGCTCGGATGCTGCGGCGCGGCCGCGCAGCGTGGCGGCGACGCGCTCTAGGTCATCACGGCTGCGCGCGACTAGGGCAACCTTCGCGCCGCAGCAATGCAGCATCGTGGCAATGGCTTCACCGAGGCCGCGGCTTGCGCCGGTTACAATGGCAACCTGACCCGACAGGTCGAGCAAGCCGGCCGGTGACGGTTGGTACTCCATGACTGTTCACCGTTTCATTCGGATACGTGTGGAGCGTTGGAGGTCGTTGCGCCGTTGGCGCTTTAGGTTAGTCGTATCTCTTGCCAGACACTGCGTAGGTCCATCTCGAAATCAAGGCCCGCTATGGGGGGGCGACTCATGTACCAGTGTACACCGTGAAGCGCTGCGCGGCCAATTCGCGGCAGAACTTCTTGGCTGAAGAACGGGCCGAGCGCATGGGCTGTGTAGAGGTTGACCGCGCGCACGTCCGCCCACTGCATTTGGAGACCGTCGAGCCGTTCCTGCATGACATCCATGACGACGCGCGCCTTGGCGATCATCCCCTCGGCGGAGGTGTCGCCTGGGCGCACGATGGCTTCGGGGCGCAGGTTGGCTTGATCGTCGAGGTCGCCTGCGCCTGCTACGATGAAGCTCGGCGCGACAGGCGCATCGACGGGAACGGTGTAGGTGAAGGCGTAGATGCCCGGTTCGGTGACTCCCGACTCAGTGGCTGTGGCTGCCACGGGCGCGACATTGGTGCGCGCGATGGGGTTGCGGTCATCCACGGGGATTTCCCACTGGTCAAGGGTTTGGACGTAGCCGCGGTTGAAGGCGGCAAAGTCGGCAAAACTGAGCGGTTCGGGGATGCGTAATTCCATAGAACATAACGCTGTCTTGGGTCGGCCCACCGCGTCCAGGTGTGCGGCGATACGCTCGAAACTGCTGGTGAGGGGCGAGAGCGTGTCAAACTGCGCACGCACAAGCGCGTAACCGGGCTGTGCAATGACAGCGGAGGAGTAGGGCGCGATGCCGGTTAAGAAACGGTAGTTGCCGCGTGGATGATCGAGCAGTTGCATGGCAGCGTCTTTCTGATGGTCTGATGGCGGCGGCTGTGGGTCGTGTCTGTGATCAGCGCAGGACCGAGCGCGGCGTGGGTTCCAGCCGGGTGATGACGTGGCGGCTGCGATCGATCATCTCGCCGACCTGGGGTGCGATTTCGTTCTTCCAGGTGTCGGATTCATAGACCGCGGCGTAGAGGCGTTCGCGTTCCGCTTCGTCGTTAAAGCGGCGAATCCAGACGTAGAGATCCTCCTCTTCTTCGCCCACGAAGCTAGCGATGACAACCATGCCTTTGCTGATTTGGAAAGGGATGACGACTTCGTCCATGAACTTGACCCAGCGCTCGCGCTGGCCGGGGCGCATACGATATTGACGCAGTTCAAAAAGCATTTTCGGCTCGTTTCTTGTGAGTAGGGTTTATAGATGATCGATGTTCGTCAGGTTGGGATGGGCGCGAACTGCAACGGCACAGCGCGGCCCGCCAGGCTGCATCTGTGATGGTGGTTCAGATGGGCTTGGCGGGCGCACGCTGATGGGAGGTCTATGGAACTGAAAACACTATTGCGGCTGCTTGTTCCGCTCGGCAGCGACTTCCTCTTCGGCGCGGCGCAGGAGGGCCTTCATGTAGCCGATGGTGTAGGCTGTGCCGACGCGCGGCCCGCCTGCCATGGTGGGAATGTGGTCTGGGATGACAACGCCGTTGAAGTCGATTTCAGCCAGCGCCTTCATCACCTTGTACATGTCCATATAGCCGTTGTCGATGAAGGTTTCGACGAAGTGGGGCAGCGGCGCGTCCACGTTGCGGAAGTGCACCTTGAAGATTTTATCTTGGCTGCCGAATTCTTTGATGGACTCTAGGACGTCCTTGCCCATGAGCGGGC
>CAZZNG010000176.1:0-11752 GCA_964655505.1 uncultured Litorilinea sp. | reverse complement strand
CCCTCTGTATAGTGCAGCTGTGGACATTCTCAAGTAGGTCGCATCCGTCTTGCTGAATTCCACACCACAGGGCAATCCGCTGCAACGGGTTGCCTTGTTTTTTACCACGTTCGTGCCACGAATCGACGTGGCGGGCATAGGGCGCGATCAACTCATCGCAGTCTGCTTTCTAAGTCGTTTGTGCCCGCGCAAACATCAGGCGGCGCGCTGATAAAATGCACGGATAGAGTCCATACATCCATACGGATAGCGTACCGATCTACCGATAGAAGTGAGTCAATCGTTGGGGGCCGATTGAGCCGGATGGTGAAACCGTGAACCAGGGTCCTCTATCTGTTGAGCGTGGTCTGATCTGGTGGCGCGATGTCGATAGGACGAGGCAGATCAAGAACGATATTAAAGATTGGCTCGTTCAGGCGGCGTGGGTAGAGGGCGGCGATGAAAGCCTGAACGGGTACTGATAGGCTCTGGCGGTTGTGACGGTACTGTGACGGTACAGCGTCTCATCTTGCGACTCATCTCGCGTCTTGGCGGCAGATCGGTACGCCAGATCCTCGCCGCGAGATGTGTATGAGGGCAGCCACGGGGTGCTTGTATAGGTCCATTGCGCCGGGATACGGTGCAGCCCGCGGTGCGATGCCGGTGACACACCGCGCCTGGGCGCGTCCGGTTTACCGCCTGTCTACAACTGACTCATTCAATTGTACAAGACCAAAATGGTAAAGCAATTGGACAAATGACGTATCCAAGCATGTGGATTGGCAATGGATGGCGATAGATGTAAGGATATAGACAGTTTACCCACAACACCTGATTCTGCCAAATGCGTCGGCAAAGCGTCAGTTGGGGCCGCTCGAACCGCCGCGCCTGCACGCCTACCCGGCCCCGGCGCGCGCTAAGTTCAGCGCCAGCAGCCGCGCCAGAATCTCCTCGTCGTCCAAGTCTGCCAAATCTTCGGGCCAGCCATAGGCCGCGGCCACGGCTGCATCCAGCTTCTTGTGGGCCAAGTCGAGCCAAGTGGGACGCTCATTGTCCAGGTTGGCGTGCTTGCCTTTGTACTCCCAAGCGAAAAAGCCGCGCTTCCACACATCGGCAAAGCCCTGGCCGCCGCCCAGCTTGACCGTGCCCGCTTCAAAGGTGAAGCGCTCGCCGGTTGGGTCGGCTTGCGCGGGGGTGGGGTGGCCGATCAGCGCGCAGAGATCAAGGAAATGCTCTTGCACCGCTGCGCGCTCTTTGAGGGTCACGCTGCGCCACTTGGACACAAACTCTTGGGGGCGAATCGCTGCCATGGGGATTGGAGATTTCTAGCTATGGGTCGGATGGTTGCCGGCTGGATCGTCCCCATTGTACAGGAGTTTGCCAATGGCGCAACCCGGCCAGGTTTTTGGCGGTTGTAGAGGTGGATTCACTATGGTATAGTGCATCCTCACCAAGCACACAGAAACCCTGCACGTTGAGAAGTGGATCGGGTGATCTTCCCCTGTTCATTTTTCTCAACGTACCTGTGTTCTGGCCGGTCGTGCCGCATCGCTCCCCATTGAATCCCTCCCCATTGACGCGGTCACGCTCCCGGCTGCTTGTCCCCGCTCGACGCGCTCGTGGAATGAAGGAGAATTCATAAAGGAGAACCAACCCATGAACACCGCTCACTTCTCCCGGCGTCAATTCCTGTTGGCGTTGGGCGTTGGCACGACCGGCGCCTTCCTGACAGCCTGCGCGCCCGCCACAGCCCCCACCGCCGCGCAAGAGGGGTCGCAAACCTCCGCAGGCGACAGCGCCGCCCCATCCACTGAACCGGTTGAACTGGTCTTTTGGTACTGGGCGGATGACCCCTACCAGGCCAGCCTGCTCACCGATTCGCTGGACCGCTATACCGAGCAGAACCCCCATATCACCTTTACCGCGGACCTGATCCAAACCATCAACGACACGCGCACCAAACTGGTCACCTCCTTTGCCGCGGGCACGGACATGCCCGACTTCAGCGAAGGCAGCAATGCCTGGCTGCCCGAATTTCATCGCGCCGGCATGGTGGTGCCGCTGGAAGATCGCATTCAAGAGTGGGAGCACTTTGACGACTGGCTGCCCTCGGTCAAGGAACTGGCCCGCGGCGCGGCCTCCGACCCCATCATGATCATGGTCAACAAGGTCATGGTCAATTACACCTATTACCGCGCCGACTGGCTGGAAGAGGCCGGTTTGCAGCCGCCCGACACGCAAGAGGATTTTCTGGAAGTCGCACGCGCGCTGACCGACGCGCCCGACCGCTACGGCTATGGGCTGCGCGGGGGCGACAATGGCGGCTTTGCCCAACAGCTTTCCCACTTCCTCAAAGGCAACGGCGTGGACTTTGTCCTGGAAGATGGCAGCACCGACTGGGAGTCGCCCGAAGCCATCGAAACCGTGGCCTGGTATGTCTCCCTCTACACCGAACACAAAGTCACCCAGCCCAGCGCGCCCAGCGACCGCTTCCCCGAACTCTTTGCCCTGCTGCAAGGCGGCACGATCGCGCTGCTGGACCACGGCATCTGGTCGTGGAAGACCCAGTCCGATGCGCTGGGCGACGCGGTGTCCGCTGTGCAAAAGGTGCAGGGCAGCGAACGCCGTTGGGTCTCCGCCGGGGCCGAAGGGCCGATCATGTACACCACGTCTGAACACCAGGACGAAACTTGGGAAGTGCTCAAGCACATGGCTTCGCCCGAAGAAGCGTTCATCTTCTCGGTGGAGCGGGGGGCCGGGCCAACCTTCCAGTCGCTGCAAGAAGAAGCCATCTATTCCGAGAACCGCTTCTTCAAGGCCGCGCTCGACTCCGCGCCCTACTGGGGCCAGCTTCCCTTCTGGCATGAAAACTGGCCCGCCATGACCGACCGCTACACGCCTGAAATGCAGGAACTGCTGGCAGGCAACAGCACCCCGGAGCAATTCTGCCAAGCGATGGCCTCTGTCCTGCAAGGAGGCTGATATGCAAAGTCAAGCTACCGGACGCACAGTTGACGATACGCTCGACCGTACCGTCGACAGTGCGGTCGCAACGGCTACAGGGATGCGGCGCCGCCGGCGCCGCATCGACTTCTACCCCTATTTGCTGGTGGCTCCGGCCATGATCTTCATCCTCATCGTCACCGTCTATCCGAGCCTCTACGCCATCCAGCTCAGTCTGTTCGATGCCAACCTGCTGCGCTTTGCCGCCAGCCAGTTTGTCGGGCCGGACAACTATGTAGCGGCCTTCCGCGACGAGATTTTTCTCATGTCCATCTGGCGCACCGCGCGCTGGGTGGTGGTGATCGCTGTGTCGCTTCTCTTTGTCGCGCTGCCGGTGGCGCTGCTGCTCAACAGGAGCTTTAACGGCCGCGGGCTGATCCGCACGGCTGTGTTGATCCCCTGGGTTGTGCCCAGCGCGGTCGTGGCGATCATCTGGCGCTACCTCACCGACAGCAATCACGGCATAATCAACGACCTGTTGGTGCGCGCCGGGGTGCTGGATGCGCCGATCTCTTGGATCAGCCAGCCCCTGGGCGCTTTTATCATCATTGTCGTGGCAATGGTGTGGGCGGGCTTTCCCTTCTTTGCCATCACGCTCTTGGCCGCGCTCCAGGTCATCCCCGGCGACCTGTACGAATCGGCCAAAGTGGACGGCGCGACGGGCTGGCAGAGTTTCCGCTTCATCACCTTCCCCATGCTGCTGCCCACGATTTTGATGCTGCTCTTGATCCGCTCCATTTGGCTTTCGCACGCGGTGGATCTGCCCTTCATGATGACCAACGGCGGGCCGGGCTATTCCAACTACACCCTGGCCGTATACAGCTTCTTGCTGACCCACAGCCAGTTGGAAATTGGCTATCCCGCGGCCATCGCGGTGATGCTGGCGGCAGTGCTGCTGGCGATGTCCGCCGTCTATATCCGGCTGATCGAACGTTCACGAGATTGGATGTAACCATGCTCAACCGGTTTGGGAATTACCGCACGCGCGGCTTGATCGGCCTGTGGATTGCGGGCGCGCTGGTGCTGTTTATCACCCTGGCCCCGTTCGTCTGGATCATGATCGTCTCGATCACGCCGGAAGTGTCGCAGTTTACGCAAGGGATCCAGTATTTTCCGAGTGATCCGACCATCGAGAACTATCGCAATATCTTCACGGTCATCAACTTCGGTCAGGGGTTCCGCAACAGCCTTTTGATCGCGGTCACCGTCACGCTGCTATCGATTGCCATCTCGATCAGCGCGGCCTATGCCTTTGCGCGCTACCAGTTTCCAGGCCGCACGCTGCTGATTTTGTTTCTGCTGGTGGTCTATATGATCCCCGGTATCGTGCTGTTGATGCCCATGATGGTCATCTTCCGCACGTTGGGGCTGATGAACACCTTTGCCGCGCTCATCCTGGCCGAAGCGACCCATTCCGTGCCCTTTGCCGTTTGGCTGCTGATGAACTACTTCGCCTCCCTGCCGCGCGACCTGGAGGACGCGGGGCTGGTGGACGGCTGCACGCGGCTGGGCGCGCTGGTGCGGATTGTGCTGCCGCTGGCTGTGCCGGGCATCCTGGCCGCGGGCCTTTTCGTCTTTATCGGCTCCTGGAACAACTTCCTCTTTGCCTTCATGCTGACCTCCGGCGAGCGCGTGCGCACGCTGCCCGTGCTGCTGCGTATCTTTGTCGGCGGCGATTCAGGCGTCTACTGGGGCACGGTGATGGCGGGCGCGGTGTTGACGACGCTGCCGGTGGCGCTGCTCTTCCTCTTCTTCCAGCGTTATCTGATCAGCGGCCTGGCCGCGGGCGCGGTCAAGGGGTAAGGCGGGCCTGTTTTTGCGATTTTCTACCTGTGATTTTGGTCGCGACGGAGGTTGGCGAACGCATGAAGTTGTGATACTGTTCTAACCAGCAACCATCAACGACAGCGCAAAACCGATGCGTCCCAGGCCGTTACTCAACGCGCCTGCCATCGCACCCGCGATGTTGCAGCCCTGGGGCGCTGCAAGCCGTGCCATTACCCCCGAACGAACGATTCACCTCACTCCACGCGTGCAGGTCCCGCCAGTAGGCCTACTACTTAACCCTAGAACGTAAATCTCCAGCCCTAGAACTTCAATCTCCAACCACTTCACCTTCAATCTAGGTATCCTACCGATAAGGAAGTACAACGTGAGCAATAACGGTCCCATGCGCGGCATCTACACGATTCCGTCTACCCCGTTCGATGAAAATTACGCGATCGACGAAGCAGGCTTGCGGCGCATTGTCGATTTTTGCATTGGGTGCGGCGCCCACGGGCTGGTCTACCCGGTGATGGCGAGCGGCTTTACTTTGCTGAGCGATGCCGAACGCATCCAGGCGTCGCGCATTGTCATCGAACAGTGTGATGGCCGCGTCCCGGTGGTGGTGGGCGTTGCGGGCGTATGCAAGGAGCAGGCCGCGGTCTTCGCGCGCGAGGCCAAAGCCATGCAGGCGGACGCGGTCATCGCCATGGCTCCCTACATCAACAAGATATCCGACCAAGAACTGATCGTCGACTATTTTCAGGCCATCTCCGATGCCGCCGCGCTGCCGGTCTTCATCCAGAACCACAGCACCGGCTCCGAGCTGTCGGTCAGCCTCATGGCGCGCTTGCTGGCCGAGGTGGAGCATGTGCGCTATATCAAAGAAGAAACGTACCCGGTGACCCACAAACTCAGCCAGATCCTGGCCGCCGCGGGGTCGACCGTGGAGGGGGTCTTTGGCGGCGCGGGCGGGCGCTTTTTGCTGCTGGAGCATCCGCGCGGGGTGGCGGGCCAGATGCCCGGCTGCCATGTGACCGATGTGGTGGTGGCGCTCTGGAACGCGCTGGAAGCGGGCGACCGCGACAAAGCCAAGCAGATCTACGGCGCAATGGCCCCGCTCTTTGCCTTCCAGGATCAGGCCAAGGGGATTGCCTACAAAGAAATTCTGCGCCGCCGCGGGGTGATTGAATCGAACCGCACGCGCAACATGGTCGATACCCTGGACGAGCACGATCACCAGGCGCTAGACGAAATCCTGTGCGACCTGGAGCCGCTCTTCACCTGGCACGCTTGATCCACCCGGAAACCGGCCACACCCCCTGGAAGGGACCGCTTTGCATGAAGATTTCTGCCATCAAAACCCAACGGGTGCGCGTCAACCAGCGCGGGGACTGGCTCTTTGTGTTCGTCCACACCGACGCGGGGTTGACGGGCATTGGCGAAGCCAGCCACAGCCTCAGCGATGACCTGTGCGCGGCCGCGCTGGAGCAGTTCAATCAACAGTTGGTCGGCAAAGACCCGCGCCAGATCGCGGCCATCCGCCAGTCGCTGCGTAAAGTGGACGGGGGCCGCGCCTACAACACCGCGCTCAGCGGGCTGGAACAGGCGCTCTGGGATATCTTGGGCCAACAGTTGGAAGTGCCGGTGCATACCTTTTTCGGCGGCGCGGTGCGCGACCGGCTGCGCCTCTATGCCAACATCAACCGCCATGTGCGCGACCGCTCGCCCGAAGGCTTTGCGCGGGCCGCGGCCCAGGCAGTGGATGAAGGCTTTACCGCCATCAAACTCGCGCCCTTCGATGAACTGCGCCAGCCCGACCATGTTCGCACCGGTCCGGATGCCGCGTGGCGGCCTGGCGTGGAACGGGTGCGCGCCGTGCGCAAGGCCATCGGCGACAAGATCGAACTGGCAGTCGACTGTCATGGACGCATGGAACTCTCGGAAGCCATTGCCGTGGGGCACGAACTGGCCGACTGTAACCTGTTCTGGTATGAAGAAGCCGTGCGCCACACCCACACGCGCGATCTGCAGCGTGTGACCGAGTCTGTGCCCATGCCCACCGCGTCGACCGAAAGCATCTTCGGCATCCTGGCCTATCGCCCTTTTCTGGTGGAACGGGTCGTGGATGTGATCATGCCCGACGTGAAGCACTGCGGCGGCCTGCTGGAGTTGGCGGAAATTGCCGCGGCCGCGCGCATGAACAACCTCCTAGTCGCGCCCCACAACCCGGCCGGGCCGCTCTCCACCGCGGCCACCGCGCAGGTTGTCAGCACCATCAACAATTTCTACATCCTAGAATACGCCTGGGGCGAAGTGGATTGGCGCGCCACGCTCTTGGAACCGGCAGAACGCATTGAGGACGGCTATCTGATCCTTTCGCAAGAGCCGGGCCTCGGCCATCGCCTCAACCGCAAGGCGATCGAGGCGCATAGCTGAACCAGCCCTTTTCCAACGCTAGAATTTCCTTTTTCACAGCTTGTCTCACTGTTGGCTGTTTCACAGTTTCCTGTTTCACAGAGGAGAACCCAATGCTGCAACAGAACCACTTCTGGAAACGATGCATCCCCTATGCTTTCGCTGTTGCGCTGCTGGCCGTGCTGGCAGCCTGTAGCTCGCCGCCTGCTGAACCCGCGGCGGATGCGCCGCCGGTCGCAGACCCCGCAGCGGCGGCCCCTGCCGCGCCCGATGCGCCCGCAGCACCGGCAGCCGAAGGCCCAACCAGCGAGTATCAGACCCAGCGCGCCCAATGTTCCTGGGAGACGCCTTGCTGGCCGGAGATCGTCGACACGGTGCCTGAATCCTTCCAGGAAGCGCCCATGCTGGCCGAACGGGTCGAGGCGGGCGAACTGCCGCCCGTGGAAGAGCGCCTGCCGGTCAACCCGTTGGTCATTCAACCGGCAGAGGTCATCGGCGAACATGGCGGAACCTGGCGTCGTGCCTTCACCGGGCCAGGCGACCGGCAGAACATTGAGCGCATGAACACCGATTATCTCATCTTCTGGGACACCAATTCGACTGAACTGCGCCCGCGCATCGCCCATGCCTGGGAATCCAACGAGGACACGTCAGAATGGACCTTTTACCTGCGCGAGGGCATCAAGTGGTCCGACGGCGAACCGCTGACCGCGGATGATTTCATTTTCTGGTACGACCATCTGTTGAACGGCGACCAGATCGTCTCCTCGGTTCCCTGGTATCTGACCTGGGGCGGTGAGTTGGTCGAAATGGAAAAAGTGGACGACTATACCCTCACCTTTAAGTTCGCCGAGCCGTTCCCCACTTGGCCCGAGACGGTGGCCTCCTCCACGGTCGCGGGGCACTTCCAACAGGGCTGGGTCGGCCTGGGCCTGGTCGCGCCCCAGCACTATCTGGAACAGTTCCACGCGGCCTTTGTGGGTGAAGAAGAAGCCAACCGGCTGGCAACTGACGCCGGATTCGAGAACTGGCAGCTTCATCTCCTGGCGAAGAACGATGCCCACATGAATCCCGACCTGCCGGTGCTGACTCAATGGAAGCCGGTGACCACCATCGCCTCCAATGAATATGTGCTGGAACGCAACCCCTATTTCTGGGCTGTGGACCCCGAAGGCAACCAACTGCCCTATATCGACCGGGTTGCCATGGAGTTGGTGGAAGAGTTGGAAGTGCTCAACCTGCGCGCCATCGCGGGCAACTACACCATCCAGGGCCGCCATATCGACTTTGCCAAGCTGCCGGTCATCCGCGCCAACCAGGAAAGCGGCGACTATTTTGTCAATTTCTGGGTCAGCTTGACGCGCCACCAGGCCAAGATCGCGTTTAACCAGGATTGGAATGAAGACCCGGCCCTGGCGGAAATGCTCCAGAGCCGCGACTTCCGCAAGGCGCTGTCGCTTGCCATTGAACGCAGCGAGATCAATGAAACCTACTTCTTGGGCGCGGGGCGCGAAGCCTCGTTCTGCCCCCAGGATACGCCGCCCTTCTTCAATTCGGATCGGTGGGATGAGGAGTTTGGCCGCTTTGATCCGGAAGAGGCCAACCGCATCCTGGATGAATTGGGGCTGACCGAGCGCGATGCCAATGGCTTCCGTCTGCTGCCCAACGGCCAACCGCTGCAACTCGTCATCGACGCGGTGAGCGGCGCGTTCATCCCCTATCCTGAAATCGCCGAAAGCGTCGCCCAAATGTGGGCGGAAGTTGGCATCGACCTGCGGGTCAACCCGGTCGAGCGCAGCCTGTGGGTCGAGCGCGGGCAAGCCAACCAGGCCATGCTGAACATGTTCGCGACGGGCGACTACAATCCTGAAGTGCTGCCGCGCCTGCTGCCGACCGAGCGTTGGGCGCCCATTGCCGCGGCTTGGGGAGACTCACCGAACCCGGATCCAGCCGACTATGACGGGCCGCAGTGGATCAAGGATTTGGTGCTGAAGCACTGGGAAGCCGTGCAGGAGCCGGACCCGGAAAAGCGCCGGCAGTTGTTCATTGAAGGAACCGAGATCATGTGCGACAATCATGCTCGCTTGGGCATGGTGGTCGATGTGCCGGATCTCACCGTGATCATCAAGAACAACGTGCGCAACGTGCCCTTCCCCATCGAGCGCAACGTCTATGCCCAGACCCCGGCCCATGCCTACCCGGAAACGTGGTCAATCGTTCAGGAATAAGCTGTTTGGCTTTGGGGCTGGTCATGTGAGATCGTGAATTGCGATGCGGTGCATACTGTGACGAGGGTATGCACCGCATTCCTATTCCGATTGCCTGGGGATCATGAAGTTGAGCAGTGAATAGGGTATCCGCATCGCTGCTATGATCTTCCCGGAAGATCGATACCTTATTGAAGAATCATAGATTAAATTAAAGCGTGACAAACTGAAGAATGACATGGAGTTAAACCATGACCGATCTTGCCTATATGTCCCTGGTCGAAGTCGCCAGCCTGTTGCAAAAGCGCGAGCTTTCCCCGGTGGAGCTAACCCGCCACCTGCTCGACCGCATCGAGCGCGTCGACAAGCGCCTGCACAGCTACCGCACCGTCTTTGCCGAGCGGGCGCTTGAACAGGCGCGGCAGGCCGAAGCGGAAATTTCCTCCGGCGCGTATCGGGGCCTCTTGCATGGCGTGCCCATTGGCGTCAAAGACCTGGTCTATACCGCGGGGCTGCCGACGCTGTCCGGCTCCACGCTCTTGCAGGGCTGGCTGCCCGACTATGATGCCACGGTCATGCAGCGGCTGGACGCGGCAGGCGCGGTGCTGCTGGGCAAGCTGCATATGACCGAGTTCGCGCTGCGCTGGCATCATCCCGCCTGGCCCACGCCCGTGAACCCCTGGGGCGCTGACCGCTGGGTGGGGGTTTCCTCCAGCGGGTCGGGTGTGGCGACCGCGGCGGGCCTCTGTTACGGTTCGCTCGGTTCGGACACGGGCGGCTCCATCCGCTTCCCGGCTGCGTGCAACGGGGGCGTGGGCCTCAAGCCGACCTATGGCCGCGTCAGCCGCTACGGCGCTTTCCCCCTGGCCCACTCGCTGGACAACATCGGCCCGATGACCCGCCGCGTCGCCGATGCAGCCGCGATGTTGGGCGTCATCGCGGGCCATGACCCCAACGACCCCACCTCCAGCCATGAAGCTGTGCCCGACTACGTTGCCCGGCTCGACCAAGATGTCAAGGGCCTGCGCCTGGGCGTGGACGAGCGCTTCATCCGCGACGGCGTGCAGCCAGAAGTGAGCGAAGCGGTGCTGCAAGCCGTGGCGCGCCTGGCCGAGCTTGGCCTGGAGGTGGTCGAGGTGACGGTTCCGCCCATTGACCCTGATCTGATGATGGATACGTGGGCGACCCTCTGCGCGGCCGACGCGGCCCATGCTCACCGCGAAACCTGGCCCGACAGAGCGGACGAGTACGGCCCCTTCCGCGAGTGGCTCGAATTTGCGGATACGCAGCGCGCCGTGGACTACGCCGCGGCCCATGAGACGCGCCTGGCATACGCGGGCAAGATTGCCGGTCTCTTTGAGGGGATCGACCTGCTGGCGTGCCCGGCCATGCCCTACGCCGCGCCGCCTGTGGGCGAGGATGGGCTGCCGCTGCCAGGCGGCAGCTTCGTGCGCCCGCGCTTTACCTATCCCTTCAACTTCAGCAACAGCCCCACGCTGACCTTGCCGTGCGGCTTCACGCCCGACGACCTGCCCATCGCGCTGCAACTGGTCGGCCCCCACTTTGCGGAGGAGATGCTGCTGCGCGTGGGCCACGCCTACGAACAGGCGACCGCGTGGCATACGCGCGTCCCGTCGCTGGATGAGGAGTAGGCAATAGACGCCTAACCTTTCGGGATGCAGGGTGGGCATTGAGAAATGAATCGGGTAATTGGCGGTCGCCTGGGGATCAATCCCCAGGCTAGGGTTGGGAAACAGGCTCAAAGCCTGTTCACCAGAGAAAACGTGCTTGAGCATGTTTCCCACAACTGGCCGCAGAATTGATTCTGCGGCGCAAGGCTGATTACCCTATTAATTTTTTTAACCTTCATCCAGCGTCCCGGAAGATCATCGGGTGAATTCTCAGGAACGAACCAATGATCTTACCCAAGAAGCGAGACCCCAGGTTCATCACGGTGCGTCGCGGCGGAACCCTCCAAGACGCGGATCATCACCTGCTTGCGCTATGGGCGGCCGATTGCAGCGAGCATGTGTTACACTTGTTCGAGGCTGTTCGACCCCACGACGACCGGCCGCGCCACGCCATCGCAATGGCTCGCGCCTGGGCACGCGGCGAGGTGACCATGACACAAGCGCGCACCGCCGCGGGCCACGCCAATGCCGCGGCCAGGGACTTGCGCGGCGCGCCTCGCTTTGCTGCGTACGCCGCGGCCCAAGCCGCAGCCGTAGCCCATGTTGCCGCCCATGAACTGGGTGCAGCGGCCTATGCCATCAAGGCTGTGCAGGCGGCCGCACCTAAGGGGGAGGCCGAGGCTGCTGGGCGTCGCGAATGCCAGTGGCAGCGCGAGCAACTGCCGCCAGCCATCCGCGACCTAGTCCTGG
>CAZZNG010000175.1:3090-11765 GCA_964655505.1 uncultured Litorilinea sp. | reverse complement strand
GGAGTGACTTAGCGATATAAAAGAGGATAGAGGCCACGGCGGGCCGATCTTCCCGGAAGCTACGCCCATCTAGCGAGCAGATGGGCATTGAGCAACATGCCATCTAGCGAGCAGATGGGCATGAAGCTGCGAGCTTCCGGGAAGATGTCTGCGTGTAAGATTCCCGATTCGTGCCTACGCATCCGCCTCACGCGGCACGCCGCGCGGGGCCAGCGGCATGGCGCGCACGCGCACCCCTGTGGCCTGGAAAATCGCACTGCCCAGCGCGGGCGCAATCGCGATGATCGGCGTTTCCCCCGCGCCCGCGGACGGCTGATCCTTGCGGTCGATCAGCACCGTCTCAATGGCGGGCACGTCGCCAAAGCGCGGCACACGGTAGCCGCCAAAGCTGGGGTTGAGGATGCGCCCATTGGCAAACTTGACGCTCTCGAAAAGCGCGCCGCCTAGCCCCTGGATCAGCGCGCCCTCCACCTGGCTGCGTACATGGTCCGGGTTGATCAGCGCGCCGCAGTCAAACGCCTCCACCACGCGCAGCACTTTGGGCTGGCGGTTGGCCGGGTTCACCGCCACCTCGACGCACGCAGCCACATAGGAACCTTTGTCAAAGCCCCCGGCAATGCCAAAACCGTGGTTCGGCTGAGGCGTGCGCTGGCCCCAGCCAAAACGCTCCGCCGCGGCCTCCAACACCGCGATCATGCGCGGGTTGCTCAAATTACGCAGGCGAAATTCCAGCGGGTCCAGCCCCAGTTGGTGCGCCAATTCGTCCACATGGCTTTCGCGCGCAAAGTGGTTGGCTGTGGCCGACAGCGAGCGATAAGACCCCTGGCGCAGCGGCGAATCCGCCGGGTGATATTCTGCATGGCGGTTGGGGATGTCATAGAGGCTGTCCAGGCCTGCCGCGCCCGAATTGTAGTTATGCAGTTCCAGCGCGGTAAAGCGCCCTGCCGCGTCCACGCCGCTGCGAATCTCGATCAGCCCTGCGGGGCGGAAATAGGCCCAAGTGAACTCCTCTTGGCGCGTCCAGACCAGCTTGACCGGCCTGCCCGCGGCCTTTGCCAGCCGCGCCGCTTCAAGGGCCGCGTCGCCAAAATGCTTGCCGCCATAGCCCGCGCCCGTGTCGGGCACAATCACGCGCACGCGCTCCTCAGGCAGATCAAAGGCTTCGGCCAACTCCGCGCGCACCCCAAAGGGGCGCTGCGTGCCCGTCCACACCGTCAGCCCGTGATCATCCCACAGCGCGACCGCCGCGCGCGGCTCCAGCGGCACATGCGCGATGTAATCGACCGTATACCGCTGTGCATAGGTCAGGTGCGCCGCAGCCAACCCCGCGGCCACCGACCCTTCCGCGATCACCAACGGCCCGCGGCGGCCTTCCAACTCCACCGGATTGGCCTTGAGATAGTCGAACAATTCAGGCTGGGAAACCTGCAACTGGGTGCGCCAGCGCACGCGGATCGCGTCCAGGGCCTGGCTTGCGGTCAGTTCATCAACCGCGGCCACGCCGATAAAGTCGCCCTCATGCACCACCGTCACCCCGTCCATAGCCTCGGCTGCGCTGGTGTCCACCGAGATGGGCGTCGCCTGAAACGCGGGGGGACGCAGCACCTTGCCATGCAGCAGCCCCGGCAGGCGCAGATCGGGCGTAAAGCGATGGCTGCCGGTGACAAACGCGTGCCCGTCCAGCTTGGCGACCGATGTCCCCGCGGCACGCCACGCCTGGGGCGGCGTGGGCAGCGCCGCGTCGGGCGGCATCTGCCCCGCTTCATCCGGCACGGGCACAATGCGCACGATCTGGCGGTCGCGCGCCAATTCGCCAAAGGTGGCCGACCGCTCTCCCCCGCGCTCCAGCACGCGGCCATCCGCCACGTCGAGCCGGTCACGGTCCACCTGCCACGCGGCCGCGGCCAGGTCGATCAGCAGCGAGCGCGCGGCCGCGCCCGTGCGCCAAAGCTGCGTGCCGGTGACCGGCGTGGTGCGCGAGCCGAACGTGCCGCGGTCAAAGGGCGTGGCCGCGGTGTCGCCCACGATGACGCGCACCACGTCCGGCGACACGCGCAGTTCCTCGGCCACGATCAGCGCCAACGACGTGCGCATGTTCTGGCCCACCTCGGCCTTGCCCACATAGGCGCGGATCGTGCCGTCCCCCGCGATATGCACCCAGGGGCCGATCTCGGTCAGCGCCCGCTCTGCCGCGGGGGGCGCGCCGCCTTCGGGGTAGCGTTCAGCCTCCAACTCAGGGCAAGGATAGGCGATGAACAGCCCTTCGTGCACGCCGGGATCAAGCACCTCATTGACGTCTATATTAATAACGTCCGCATCGACACCCGCGCCCACGCTCGCGAGCACGCTGTCCCCTGCGCCCGCGGCCATCTTCGCGCCCGCGGCTTGAATCGCGGCCAGGATGCGCGGGTACGACCCACAGCGGCAGATATTCTCCTGCATGGCCTGCACAATCTCGCCTGTGGTGGGCTGCGGGTTGGCATCCAGCAGCGCCACAGCCGACAGGATCATGCCCGGCGTGCAATAGCCGCACTGCAGCGCGCCCATCTCTAAAAACGCCTCCTGCACCGGGTGCAGCGCGCCCGAACCGGCCAGCCCTTCGACCGTGGTCAGGTGGCTGCCGGCTGCTGCGCCCGCGGAGACGCTGCACGCCTGCACCGGCCCCCCGTCCATCAGCACCGTACACGCGCCACAGCGGCCCTCACCACAGCCATACTTGGCCCCGGTCAGGCCCAGGTCATCGCGCAGCACGCTGAGCAAGGTGCGATCCGGGTCAACCTCCACCTGGCGCGTGACGCCGTTGATCTGCATGGATAGATGCATACGCATGGGGAACCTCTTTCGCTGGTCATGCTGATTTGTCGCGCAGAACTCGGCCCGTGTGGGCGAAGCAGGTACGCAGGCAGAGCCACCGGCCCGCGACCTGTCACCGATGTTAGCACAATCGGCCCGCGCAGGCTAGAGCGCGAGAATTGGGTCCTGATCGCCCCCGTTTGAAATAAACCCTGAATCATTCCTGCGTTTAGGAGCACGGCTCAATCCTTGCTGTACTAGCAAGTTAATACCGCGTATCCATTCACCCTGTCTCCAGCTACTTACGACATTGCTGCGCGGCTCGCTTCGACAGGTACAACAAAGCAGTCCATCCGAATATCCCCCCTTGTTCCCAAGGACCCAGTCGAGTTCGCTGTACGCCTGCCATGTGCATTCCATGCAGCCGTCGCTGCTTGTCTATCACGAAAGGACACCCCTCCAAGACCCGCGGCTCGGCATCAGCCAGACCATCACCCAAGCGCTCGCGCCCAATCAATCGCTGGCCTTGACCCACAACGAAATCCCCGCGTTGCAGATCTCTGTCACCGACGACATGACCAACACCGTCACCGTCACATCCAGCACAGAAACGGCAAACACAGAGACGGCAAACACGCATACAGATGGCGCGGATGTCTCCCTGCAAGCGGTTCCGGCCACGGCCACTGCCGCGGGAACGGCGCGGGTCCAAGTGACGCCGCCGACCGCAGCCGACCCGACCGACCAGCCGCATGGCCCGTACAAATTGCACCTACCCATCGGCAGACGCGACTAAGCCCGGGCGCTTACCTTGCTGAAAGCAAGCGCCCCGAAAAAAGATCGACCCCCCAAGCCAAAAGATGCGGCCCCGATCCACGTTGATCGGAGCCGCATGGCTATGGGAGCAGGGGTAATTAGCTGGGAAAAAGCAATCACAACAAGACAATAGGCGACAGGGAAACGGTCAGCCGCCGGGCACGTCACTTTCGATATCGTGACTTTCGGTATCGCCGCTTTCGGCATTATCGCTACTGTCGTCACTATCGCCACTGCCGTCACTGTCCGCGCCCACAGGGTTGCCCTCCGTGTCCACCCGCACCACCGGCGCAATCTCGGCCAGTTGCGCCTCAATGGCCTCGGCATCCCCCACCACCACAATCGCCAGTTGATCCGGGCGCAGATGGGTCTGGGCCGCCTCGGCCAGCGCCTGCGCGTCCACCGCTTGAATCGACTGCGGGTACGTCTCCACCTCCTCCAGCGGCAGCCCGGCCAGCTTCAGCGCCACCAGCGCATCGGCCAGCGCCTCCGCGGTCTCCAGCCGCAGCGCGTAGGAGCCGACCAGATACGCCTGAGCATCCGCCAACTCTTGCGCGGGCGGCGGCGTCTCGCGCAGCGTGTTCAGTTCATCCAAGATCGCGTTCAGCGCGTCCGCCACAACTTGATTGCGGACCGACGTCTGCACCACAAAGGTTCCTCGATCCAACGGCGTATCAAAGTAAGAGCCGACGCCGTAGGTAAAGCCCTCCTCCTCGCGCAGTTTGCGGAAGAGGCGCGACGATGGCCCGCCGCCCAAGATATGATCGACGAGCTGCACGGCAAAGCGGTCGGGGCTGTCCGGCCCAATCCCCAGATGGCCCAGATAGATCGTCGTCTGGGTGGTGTCGGGCTGGTCCACCAAATAGATGGTCTGTTGGCTGCGCTCGCTCAGCGGCGGGAACGTCACCGGCTCGGCCTCGCCGCTGCTTTCCCAGTCGCCAAAGGTTTCCTCTGCGTGGGCCAGCGCTTCATCCGGCGTCATATCCCCGGCAATGACCAAGATCGCCCGCGCCGGGTCGAACTGCGCCGCGTACGCAGCCAGTACATCCTCACGCGTGATCGACTGGATCGTCTCCTCGGTCGCGGTATAGCCATAGGGATGGTCGCCGTAGACAATGCGGTCAAAGACGCGCGCGGCCACCGCGTCGGGGTTGGAGAGAAGCGACTGCAGCGTGGTCAGCACTTGCAGCCGCTGGGTTGCCAGTTCATTCTCCGGGAAGGTGGGATGGCGCGCTACGTCGCCCACCAGGTCAAAGGCCACGTCTGCATACTCGCTCAGAAGCGAGGCAAAGATCGTGGTCGTGCTGCCGTTCGCGCCCGTAAACAGGACGCCGCCGATCTGCTCGATGGTCGCCGCGATCTCCTGCGCGCTGCGCGATTCTGTGCCGCGCGTCAGCAGGTTGGCGGTAATGGTCGCCAGCCCGGCCTTGTCCGCAGAAATAACGCTGCCGCCACCCGGCACAACCAGATAGAGCGTGACCAGCGGCACGCTGCCATCGGGCACAATCAACACCGTCATGCCGTTGTCCAGCGTCTCGCTCACCACGGTGGGCAAGGTCAGTTCAGCCACGGGCAGCGGCGTCGGCGGTGCGCTCACCGGGCCTGTGGGCGTGCCGGTCGCCGGTATCGTCGGGCTGCCTGTGGGCGTCACAGAAGGCGTCACACTGGGCGTCCCCGTTGTGCCCGTCACAGGAGGCGTCAC
The DNA here is from genome assembly GCA_964655505.1 of uncultured Litorilinea sp. GTDB lineage: Bacteria > Chloroflexota > Anaerolineae > Caldilineales > Caldilineaceae > QEUY01. The sequence goes on along the minus strand of CAZZNG010000175.1, from coordinate 6,454 downwards.
AGAGGGGGTCACAGAAGGCATACCTGTCGGCGCAACCGTCTGCGTCGTTGTCGGCGTTGCTGTCGCTGTCCCCGTCACGGTTGCCGTCACAGTGGTTGTCGCCGTAATCGTCGCGGTGCTGGTCGGCGTAAAGGTTGCAGTCAGCGTCGGGCTTAGGGTTGCGGTCGGCGTCAAGGTGGTGGTGGGCGACGGTGTGATGCTCGGCGTCGCGGTCACTGTCCCGGTCACGGTCGGCGTCACAGTAGCCGTCACAGTAGCCGGCACAGTGGCCGTCACAGTCTGCGTCCCAATCGGGCTTGGCGACGGGGTGATGCTGCCCGTAGCGGTCGGCGTGCCCGTCACCGGCGTGCCTGTGCCTGTTTCACCCGGCGTCGGCGTCGGTGTGCCGGTGGTCACTTCTGTCGGTGTGCCCGTCGCGGGGGTTGGCGTGCCCGTGCCGGGCGTAGCTGTCACCGGTGTACCTGTCCCGGTGGGCATGGCTGTGCCAGTCGGCATGACCGTGCCGGTCGGTTCGCCCGTCTCCGGCGGCAGCGTGCCCGTAATCGGCAGCGTCACCGTAATTTCCGGCTCTTGCTGGCTGGGATGTTGATCCGGTGCGGCCAACCGGCCCAGCAAATTCAAGCCCGGCAAATTCATGCTGGGGATATTCACCCCCACAGCCAAGCGCAGCGCGCCCCACGGCGCACTCCCCACCTCGGCGGGCGCTTCCTCGTCTTCTGTTCCCTCCGCCCCTTCGTCTGTCTCCTCGTCAAGCCCATTCTCCACCGGGGGCGCGGTCGGAACCATTTGCGGGCTTGCACTGGGCGCGGCGGGCAGCACGCGAATCAAATTCTCCTGCTCCGCGGCCAAGTAGCGGGTCGCGGCCGCTTGCACCGCGTCCGATGTAACCGCCTGATAGCGCGTCAAGTCGGTCAGCACCGCGTTGGGGTCGCCCAAATAGAAATTGGCGCGCTGCACGCTTTCCGCCAGGAAAAAGACCTGCTCAAGCTGGCGTGCCGTCTCCGTGCGGATCTGGTTCACCGCTTTTTCCAACTCTTCGTCGCTCACCCCCTCGCGTTGCAGCCGCGCCAACTCATCATGGTAGATGCGCTCCAACTGCTCCGGCGCGATGCCCGCATTGGGCACCAGGATCACGGCAAAGAGGCTCGGCCCCCGGTTGCCGTTGATCGTGGTGCTGGCATCCGCGGCCAAGCCCGTGTCGATCAGGGCTTGAGCCAGGCGGCTCGACCGGCCCGCGCCCAAAATGCGCGCCAACACCTCCAGCGCGTAATAGTCGGGATCGTCACGCGGGGGCAGCCGGTAGCCGATCAGCGTAGCCGGTACGCGTGCGATCTCATCGGTCATGGTGATGGCCGTTGCGCTCGCCTGCGGCGTGTAGGAATAGGCGGGCAGCGCGGGCGGCGGCTCACCTGCCGGGATGTCGCCGAAATATTCCTCGATTAGCTGCCGCGCCTGCGCCGGATCGATGTCGCCCACCACTGCCAGCGTTGCATTGTTGGGCACATAGTAGGCCGCGTGAAAGGCGCGGATCTCGTCCAGGGTTGCCCGCTCCAAATCCTCAATCGAGCCGATCACTGGCCGGGTATACGGTTCGTAGTCAAAAGGGACCGTCTGCAAAGCGAGCAGCGCCTCGCCATAGGGTTGGTTTTCAACGCGCAGCCGGTATTCCTCTTTGACCACCTCCACCTCACGCGCAAAATTTTCTTCGGTCAAACGCAGCGAACGCAGCCGCTCCGCTTCCAGCCACAGGCCCAACGGCAGTTGATGGCTGGGCAGCACTTCAAAATAGTTGGTGCGGTCCAGCCCTGTAGTGGCGTTGTAAAAGCCGCCCGCCGCGTTCACCCATTCGGCATGTTGGCCCGGCTCCACACTGGCCGACCCTTGAAACATCATATGCTCAAACAGATGGGCAAAGCCGCTGCGGTCAGGCGGATCGTCCGCGCCGCCCACCGCGTACCAAAGGTTCACCGCTACCGTGGGCGCGGAGTGATCCGCCACCAAGATCACCGACAGCCCGTTGTCCAGCGTGTACTCGGTAATCTCCGGCCCCGTCGCGGCGGGCGTCGGCTCATCTTGGGCTTGCGCGTCTTGGACCGGCTCACCTTGCGCCGTGCTGCTCGGTGCAGGAACTAGGGCAAACCCCATGAGCAGTAAACCGCTCACCAGGACACGCCAGAGAGTCTTGTGCAACAGCGTTTTGTGCGGCGCCGCCTCCATGATGCATTCCTCCTCATTTCTTGTCTTGCCAGCCCAAACTTCTTGCGGGGTGATCTTCCTGCCTCCAACCTACTCCTCTAAGCCAAGCAGTGCGATGTATCACGATAGAACAAGATGATACATCTCCGGGGCCTGCTTGCTGCACCCATGCCACGAAGTGTGCCGTAAGCCTAGACACCGATAGATAGTTGCCGCGGTGCGCGCCTGTTACGCTGATCCGTATCACTCCTTCGTCTGGAGAAGTTCGTTCAAGGAGCACAGACATGCAAACCAATCTTGACCGCATAAATTCGACCAATTCACAGGCGCGCGCGGCGCTTGGCTCGCGGCCGCGTCGCCCAGCCCTGCGCACCGCTTCCGGCCGCGGCATCCAAGAGCACACCTACCCGCCCAACTACCGCCGCGACCCCACCGGACTCGACGGCTCGTCGCGCATGATCCTGGGCGCAAGCGGCGCGGCTCTCGTCTGGTATGGCCTGCGCCAAGAGGGCGCGCTGCGCTGGCCCCTGGCGCTGCTCGGCGCGGGGCTGCTCTATCAAGGCGTGTCGGGCAACAACGCCTTTGACCAACTGCCCATGATCGAGCATGTGCCCGTCGCCAAGCACCTGACCAGCGAACCGGCCCAACTCCGCATCCGCAAGACGCTGACCATCAACCGGCCCGTCGAAGACCTCTATACCTATTGGCGGCGGCTCGAAAACCTGCCCAGCTTCATGCGCCACGTCAAATCTGTGCAAGACCTGGGCGGCGGGCGCTCCCACTGGGTGGTCAACGTCCTGCGTGACACCGATCTAGAGTGGGAGGCGCAGATCACCGTCGACCGGCCCAACGAAATGATCGCATGGGAGACGCTGCCCGACGCCAGGGTGCAAAACCGCGGCTATGTCAAGTTCATTCCCACCGCGCGCGGCACCGAAGTCAGCGTCTCGATTGAGTATGACCCGCCCGGCTCCATCATTGGCCGTTTGGCCGGTGGCGCGGTCAAGTTCATCGCGGCCGACCAGGTGAAAGAGGACATTTTCAACTTCAAGCGGCTGATGGAAGCCGGACGCTTGCCCACCACCAAGGGCCAGTCCGCGGCCCGGCCCGAAGCTTGGCAGCACCATGAGTTGCGCTATCAGGAGTCGCGTTATCAGGGGTCGCGTTA
>CAZZNG010000175.1:0-2990 GCA_964655505.1 uncultured Litorilinea sp. | reverse complement strand
CTTGGCAGCACCATGAGTTGCGCTATCAGGAGTCGCGTTATCAGGGGTCGCGTTAGGCAGCGGCTCATACTAGGGGAGGTAACCATGCGAGCACTTTGTTGGTTTGGACCAGAAGACGTGCGCGTCGAGCGCGTACCCGACCCGGCTATTCTCGACGCGGGCGACATCATCATCCGCGTCACGCTGACTGCCATCTGCGGCTCGGACCTGCACATCTATGACGGCTATATTCCGACCATGCAGCGCGGCGACATCCTCGGCCATGAAACCATGGGCGAAGTTGTCGCCGTGGGCCGCGACGTAACCAAGCACAAGGTGGGGGATCGGGTGGTGATCCCCTTTACCATCGGCTGCGGCAAATGCTACTACTGCGAACACGACCAATGGGCGCTGTGTGACAACAGCAACCCCAACGCGCTCATGGCCGAAAAGCTGTACGGCCACAGCCCAGCCGGTTTCTTTGGCTATTCCCACCTCTTCGGCGGCTATGCCGGGGGCCAGGCCGAATACCTGCGCGTGCCCTTTGCCGACTCTAGCGCCTTTGGCATCACCAACGGCTTGACCGACGAGCAGGTGCTTTTCCTCTCCGACATCTTGCCCACAGGCTACATGGCCGCGGAAAACTGCAACATCCAGCCGGGCGACACAGTGGCGGTGTGGGGCTGCGGCCCGGTGGGCCTCTTTGCCATCAAGAGCGCGTACCTCCTGGGGGCCGAACGGGTGATCGGCATCGACCGCATCCCGGAACGGCTCAACATGGCCCAAAAGGGCGCGGGCGCAATCCCCCTCAACTATGAAAGCGTCGACTCGGTCGTCGAAGCGCTGAGCGAAATGACCGGCGGCCGCGGGCCAGACGCCTGCATCGACGCGGTGGGCATGGAGGCCCACGGCAACGGGCTTGACGCCTGGTACGACAAAGCCAAGCAGCAGATGCGTATGCAGACCGACCGCCCCACCGCGCTGCGCCAAGTGCTGCAAAGCTGTCGCAAAGGCGGCACAGTCTCGATTCCCGGCGTCTATGGCGGCGTGCTGGACAAAGTGCCCCTGGGCGCGGCCTTCAACAAGGGGCTGAACGTGCGCATGGGCCAGACCCATGTCCAGAAGTACATGCAGCCGCTGCTCCAGCACATCCAAGAGGGCGAGATCGACCCCACCTTTATCATCACCCACCGCATGCGCCTAAGCGACGCGCCCGATGGCTATCGCATCTTCCGTGACAAAGCCTACGACTGCGTCAAAGTCGTGCTCAAGCCGTAATGGCCCCGTCCCCTGAAGGAGCGAACATGAACAGTGGGACCGGGCGCAGCCGATCCGTCTGGATGGAGGAGGATGTCCCCTCATTTACGCCGCTGCGCCAGGATACAGACGCCCAAGTCTGCATCATTGGCGCGGGCATCGCGGGGATGACCACAGCCTATCTGCTGGCGCGGGCGGGCAAGGACGTGGTCGTCCTCGACGATGGCCCCATCGGCGGCGGCCAAACCGGACGCACCACCGCGCACCTTAGCAATGTGCTGGACGACGGCTTTCATGTGCTGGAAAAAGTGCATGGCCCCCAAGGCGCACAGGGAGCCTACGCCAGCCATACAGCCGCCATCGACCGCATAGAAGAAATCGTGCGTACAGAGCAGATCGACTGCGACTTCACGCGGCTGGACGGCTATCTCTTTATGCCGCCCGGCATGGACCACGACGAACTGGTCAAGGAGATGCACGCGGCGCGCCGCGCCGGACATATCCAGGTCAGTTGTGTCGAGCGCGTGCCCTGGCCCGCGTTCGACACAGGTCCGGCCCTGCGCTTTCCCAACCAAGGCCAATTCCACAGCCTGAAATACCTGTCGGGGCTGGCCCGCTGCATCGTGCGCGACCGCGGGCGCATCTACACCGGAACCCACGTCTTTGACGACTTCTCAGACGAGCAGCCCGCCCGCGTCCAGACCGAAGGCGGCGCGGTCGTCACTGCCGACCATGTGGTCGTCGCCACCAATTCGCCCATCAACGACCGGCTGTCGGATGTCTTTTCCATCCACATGCGCCAAGCCGCCTACCGCACCTTTGTCATCGCCGGGCGCATCCCGCGCGGCAGCGTGCCGGAGGCGCTCTACTGGGACATGGACGACCCCTATCATTACGTGCGGCTGCAGCACCCGCGGCCAGACGCGCAAGGCGCCGACGCGGCCTTTGATCTGCTGATCATCGGCGGCGAGGATCACAAGACCGGCCAAGCCGACGACGCGTACATCCGCTATCGCCGGCTGGAAAGCTGGGCGCGTGAACGCTTCCCCACCATGGGCGAAGTTGAATATCGCTGGTCGGGCCAAGTCCAAGAACCCGCGGACGGGCTGGCGCTCATCGGCCCCAACCCTGGCGACCCGCCCCATATCTACATCGCCACCGGCGATTCAGGCATGGGCATGACCCACGGAACCCTCGCGGGCATGATCATCAGCGACAGCATCTTGCAGCGCCCTAATCCCTGGGCCGAACTCTACAGCCCCTCGCGCAGCATGGCGCGCCTGGGCAGCATTCGCGATCTCGTCACCGAGAACCTCAACGTCGCGGTGCAGCTAGCCGACTACGTAGTCGCGGGCGACCCGCGCACCCCCCATCGTATCCCGCCCGGCGAGGGCGAACTGGTGCGCCGGGGGGCCAAGATCATCGCGGTCTATCGCGACGAAGCAGGCCAGTTGCACGAACATTCCGCGGTCTGCACCCACCTCGGCTGCATCGTCGCCTGGAACTCCGAGGAAAAGAGTTGGGACTGCCCCTGCCACGGCTCGCGCTACGACGGTCAAGGTCGCGTGCTCGACGGCCCGGCCAGCCAACCGCTCCCGCCCACGGACTAGCCCGGCAGATTGACGAACTCGCAGAAATGAACAGGACGATCTTCCCGGGACGCTGCATGAAGGTTAAGAAATTAATGGGGTAATCCGGTTTGCGGCGCAGGCTCAAGCCTACGCCTAGTGATGGGAAACGTGCTCAAGCACGTT
>CAZZNG010000174.1:0-11854 GCA_964655505.1 uncultured Litorilinea sp. | reverse complement strand
TAGAAGAAACCAAATCGGTGCTGACCGACGCCATGACCGGCTGTGGCGACGATTACGTGCGTTTGCAGGAGTTGGCCGAGGAGTTGGACGCGATCAACGCGGCCTTGGACGAGGCACTGGCGCGTTGGTTTGAACTGGCTGAAATCGCCGAACAAGCGTAAGCCCACCGGGGTGCGGCGCGTGTCCGGATGATCCGGCGTGCTGTGTGTCCGGCCATATGCAGATGGGAACTGGCATGATCGACTTTGCACGCTATCTGAATATCCGCGCGGCCACGACGCCGGTGCTGTCGCCCGACGGGCAGCGGGTGGCCTATTTGACCGATGTGACGGGCAACTTCCAGGTATGGAGCGTGGGGCTAACGGGGGAGGGGGCGGCGACCTGGCCGCGCCAGTTGACTTTCTTTGCGGATAAGGTGTGGGATGTATACGGCTCGGCCCATTCGCCCTATTTGATCGCGATGGGCGATGTCGGCGGCAATGAACGCCAGCAGTTTTATCGCATCGACAACTATGGCGCGGACGAACAGGGCGAGCCGGTCTTTGATGTGGTGCGCCTGACCCAGAACGACGCGGCCATTCACACCTTTGGCGCGTGGATGGGGGACGGCAGCGGCTTCTATTACACCTCCAACGCGCGCAATAACGTCGACTTCGACATTTACGCAATGGACGTTGAGACGGGCAAAAGCCGCTGTCTGGCCGAGGTCAGCGGGCGCTGGGCTGTGGTCGATTGCTCGCCGGACGGCCGCGCGCTGTTGTGCATGGATTCTGTGGCGAGCGAACAGATCGAACTCTATGTGGTGACAACCGCGGACGGCGCGATTCGCCACCTGACCGCGGGGCTTGACCACGCCCGCTATGAGTCGGCAAGCTGGACGCAGGCGGGCGTCTATCTGCTCAGCGACCGCACCCACGACCGTAAGGCGTTGTGTCGGCTTGACCCCGTGACGGGCGACTTGACCGAGTTGCTCAATGCCGCGGCCTGTGATCGCTTCGTACCCTATGCGACCGGCGAATTTGAATTGTTCAATCTGGCACTGGATGGGCGCACAGCCGCGCTGGTTCTGAATGTGGAGGGGGCCGCGCATCTCTTTATGTGTGATGTGACCGATGCCGCGGCCACGCTGCGCCCTGTCGAGTGCGTGCGCGGCGGGCAGATTACCGATCTGCAATTTAGCCGCGACGGCAAGACGCTGGTCTTTGATTGGCAGACACCGCAGCGCCCATCCGACATCTGGGCCGTCACGGTCGATGCCGCGGGCACGCAGGCCGCGCCGCGCCAACTGACCTTTAGCGACCGCACAGGCATCGACGCGGCGACCTTTGTCGCGCCGGAGTTGATCCACTTTCCCACCTTTGACGAGCGGTCGATCCCAGCCTTTTTCTACCGGCCCCAGAGCGCGCCGCCCCCAACGGGCTATCCGTGCATCCTCTATGTGCATGGCGGGCCTGCCGCGCAGCAGCGGCCTGATTTTGACGTGCGTTTTCAATATTTCTTGCGCCAAGGGTACGCGCTGTTGGCGACCAATGTGCGCGGCAGCACAGGCTATGGCCGCGACTACATGATGCTGGACGATGTGGAGAAGCGCATGGATTCGGTGAAGGATCTGCGCTATGCGGTGGCGTGGCTGCATGAGCAGCCCGACGTGGACAGCGAGCGCATCGGCCTCTATGGGCGCAGCTATGGCGGCTTTATGGTGCTGGCCGCGCTGACTGAATACCCGGATCTCTTTGCCGCAGGGGTGGAGGAGGTCGGCATTGCCGATTGGGTGACCTTTTTGGAGCGGACCAGCCCGTGGCGGCGCGGCCACCGTGAACGAGAGTATGGCAGTCTGGCCGAACACCGCGACTTCTTGCGCTCGATCTCGCCGCTGCATAAGGCCGAGCGCATCACCGCGCCGCTGATGGTGTTGGCGGGCGACAATGACCCGCGCGTGCCGCTGTACGAATCGGAGCAGATCGCGGCCAAGGTTGCGGCAGCGGGGGGCACGGTCAAGTTTGTGCATTACGCGGATGAAGGCCATCGTTTTAGCAAACTGGCAAACCGCATCGACAGCTTTACCCAGATTGGTGACTTTTGGCATACGTATTTGCGTCGCGACGGCAGCCCCGCAACGTGAATGTAAGCTCACACTGCCTAGAGCGTTGGCTGGTGCAAACAAACTTGCCTTTGTACATCCTGCGTGATAGACTTAGCGCCGTACTCAGATGTAGACAGACAGCAATCTACAACACGAGCCACAGCGCACATCTGCTCGTATCATCGAAAAATCAAGCAAAATCATCGTAGACCGTCCGCTGGCTTGCATCGCCGCCGGTCCATTGTGCCGGAAGGATGTAATGCTTGGGATGATTTTTTTTGGTATTGGCCGGTTCTTCCACCAGGCCAGCCACGACTGCGAGCAACCCTTCTGATCCAATTGATTCAGCGCGATTGCGTGTGACACGACTGAGACCGAACTTGTGAATCCGACGACCATGCACGAGGTCATCTGTTTTCATTGCGCCAATGCCGTCGCTATTACGCCGGACGCGACCCATTGTTCGGTGTGCGGCGAGGACTTGCAGCATTTATTGCCGGCAGATGCCACAATCGACTATTTCCGTGAGCGGGCGCTGGCGCTTTCGGATGACGGCAATCGCACAGCGGCCCTGGCAGAGGTCGAGCGCGGGCTGACCTTTGCCGAATCCAGCGATTTGCATCTTTTGGCCGCGATCTTGGCGGAAAAGCTGGAGCGTTTTGACCAGATGCGGCGGCATGTGGCTGCCATCCCGGTTGACGATACGCTGCGCGGGGAGGCGGAGTGGCTGCTGCGTGCGCACCAAGACCGGGAGCGTGCCCAGCGCGAAGCAGCGCGATCCGCGGCCAAGTCGGGCCGGTCCACCTCGCGCAACAAGATGAGCGGCAAGGCGGGCCAGTCGCCGCCCGCTGCATCGACGGCTTTGCTGGACGACTTGTTGGGGCGCACGGATGGGCAGGTGGCGGCCCAGCGGCACAGTGTCTGGTCGGCGCTGGCAACGGTGGCGCTGGTTGCCGCGGCGGGCGCGGTGGTGGTGACAAGCTGGTGGTGGTTTGGCCCCGGCGCGCTGCCCGCGGGCATGGACAATGACTTGGCCGCGGATGACCTGGCCGCGGGGAGCGCAGCGGGCAGTGAGGCGAATGCCGCGGCCGAGCAGGATATAGGCGCAGGGGCATCTTCGCAGCCGTCGGGCGCGCCCATCGACCCTGTGGCCGCGGTGACGCTGACCGTAGAGCCTCTGACCACAGAGACAGTGACCACGGAGACAACGACTTCGGGGACAATGACTGTCGAGTCACAGATGCCAGCTGCGGATGTGCTGCTGCCGACGCCGACACCATCGCCCGTGCCTTCGGCCACCGCGGTTGTGCCGCCTGACCTGGTGTTGGTGCCGACCCAGCCGCCCGAATTAGCCGATGCCAGCGTGCGCAGTGTGGTGGTCATTCCTGCACAGATCTTCGACCTGGATACTTTTTTGCATGAGATGGACCGGCCCGACCTGGCCGCGCTCAATGTCGAAGCGCAGTTACAGAACGGCGATCTGATTTTGCAGGGGGTGGTCAATCTCGACATCCAGCGGCGGGAGTTGGTCGAACTGCTGTCGGCTGTGCCGGGTGTCAACCGGGTGAGCACGGTCGGCCTGCTGCTGCGCCCGCTGCCTACCTATACGGTGCAAGAGGGCGATACGCTCTGGTCGATTGTCTTTAACATCTACGGCAATATCGACCGGCTGGACGAGTTCTATCGCTATAATTTGGATGTGCTGCCTGGGCAAGATGCGCTCGCGCCGGGGATGGAACTCAAGGTGCTGCCGATCCGGTAGGCGGGCGGATAAGATAGCTTCCCGGAAGATCAAGTTAAGTGAAGATCGAGTGAAATAATGAGGCGACCCATGAGCGGGTCGCCTGTTTTGTCTGGATATATGGGTACGAATTGAGCAGCCGCTGTGCGGGTTAGCGCGGCGGGTGCATGGGCATGACGACATGCAGGAATTCCTCTTCGCCAATGCCCAGAGGCCGGATTGTGCCGGGCCGCGTGCTTTGGGTGGTTTCGAGGACGACTTGGGGTTGCTCGATCTGGCTGAGCACATCGACCAGGAAGCGAGCATCGAACGCGATCTCCAGGTCAACGCCGTCGACCTGTGCGTCGATTTCGTTGACGCTGTCGCCCATTTCGGCGCTGGTGGCAGTCAGCCGCACATTGCCGGAGCCTTCGCCGTTGCCGGGATTGATCGCCACGCGCACGATGTTGTTGTTGTCGCGCGCAAAGAGACGCGACACACGCACGGCTTCGAGCAGCGCCGCGGTATCCACAACGGTGCGCGTCTTGAAGTCTTTGGGCACGATGGCGCGATAGTCGGGGAAACGGGCATCGATCAACTGGCTTGCCAGTTCGACCCGGTGAAAAGCGCCGCGGCCTTCGCCCTTGCCCGATACTTGGAAGATGATCTGGTTGCGCGTCTCGGTCACGATGACCTGGACAGGCCGGTCGCTGTCCGCGTCGGCAATGATGCGCGCCAGGTCGCTCAGGCTGCGCGCGGGGACGATGACGGTGACCGTACCGTCTACAAAGGGCTTGTCGAGGTGGACGCTGCGCACGCTCAAGCGGTAACCGTCAGTGGCGGCCATGGTGAGCCGGTCGGGTCTGAAGCTGACTTCCACGCCGTTGAGGGTGGGGCGGCTTTCGTCGCTGGACGCGGCAAAGACCACCTGGTCGATCATCTTGCGCAGGCCGCTTGTTTCCAGTTCGATGCGTGTGCCTTCCAGCGTTTCGGCGTTTTCGTCCTGCTCTTGGCCGGTGCCGGTGGAGGGAATGATGGGAAATTCGGCGGCATCGATGCCCTTCATGTTGGCTGTGTGGCGCGCACAGGCCAGATGAAGCGTCTGGGTGCGCACAGCCAACTCCATGTCGATGCGTTCGGGGGGCATGCTGTTGACAAAGTCACTTAAGAGGCGCGCCGGGATGGTGATCGCGCCTTCGTCCTCGACTTTTGCGCCGATCCAACAGGTGATGCCAATGTCCAAGTTGGTGGCTGCCAAGCGCAGTTCGTTGTTTTTGGCCTCAAGCAGAATATTGCCCAAGACCGGCAGTGTGCTGCGTGTGGCGACAGCACGGCTGACAATTGATAGACCTTTTGCCAGGTTCTCTTGGAGACAGCTTACCCGCACTGGGTCCTCCCTGCGTATGGCTAACGGTCATACGCTTTTGTTCGCGCATGGCCGAGGTGTACATGGTTGGGTTACGTGTGGCGGTGTTGATGCAACGGGCAGACCGTCGCAAGCTTGCACAAATTTGTGAAAGTATAGCATAGGAAGGCTGCGCCGTAAAGCAGGGCGCGCCTCCTTATGGCAGCTTCAAGTGATGATGTGAATAGTATGGGCACGCATTATTGCACTGTGCAGTGGGGCGATCCGGCTGTGTCTGGCGCGACAAGTGGGCGCGACTTTGTGCAGTGGGTCGGTGTTCTAATAGGTGCTGCTGTCCATCGCTCAATAGCCCAATCTCAATAGCCCAATAATGGGGAACGCCCAAGCGGGGAACAGTAGCGGCAGCACCGGCGTTAGATCGAGCGGCAAGCCGATGGCAATTTGATCGGGTGATCGCTGGTTGGGCGCGCGATGGCCCCTCCCTTTGCTTGGCGTGCATCGCATCGTGGGGTAGACTTGCGCGCGGGGTGCGTATCGATCCGAAGTGGATCGGCCCTAACGAGACCTTAACTAAAGACCTTAACTCAAAGAATGGGACAATCGCCTGCTTTGGTGGTTGTTTGAGATAAACCAATGAGGTTGACACGGTGAATTTGCGGGAACGCCCTAAATTGAATCGGCGCTTATTGGACGCGCTTGGGTTCGGGCATGGTGAGCCAGCCGCTCCTGGCACGGATGAGCCTGCCCTGGCAGACGCGGCAACGGTCGAGATCGACCGTGTAGATCGTTACGGTGAGGGCCACGGCGGGACGCATGAGCGTGTCCACACGCCCGACGATGCACCGGACGACGCGGCCCAGGCTGCGGAGCAGGCATCCAGCGAGGAACAGGCGTTTGAGTCCAGCCTGATCGAGCAGGCCAAGCGCGACCCCGCGGCCTTTGGGGCGCTGTATGAGCGCTATGTGGACCGCATCTATGGGTACATCTACCACCGAGTAGGCAATGTACAGGATACGGAAGACCTGACCGCGCGTACTTTTTACCGCGCGCTGGACAACATCGATGGCTATGAGGATCGGGGTGCGCCGTTTGGGGCGTGGCTCTTCCGCATCGCGCATAACCTGGTTGCCAACCACCATCGCGACCGCAGCCGTCGCCGCTTTTTGTCGCTGGATCGCTTTTGGTCGCACAGCGCGGAAAACGATTCGCCGGAGCGCCAGGTGGAGCAGGACGAGAAGAGTTCGGCCCTGTGGGCGGCGATCAACCGGCTGCCCACCGATCGGCGCAACTTGCTTTTGCTCAAGTTTGGCAGCCAACTGTCGAACTTGGAGATCGGCGAAATGATGAACAAGAGTGAAAGCGCGATCAAGTCGCTCTATTTCCGCACCCTCGCCACGCTGCGCCAGGATCTGGAAGCGCGCGGCTGGGGCCAGGGCAATGAGGCTGCGGACGCGCAAGACAAGGGTGGTTCTGATGGGATACCGGACGGCTCGGCGCAAGATGGGGCCGCGGATAGTTCGGATAGTTAAGGAAAGACAGGATCTCCCGATGGTTGCATGGACAGAGTGGTGGCAGCGGCGGCGCGGTAGAGATTTCCCTGGGATTGACTTAGGGAATGGCCGCACGCTCACAGCCGAAGAAGTGCTTGAAGGACATTATCGCCGGGTGGCGGCGCTGCGACGCCCTTCGGTGCAGCAGGCCGCGGTCCAGGTGGACAACAATCTGCCGGTGGCAATTGCGGTGCTGGCTCCCGATCTAGCGCCGCTGACGCATCTGGCCGAAGATGTCTCGGTGGTGATGCCGCCGGTAGAGCCGACCGCGGATTTCCGGCGCAATCTGCACGATGCGCTGGAGCGCACGCACCGCCAGCACAATGCACAGCGTATCTTGGGCGCGCGCCCGGCGCGGCGCGCATCGCACAGCTTGCAGCGAAGTTGGATCCTGGCTGCCGTCGTAACGGTGGTGGTGGGTGTGTTGGCGCTGCTGCTCTGGCAGCGGCAGCAGGCGCGACAGCAAGCCTCTGCGTAGTGCGTAGGCGGTACGCAGCCTGTTCGTCCTCGTCGGATTTGATGGGCTAACTGACAAAAGCAAATAGGGCCGGGGCAAGCTGCCTCGGCCCTGTGTTGTTGTACACGTTCGCGCTGGTGTTGTTCGTGTTGAGTTAAACTTGTGCCGGTTTAAACAGCGGTGCGTTCGTGGATGGTGCGGATGTATTGGTCGGTGGAGGAGAAGGCCGATGCGGGCATGTCGTCCTCGCCGTCCTCGCGCAGGCCCTGGCCCGGCGCAGCCAGGCGTGAAGGGCCAACGCCCGGCACATCGATCAGGGCTTGGGCATCGCTCTGGGCCAGCTTGAGCACGCCTTCGGCCAACATGGCTCCGGCTGCTTCGCGCTGCTTGGCCGCGCTGGAGCCGAGCAGGTTCTTGGTCTGGGTGATGATGCCCAACAGGTCGTGCATGGGCTTGGTCGCCGCGCCGATGACAAAGCCGGTGATCAGCACGTCCCACACTGGCGGGACTGCTTCGAGCAGGCGCGGGGTCAGCGGGCGCAGGTAGTCAAAGAGGCGCATCCCCGTGTAGTTGGAAATCAGGATGCCAAGGACGATGCCCATGACCAGGCTCGTGCCGCTTTTGAACTGGGTATACTGGCTGGAGCGCAGGTCGGTAGGGGTCCATGCGCGCGTGTTGAGCAGCCCCCAATCGATATAATTCCAGATCAATTCGATAATGCGCTCGACTGCTATGGCGGCTGCCAGCAAGGGGAGCAGCACAGGCCAGAGTGCCGGGTTCCCGACTGCTTCTTGCGCGGGGGGCTCTTGCGCGGGCGCGGCGGCCAACTCTGCGGCCGCGGCGGCGATGGGCAGCCCAAAGGCCAAGCAGGCCGCGGCCAACGACCACGCTAACCGGCGCAGGCGAGCGGCGAAACGGTGTGTATGCATGGTTGAGTTTCCTTCTTCCTCTCGAACCACTAGAGCCGGAGCGACAGGCGCGACGCTCCGAGGCAGGTAGACTGTGGCGCAGCGCGAGATCGTTACGCAGCCGCCCACAGATGCTGTCTATTAGCGTTCGTAGCGCTTGGCGAGTTCCACCAAGAGACGCACGCCGTAACCAGTTGCTCCCTTGGGAATCAGCGGATTGGCGTCGCTGTCAGTCCAGACCATCGATGCGATGTCGAGATGTGCCCAGGGATACCCTTCGGTAAAGTGTTCGATGAACTTGGCGCTGGCCGCGACCCCCGCATTGCGCGCGGCGCTGTTGCGGACTTCGGCCATGTCGCTCTTGATTTCGTCTGCGTAGTCATCGTACATGGGCATGGGCCAAAGCCGCTCTTGGCTTTCGGCCGCGGCAGCCATGAGCGCTTCTTGCAGCGACTCGTCATTGCTGAAGAGGCCCGCGGCTTGCTTGCCCAATGCCACGCCAATCGCGCCGGTGAGCGTCGCCAGGTCGACCACCCCCGCGGGGTTATAGCGCGCCACATAGCCCAGGGCATCGGCCAGGATGAGCCGCCCCTCGGCATCGGTGCTGATGATTTCGGCGGATTTGCCGGTGATACCGGTCCAGATGTCGCCGGGGCGGAAGGCCTTGCCATCGGGCATGTTCTCGACACAGACGGCCATGCCGATCACGCGGCGCGGCAGCTTGAGCCGGGCCACGGCTTCCATCGCGCCGATCACCGCGGCCGCGCCGCCCATGTCGTTCTTCATGTGCCACATGTTGGCGCTGGGCTTGATGCTGATGCCGCCGGTGTCAAAGGTGACACCCTTGCCGACGAGGACCAGCGGCTGCTGATCGGCCAAGTCTTCGGGCGCGTGTTCGAGGATGACGAATTTGGCTTTGCGCTTGCTGCCGCGGCTGACCGCGAGCAGGATATTCATGCCCAACTCGGCCATCTTCTTTTCGCCCAAGATCGTGCAGGCTAGGCCGGTTTCTTCGGCCATGCGCTTGGCGCGGTGCGCCAACTCCGCGGGGTAGAGCACATTGGGCGGTTCGCTCACATAGTTGCGCGCGGCGATCACCCCCGCGGCGACGGCCTGGCCCGCGCTGACCCCAGCCTCAATCGCGGCCAAGCGCGCCGGGTCGAATTCGACCACTGTGCAGCGCGCCGGGCCTTTGCTTTTGGGTTCGCGGCGGTATTGGGGCGCTTGATAGGCCGCCAGCAGCGTGCCTTCAGCCAAGGCTTGGGCCGCATCCTGGACATCCAGGCCGCCTATGCCGCTGCCGTGGACGATGGTTGCCAGGTGCTCCACGTTCTTGAGCTTGGCCGCGGCGCGCACCGCGGCCGCGGCGGCCTTGCGCACTTTGTGCAGGTCAAATTGTTCGGCTTCGCCCAGGCCCACCAGCAGCACGCGCGGGGCGGGCAATGCGCCGTTGGTGTAGACCAGGGCCGTTGTGCCGAGCGCGCCGGTGAAGTCGCCGGTCTGGATCACATGAGAGAGCGCACCGTTGAGCGCGGAATCGACCGCGCCGGTGGCTCCGCCTGGCGTCGTCACACCGGCAAAGAGGTTGACGACGATGCAGTCGGCTGTTTGCTGGGCAATATTTCCCTGGGTAACAGAGAGTTCGATCATTGTTTGTGTTATCGTGTTGTCTATTGTGGCCTATATTTGTCTACAGTTGTCTATCGTTAGTTGTCTATCGTTGTCGATATTGTAATTGTACTGTCTACGTTGTCCTGTGGACGACGCTTTACGCCAGTGACTCGATGGTCTTTTTGGCCGCTTCAACCCCTAGCTGGGGGCTGGAGAGGATGGGCACTTTCTTCTCGTCCTCGCCCAGGGTGTCGACGACCCGCGCCATGGACGCTTGGGCCAGCACGATCACATCCACTTGATCCATCAACGCCTTCAGCCCCTCGCGCACGATGCGGTCGTGGGTTTCCGTATCGCCCGCGGCGACAGCCTGGAAAGCGCCCTGGCAGAGGTGTGTGGTGATCTCGATTGGCTTGCCTTGTGCATCCGCCCGCGCTTGGACCAGCGCGCGCGTGGGTTCGAGCGTGGTGGGCAGGGTGGCGATCACGCCGATCTTGCTTGCCATGCGCACGGCTTGATCCGCCATCGGTTCATCCACACGCAAGACAGGCACGCTGACAAAGGGCCGCGCCGCCTCGACCGCGGGACCAACCGACGAGCAGGTGACCATGATCACATCCGCGCCGGCTTCCTCGGCGGATTCGATGTAGCTTGCCAAGCGGCGGGAGGTCAGCGGCGTCAGTTGATTGGCCGCAATCGTGTTTTGGATGAGGCTCTCATCCACGATATTAAAGACCTCCACGTCGGGCATGGCTGCCTGAACCATCTTGGTAAAGATGGGGGCGAGAAAGCTCCCTGTGTGGATCAATGCCAGTCTCTTCGCCATGAGCGACTCCTTGTTGGCGGGCGAATGCCGGTCTAGCCAAGCCGGGTACGCAGGCGCTGGGCTGCTTCGTCCAGCGTTTCGTCGGTCTTGCAGAAGCAGAAGCGGGCCAAGTTTTCGGTTAAGGATTGGTGCGCCTCGCTGTAGAAGTGGCTGGGCGGGATGGCGGCCACGCCCACTTCACGCGTGAACCAGCGCGCCACCGCGACATCGCGGCGTGTGCCATCGGGCACGGGCACATCTAAATCGCGCGTGTCGACGATGATGAAATAGGAACCATCGGGGCGGATGGGGGTTAGACCGACCTCGTTGAACACGTCGAGCAGCTTGTCACGCTTGGCCTGGTACATCTTCGCCAGCCAACTGTAATAGTCTTGGCGCGGCGCTTCTTCGAGCGCTGCCCCGACTGCTTCTTGCAGCGGGGTGGCGACGGCAAAGGGGATCCATTGATGGGCCATGAAGACTGCCTGCGCCAGATGGGGTGGGGCAATCGCCCAGCCGATCTTCCAGCCGGTCACCGAGAAGGTTTTGCCTGCGCTGCCGAGCGTAATGGTGCGCTCCCACATGCCGGGCAGCGTCGCCATGCGTACATGTTGGATGGGGGTGCCGTCGAGCGCGGGGTAGACCATCCACTCATAGACTTCGTCGCTCAAGACCAGCAGGTCATGCTGTTGGGCCAGCGCGGCCACTTGCTCCAACTCTTGGCGGCTAAAGACCTTGCCCAGGGGGTTCTGTGGCGTGTTGATCACAAGCAGGCGCGTGCGCGGGCTGATGGCCGCAGCCAGTTCGTCCATGTCCAGCGCGAATTGGGATGCGTGGGTGGCATTGGGCTGCTGACGCAGGGGCACATAGACCGGTGTGCCGCCTGCCATGATGACCGAGGCCGGATAGCTGTCATAGAACGGCTCGATCAGGATCACCTCGTCGCCCGGATCGACCAACGCCTGGATGGTGGCGTAGATGCCCTCGGTTGCTCCAACGGTGACCACAATTTCCTGCATGGGGTCCAACTCTCGGCCAAAGAGCGGGCCATAGGTCGCGGCCAGCGCGTTGACAAGCCGCGGGTGGCCCGCGCTGCGCGCATACTGGTTGAGGTCCGCGGCAATGGCGGCTTGCGCGGCTTCTTTAATGAAGTCCGGGGCCGCAAAGTTGGGGAAGCCTTGGCCCAGGTTGACGGCGTTGTGCTCGATGGCGAGCGCCGTGTATTCGGCAAAGACAGTGGTTCCAAAGCTGCGCACGCGGGTGGCAGGCAGGAAGGATTGGGCAGCGGTCGTCGGTTTGTGGTGCATAGAACTGTTCTCGTCTTGGGCTGTACGCTGATGGCGTGATCAGGCGT
>CAZZNG010000173.1:2197-11865 GCA_964655505.1 uncultured Litorilinea sp. | reverse complement strand
ATAGATCGTCTGCTTCGTGCCGTTCTTCAAGGTGGTCTGGCGCGAATGCAGAATGTACTTGTTGCCCTTGGAATTCGTGTAGGTGAAAGCCATACTTCTTCTCCTTTGTTGTAACAAGCCTACCTAGATGTGAAGATCGCGTGATTCAACGCTCCCGGGGGTGGACTTGACTCTCTTCCAGGGTGACCATCCCGGTCGGCAAGCCATTTGAAGCTGATTGTATCACCAAAGTACACTGGTTTGTCAACGTTCACATGTCCAGGGGACAACCTCTGGTCTACGCTTCTCCTACGTCCGGCGCTCTCTGGGGCGTTCTACGCCTGGTCGAGTGAACATGACAGCCGTGTTCGATCTTCGTGCTGCGGGACGGGATGGCCCGCACTCCTGTGCGTCAAGTTTCTCCCTCTGGAGGTGGTAACGCTCTCATGGCGGCAATGGTTCCCCTGGCGCTCTCGAGTGGCGCAAATTCCTTCGCCAGCCGCTTCACTCTGGTTGTGAAGGAGGCGTGGGGTGAATCATGGGGGCGCGGCAGCGCGCAGCCGCGGCAGACGCCGTTTGTGGCGGCGATCCAAGATGCGGCGCACCCGCACATGCCGGGCGCGGGTGATGGGATAGAAGTAGGCGAGAACAAGGCTTACCACCAGAATGAGCGCGGGCACAGGCCCCATGAAGAACCGGATGGCGAACAGCGCGGATTCGGGCTGTTGGGGTACGGGGACAGCGTCGGTCGGGGTGATGTACCCTGCCGCGTCGAGCACTTGGCCCACTATAAAGATCCCTAGCGCAATCCCCACCTTCTGTAACAGCACCATAAAGCCGTAGAAGATCCCTTCGCGGCGCAGGCGCGTCTTGAGTTCGTCCAGCTCGATCACGTCGGGCATCATGGCCCAGGGGATCAGGTATGCCACTGAGACCCCCGCGCCCGCGATGATGGCGACGGGGATCACCAGACCGCGCCGTTCGGGCGTGAGGAAGAAGAGCACAAGCTGCATGAGCAGCCAAATGGTTGCGCCGATTAGGTAGACGATGCGCTTATCGAGCGAGCGGCTCAACGCGCTCCACACAAAGAGGAAGAGGAACGTTGTGCCTTGGATCGCCAGCAGCACCAGCGGGAGGCGTTCGGGGATGCCGAGGTAGTAGGTGAGGTAAAAGACGAGCACGGTCGAGACCAGTTGCAGCGCCAGCCAAGCGCTTAGGTAGATGCCGATGACATAGCGGTAAGGGACGTTGGCAAAGGCAACGCGGATCTGCTCCACCAGCGGAGGCTGTGTTTCAGTGGACGTGGCTTGCATGCTTTCTGGCCGTTCACGCGTGAAGGCAACGACGACGAAGCAGGGGAGAGCCGATACCACTGCCCAGAGCGCACCGGAAACGAGATAGCCCGTATGAACGTCGTCGTAGCTGTTGACGATGATCGGGTGCAGCACCGCGCTGAGCAATGCGCCGCCAACCGAGAAGGCAAAGCGATAGCTGTTGAGGCTGGTGCGCTCGTCATAGTCGCGCGTCAATTCAGGCGTGAGCGCGGCATAGGGCACATTGACAATGGTGTAAAAGGTGTCGAGCAGCAGACTGATGAACACGTAGTAGAGGAATAGGCCAGTCTGCCCAAAGGGGGGGACTACCCACAGCATGAAGAAGAAGAGGCCAAAAGGAATGGCACCGGCCAGCAGCCAGGGGCGGCGACGCCCCCAGCGGGTGACGGTGCGGTCGCTCAGCCAGCCGATGAAGGGATCGTTGAACGCATCCCAAACGCGATTGATGAGCAGCACAGAGCCTGCGGCAGCCGGGCTAAGACGGGCCACATCGGTCAAAAAGAAGAGCAGAAAGAAGCTGCGCAGGGCCGCGGTGATGGCTGTGCCCAGGTCGCCCGAACCGTAGGCCAACTTGGTAACAAGGCTGAGTTTCTCGTCTTGCATCTCTGCTGCGGGAGGTTCATCCACAGCAGCGGGCGCGGCAGGGGGCTCGGCGATTGTGCCATGATCGAGTGCAGGGTCGGGCGAAGCAGGCTTCGGCATGGACGATGCGTTCGGCTCGATCATGGCAGTGGCTCCTTATTCTTTGAGAAAAAGCTCGATGACAGGAATGGTAACGTCGGGCTTTTGGACGGGCAATTCGAGCGTGAGCGTGTCGGACGGCAGCCCGCCCATGGTTGTATTCTGCGCAACCTGGCCGGGTTCGAGCACGTGGCGCTTGATTTCCGATGCATCGTGCAGGAATTGGGCATAGGCAACGCGGTTCGCCAGCCCCGGCAGATGGACATGGCGGAAGGGCCAGGCAAAGAGGTGCAGGTAGAGCCGGTTGCCGTTTTGCGTATAGCGGCAGTCGGGCGGTGGCGTGAAGTCGCTGGCTCCGCAGCCATAGATGGCGCGGCTGTGGTGGTGCATCCAGCGGCCAATGCCCTGGAGCCGGTCCAAGGCGCGCGCATCAAACTCGCCGCGCGCGGTCGGCCCCACATTGAGCAGCATGTTGCCGTCCTTGCTCACCGCGTCGATCAACATTCGCAGGAGCATGTCGACAGGCTTCCAGTCCAGGTTGTCGCGGTCATAGCCCCAACTGCCGTTGAGCGTTTGGCACGCCTCCCAGGTGACGGGCTTGCCGTCGACCATCATCTTGCCCGCGGGTTGATACTGCTCCGGCGTCTTGAAATCGCCGCCGATCTCCAAGCGGTCGTTCACCAGCGCGTCGGGCTGCAATTCGCGTACCATTGCCATCAACTCATGGGAGCGCCATTCGGCTGCCCCTTTGCCTTTGGACCAGCCCCAATCGCGCTGTGAATAGGAGAAGTCGAACCACATCAGGTCAAGTTTGCCGAACAGGGTGAGTAGCTCGCGGGTCTGCCCGTGTAGATAATCGGCATATTTGGTGATGTCGCGCTGCTGGCTGGCTGTGCGATATTCAAGATCTTCGCGCATGGGGTGCAGCCCGTCGACGGGGAATTCAGGGTGATGCCAGTCGATGACCGAATGATAGAAGCCTACTTTGAAGCCTTCATTGCGAAAGGCATTAACCATCGGCTTGAGCAGGTCACGTTTGGCCGGGGTGTTGGTCGCTTTGTAGTCGGTCAGCGCCGAATCCCACAGGCAGAAACCGTCGTGGTGTTTGGTGGTGACGACAAAGTACTTCATGCCCGCGGCTTTGGCGGCTTGCGCCCAGGTGGAGGGGTTGTACAGGTCCGGGTCGAAGTAATCGAAATAGGGCTGATACGCTTCGTCGGAGATCAACTCGCGGCTTTTGACCCACTCATGGCGCGCGGCCATGGAGTAGATGCCCCAATGGATGAACAGTCCAAAACGGTCATGGGTAAACCAGGATTTGTCCGGCATGGCTTGCATCCTCGCGGTGAATCGATTGCGGTGGATAATCGATGAACTGACAGGCAGCTAGATCGTGGTTACGAGGGCGCGGCACGCTCATGCTGTTGTGGCGCGCCACGTCTCGATCAGCCCATGGACGTGGTGATACAACTCATCGGGCAGCAGCGCCCGGTGCTTATCCAGGGCTGCGCTGAAATCATCTACGGTCAACAGGCGATCTTCACCTTCCCAGATGGGTTGGCCCATCTGGTCGATGGCAAAGCGCAGCGCGATCAACTGATCGCGGCTCATGTGGCTGCGCAGGAAGGGAACCAGCGGCTCGACATCCGGCTCCAGGATGGAAACGGAGAACTGATGCCATGCAGCCATGAACCCGGCATCCCAATCAATCGTCGGGACGTAGGGCCGGGCCGGGTCGGCTAGATCGACGTGGGTGATGTGCGGCGTGCCGTCGCGGGTGATGACCAGCCGCGCCACTGTGTAGCGTTTCATGCGCGAGAAGGCATTGGCCGAAGCTAGCCCACCGGGGTTGACCACGGTAATGCCATCTTTGTGATAGTGCAGCGGAATGTGCCAGTGACCAAAGACAACCACCTGCGCGCCCGCGCGCTTGCCCTGCTCGACTGAGCGTTCGAGGCTGCGATAGAGGTCATCGTCCTGGCGAAAGGCCATTTCCTCATCCCAATCGGGAAAGTGGCTGTGCCAGAGCAAGATGCGCACGCCGCCCACGCTGACCACTTGTTGATAGGGCAGTTGGCGCTGGGCTTCCTCGCTTTCGTCGTTGCCGTGGACCGCGACCACGGGCGCAATCCTGCCGAGTTCGTCGAGCACGCTGAGCGGGCCGACGTCGCCTGCATGGAGCAGCAGGTCGACATCTGCAAAGATGGCGGGCAGTTCGGGGGGCAGCCATCTGCGGCGCAGGGGCATGTGAGTGTCCGAAAGCAGGCCGATGATGCCCACAATCTCGTCGGGGGCCACGCCGGGCGGGAGTTGCTCAGGTGCGGTCATGCTGCTTCTCCCGCGCGGCATTTTCTGGCGCAAGACAATAATGGCGCACGGTGGCGAGCGCATCTCCTTCGGCAACAACCGCCAGCACATCGCCGGGCTGCAGCACGGTGTCCCCGCGCGGAATCACCAACTGTCGTCCCCGGCGCAGCGTGGCGATGACAGAATCATGCGGCCAAGCAATTTGGCTGACCTGTTTCCCGGCGCATGGCGATGATTCCTCGATGACAAATTCCTCGATCTGGACGCGCCCGATCTCGCCCAGGCGCACCTGATTGGCGCGATGGCGCAGCATGGCGCGGCGCGTGAGCGCGATGTCATAGGCGCGGATGATGTTGGTACGGCGCAGCACGCCGAGCAGGCGATGTGGATCGTCGCGCGCAACGACGGGGAGGCGGCCAATGTCGCGTGTGCTCATGCGCCGCAGCGCATCGCCCATCGACTCGTCGTCATAGGCGACGAGCAGTTGGCGCGTGCAGGCATCACCGACGCGCAAAGTGTGTGGGTCGGGGCTGCTGGCCTGCGCCCGCTCAATGTCCTGAATGGTCAGAATGCCGACCAACCGGCCTGCGTCGTCGACTACAGGCAGCCCATGCGAGCGGCTCTCCATCAACTGGGCTGCGGCGTCGTCCAACATCGTATCTTCGCGGAAGGTGGCGGTGTGGGTGTCCATCACCTCGCCAACTGTCAGCCCTTCCAAGACCTCAACATCGCGGCCGCGCTCGATGCGGATGCCCTTGCGCGCCAATGCAAGGCCGTAGACCGAATCGCGCTGGAGACGCTGCGAAACCAGCATACTCACGGTGACCGCGAACATCAACGGCAGGATGATGCGGTAATCATTGGTCATCTCGAAGAGCAGCAGCATCGCGGTGAGCGGCGCGTGGATTGCACCGGCTAGCGTGGCGGCCATACCCACCATGGCGAACGACGCGGGCACCAGGTTTAGCGCGGGTACAAAGTCGTTGACGATCTGCCCATAGGCGTTGCCAAAGGTCGCGCCGATAACCAGCACGGGCGCAAAGACGCCGCCCGGAAAGCCGCCGCCGACGCTGACGGGCGTCAAAACGAGTTTGGCGAGGGAGATAAATAAGAACAGGAGTACGCCCACATTGACGTTGTTGAGCGCGCTTTCGATGGTGTCGTAGCCCACGCCGCGCACTTGGGGCAGGAAAATCGCCACCGAGGCGACCATTGCACCGGCGATGGCCGGTCTGAACCAGGGCGGCACGGGCAGGCTGTGAAAGAAATCATTCATCCGGTAGATCAGGCGGATGTAGGCCACAGCCAAGAGGCCGGTAAGCAGCCCAAGCCCTAGAAAGAAGGGGAGTTCGAGGGCCGAGTGGTAGGGGTAGGTGGGCACGATAAAGGCCGGTTGGGGGCCGCTAACTATCTGGGTAACGACCGCGGAGACCACTGAGGCCAGCAGCACGACGCCCATGGCGTTGCCGCTGATCTCGCCCAAAACAATCTCGATGGCAAAAAAGACGCCCGCGATCGGTGCGTTGAAGGCCGCCGCAATGCCGGAGGCCGCGCCTGCCGCCACCAGGATTCGCACCCGCTCGTCGGACAAATGCAGCCACTGGCCGACCATCGAGCCGATATTTGACCCGATTTGCACGGATGGATCTTCAGGGCCGACCGATGCGCCGCCACCCAGGGAAAGGGCAGCGGCGAGGCTCTTGAGGGGGAGACGCCAGTAGCGCAGCCGCCCACCCGCCAAGGCCACTGATTCGATGATGCCGGCAACGCCGTGATGGCGTTCCTCGCCCACCAAGTAATGGCTGATCAACCCGACCAATAGGCCGACTGCGGCCATCATGGGGATCATGATCCACGCACCCAGCCATACCCAGTCCTGATAGATGGCGTCGAAGTAGTGACCAATCCAGTAGTACATCTCTTTGAAGAGCCAGACACCGACCCCGCCTGCCAGCCCGACGATGATCGCGGCTGTGCCCAAGACATACCACGTTGACGGCTGCCAACGGTCGAGGAGATTGGTGAACAAGCGACGGATGCGAGGTGAACCGCTCACGGTGAATCCTACAATCTATGCAGTCGGTGTGGGTGTTTCGATAGCTTTAATTGGCGTGCCACAATAGGGACATTGCGCGGTGTGCGTGCCGACCCAGCGCACGTTTTGGGTATTGATAGGCCCGCCGCAGTTGGGGCAGTGGGCGGGCAGGTGGCGCTCACGCGTTTGGTGCAGTTCTTGTCCGGCTTTTTGGCGGTTGACATAAGCCATCATGGCTGCTTGGGCAAGGCCGCTGATGGCGACGAGGACGAGGATGCCAGGGAAGATATCCCCGCGCCAGAAGAGGAAGGCCAGGCCGATCAGCCAGATTGCGGCGTGGACCTGCTGCCACAAAGGCGGCAATTTATCGTCGCTGCCTTGATCTTTGCTCACGGTTGACCTCATTCAGATAGAATTCAGATAGACTAGTCAGTGTTTAAAATGGCGCGGTTAAGAATAACGCGGCGCTGCATCAGCGTCAATTCCCGCGTTTGGTGGGAGCCTACGCAAATGGGGGGCCGGGTTGGTAGGGGCTATGTGCCGCGCGGTTGGAGTCCCGCGGCCTGGTAGATCGCATCGATCACGCGCATGTTGGCGACCGCGTCCGCCGGGTCGGTGATCGGAGGCTCGCCGGTGCGAATGGCGTGGACGAACGCATCCAGTTGATAGCTGTAGGATGTGCGCCGCGTTGCGCGCTCACGCGTCGTCTTGCCGTCCACGGTGAGTTCAAGACGGTTGAACCAGTGGGGTACGAAGGGGTTGACGAGCTTCAACTCGCCGCGCGTGCCCACAATGCGCGTCTCCAGCTTGAGCAACGTATGCGACCACATGGAGCAGTGCATGGTGGCGTTGATGCCGGAAGGAAAGCGCAACTGCGCCTGCATCACCCGGTCGACGCGTGGCTTGTACAGCTTGGCCGCGGCCCGGACAACCTCCGGCTCTTCACCCGCGAGGGTGCGCAGCATGTGAACCGTATAGCAGCCCACATCCATGCACGCGCCGCCGGCCAGTTCATACTGCCAGCGGATGTCCCACCAGCGATAGACGGGGATGCACATGGTCGCGGATAGGTGGACGATTTCACCCAGTTGGCCGCTGTCGATGATCTCCAGCGCGGCCAGCGTAAGCGGGTGATAGCGGTAGTGAAAGGCTTCCATCAGGATCGCACCGCTTCGCACCGCGGCATCGGCCATGCGCTGCGCTTCGGCTGCATTGGCGGCAAATGGCTTTTCGCACAGCACGTGCTTACCTGCACGCAGCGCGCGGATGGTCCATTCGGCGTGTAGATTGTTGGGCAGCGGATTGTAGATGGCGTTGATCGATGGGTCTTCGATCAACGCTGCATAGTCGGCGTGAACCTGGGGGATGTTGTGGCGCTCGGCAAAGCGTTTGGCGCGTGCAGGGGTGCGCGCCGCCACCGCAGCCATCACTGTGTCCGGGTGTGCGTGGGCGGGCTGCACAACGGCTCTCGGCGCGATTTTTGCCGCGCCCAGGATGCCGAGCCGAATCGGGAGCGTGTTCAATCGTCCAACATCCCCACAGGTAGGTTGAGCGGCAGAGGGGCCGGTCGCTCACATGCCGTGGTCAATTGAATGTGGCGGTCTTCGGCGGAGGCGACGTGAATGGCTTCCATGATTTCCAAGACATGCAGCGCCAAGTCACCATTGGCGCGGTGGCCGCGGCCGCTCTGCTGCGCCTGGGCCATATCTGCCACGCCCAAACCACGGCTGTTGGTCGTATAGTTGAAAGGAATGGGCACTTCTTGCCACTCGCTGCTGCCTGCTCGACGCAGCCGCACCGGCCCGCCAAAGGTATTGGGGTCGGGCACACTGAGCGTGCCGTGTGTGCCGTAGATCTCGATGCGCGGCAGTTCCGCGCCCCACACGTCAAAGGTGGTGATAATGGTGGCAACGGCCCCAGCGTTGAAATCCAAGACGCCGACAACATGGGTCGGCACCTCCACGCGGATCTTCTGCCCATAGTTGGGCTGGCTGGTGATGGTGCGCTCTGGGAAGGTGACTTGGGTCGCGCCGGTGACGCGGCGCACCGGACCGAGCAGCGATACCAGCGCGGTCAGGTAATAGGGACCCATGTCGAACATTGGCCCGCCCCCGGCTTGGTAGTAGAAATCTGGGGCAGGATGCCAATGCTCATGGCCGTGGGACATCATAAAGGCGGTTGCTGCGATGGGCCGGCCAATCCAGCCGTCGTCGATCAGCTTGCGACAGGTTTGCAGCCCGCCGCCCAAGAAGGTGTCCGGCGCACAGCCCACGCGCACGCCTCGCTCGGCTGCACGCGCCAAGATCAGCTTGCCGTCGGCTGTGTTGAGCGCCAGCGGCTTTTCCGAATAGACCGATTTGCCATGCTCGATGGCCGCCAGCGCAACCTCGGTGTGGGCCTTGGGAATGGTCAAGTTGAGGACGATCTCGATGTCGCGATCGTTGAGCAGGTCGTCCACGCTCATAGCCGCGATGTTGTGTTCCGCGGCTTTGGCCTCTGCGCGGCTCATGTCAATGTCGGCACAGGCTTTGATGTTGAGGATGGGAAAGGTCTGCGGCGCTTTGAGGTAGATACCGCTGATCGTGCCACAGCCAATCAGGCCAATTTGGGTCATAGGTACTTTCAATCGGCAGCGGTTGACAGCCGAACTGACGGGATGCGATCCCGTCGATTCGACTGATGGAGGCTAGCTGATATGGAGCCGTGACGCCGGTTATGCCTGGGCCGGTTCCGGGTCGGGATCCATTTCGGCGTTGAATTCTTCTTTGGTCACAATAAGCCCATCGCGCAGATGCAGCACCTTGTCGACGTGCTCGTCTACTGCGTTGTCATGGGTCGCCATCAACATGGTGGTGTTTTGTTCGCGCACGATGCCCCGGAACAGCTCCATCATGGCGCGGCCGGTCTTGCTGTCCAACTCGCCGGTCGGCTCGTCGGCGAGGATGACGCGCGGCTGGTTGGCGATGGCGCGGGCAACGGCCACGCGCTGCTGCTGGCCGCCGGACATTTCATAGGGACGGTGATCGGCCCATTGCCCCAGCCCCACCATTTCCAGACATTCCATAGTCCGCTCATGGCGTTTTTTGGGCGACATGCCGACCATGCGCAGGATCAGTTCGACATTCTCATAGGCCGACAGCGCGGGCAGCAGACCAAGCGATTGGAAGATGAAGCCGACGTTGTGACGCCGCCACTTGGTAAGCTGACTTTCGTTCCACTGGCCGATCTCTTCGCCAAAGATGCGGATTTTGCCTTTGGAGGGGCGATCGAGGCCACCTAAGCAGTTGAGCAGGGTGGTCTTGCCGCTACCGGAGCGGCCTTTGAGCGCGATC
>CAZZNG010000173.1:0-2187 GCA_964655505.1 uncultured Litorilinea sp. | reverse complement strand
TCCCGCGCAGCGCGGGGATCTCCAGATCGCCCAACGTGTAGATGCGCCAGACGTCTTCCGTCTCGATGATGATCGTGCCCGGCGGTTCCGAGTTGCGCAGGGACGTCCCATTGGCCGGCTGTGGCTCCGCCTTGGTTGGGGACGTTCCACGGTTAAACAGTCGCAAGCGAATACTCCTTGAGTCTACTCATGGCAAATCGTCTAACATACCTAACTGATCAGTAGGCGAACGGGATGAGGCCGCCGCGCGTGAGAACGGCCGCGGCAGTCTAGCCGCGGCGGCGGAAACGACCAAACAGCCCCTTGCCCTTCTTTTCTCGCTTGAGCGTGAGCGCGCCCGTGTGGCCCATGGCCCTTACATCCGCGCCGCCTTCGACCTTGACCTGTTCTGTGCGCATGTGTTCGGTCGCACGGATCAAGATGCCGTCGTCGGTGATCTCCAACTGCGCGCGGTTGTGGATGCCGAAATGTTCCAGCATCTCATGGGGCACATGGATGCGCCCGGCTCGGTCGAGGATGACCAGTTCGGCATAGTTGCCGTCGTCGTCCTCTTCGTGTTGGGCGACGACGCTGCCGTTTAAGGTCGGCGCGGCCGCGCGGATCGTCTCGCTTGCCAGCATTCCGTCGCGGATGCCGACCACGCGGTCCACATGGCGCGCAATCGTCGGGTCATGGCTGACGATGAGCGTGGTGATGTTCAGTTCGCGCGTCAACGTCTGGAAGGTGCGATAGATTTGCTTGGCTGTGGCCGAGTCCACTTCGCCCGTCGGCTCGTCGGCCAACAGCAGCGTGGGGTTGTTTGCCAGCGCCACGGCAATGGCGACGCGCTGCTGCTCACCGCCCGATAGTTCAGGGATATGGTGCGTGGTGCGCTGGCCCAGGCCGACCAGTTCCAGCAGTTCGTGGGCGCGTTCTTTTTTCTCGCGGCCGGTCACGCCGTTGAGCGTCATGGGCAGCATGACGTTGCGGATGGCGTTGAGATAGGGCACTAGGTTGCGCGTGCTTTGCTGCCAGACAAAGCCCACTTTCTCGCGACGATAGCGGTTTAGCTCCCGGTCGGGCATTTTGAGCAGGTCATGGCCGTCGACGCGCACCTTGCCAGCGGTTGGCCGATCCAACCCGCCGAGAATGTTCATGAGCGTCGACTTACCGCTGCCGCTGGCCCCGATGATGCCGACCAATTCGCCTTTTTCGACCGAGAAGTGAAGCCCTTGGAGCGCGACCATTTCGATCCCCGCGACTTGGAAGATTTTGACCAGCCCGTCGCAGATAATAAATGGTTCGTGCTCTTGTGGCGCTTCTTCCTGCGCGTCGGGCGCGCCATCGTCGAGCGTTGTCTTGGTCTCGTCGGCTGCCAGCGCGGCAGTTTGTGTCTGATCTGTCACAGTATCCTCACTTACACAAGAGTCCTATCTGTCAGCGTTCCATCTATGCGGCTAGAGATGTATGCGGCTAGATGGCTGCGAGAAGGTGCGAATGCGCCTGGATTAGAGCGTTTCGCCCAGTTTGATGGCCTGGAAGATCTTCATGCGCAGCAGCAACCCCGCTAGTACAGCCAACGCCACGACAAAGAGCGTGCCGAAGAGGATGTAGATGCGGGTGACTGCGGGCCAAGCGATCTCCACCAGGAAGGGCGGGATCAACGCTTGAGCCGTGTTGCCGACTTGCAGATAGGGAATGTACACGTTGCTCACGATAATGCCCAACAGCGTCCCTGCGCCCAAACCCATGAGCACCAGGAAGGCCAATTCGGAGGCCAAGAAGGTGGTCATCTGCGCGGGAGACAGCCCAATGGCGCGCAAGGTGCCGAGTTCGATGAAGCGACGGCGGAAGGAGAAGAGCGCATAGAGGAAGAAGCCCAACACGGTCAACAGGGCCGCGGCCAAGAAGCCGACCGACAGCACGCCGAATAGTCCCTGCCGTTCCGGTTTGCGCTGTTCCTCTGCAATGCGGGCGCGCGCGTCGCGATAGTCGAGGACGGTGATGTCATAGGGCCGCAGATCGCGCACGACCTGGGCCATGTCCGTGCCCGGCTCCACCTTGGCCCAGACATTATAGGGAACCATGCCGCCTGCCTGCTCGAAGAAGTAATCGAGGTTGCCGACCATCAGCGGCACGGCATCCTCCCCTTCGGGATACCAGGTGGGCCAGTAATTAAAGTCCCCCACAACCGTCATGGTCATTTCC
>CAZZNG010000172.1:0-11915 GCA_964655505.1 uncultured Litorilinea sp. | reverse complement strand
GCGATGACAATTTTGGACGCTTCATGCTGGATGCGCTCCACCATCGCGGCGTAGACACCCACGGTGTCATCGTCGATCCTGTGCAAAAGACCGGCTGCAGCGTGATCCTCAACATTCCGGGCGACCGCGCCATCCTGACCTACCTGGGCACGATCGACGCGCTCAGCGCCGATCAAATAGACGCCAGTTTGCTCGCGCAGACACGGCACATCCATGTCGCATCTTATTTCCTACAATACCGGCTGCAACCGGACCTGCCCGCGCTGCTGGCGCAAGCACGCCGCCGCGCGGTGACCGTCTCGCTCGATACCAACTGGGACCCGGCTGAGCAGTGGCAAAGCGGCCTGTGGGATGTGCTGGCCGAGACCGATGTTTTCCTGCCCAACGAGGCCGAAGCCTGCGCCATCACAGGTCAAACAACGGTCGAAGCAGCCCTGGCCGCGCTAGCAGGCCGCGTGCCCACCGTCGCGATCAAACGCGGCGGCAAAGGGGCCATCGCGCAGCAGGGCAGCCAGACCGCGCGCGACCCTGGTTTTCGCGTCGATGTGGTCGATACCACCGGCGCAGGCGACAGCTTTGACGCCGGTTTCCTCTCCGCCTATTTGCGCGGCGAACCGCTTGACGCCGCGTTAGCCCTGGCCTGTGCCTGCGGCGCGCTCTCCACCCAGGCCCCAGGCGGCACAACAGCCCAGCCCACCCTCGACCAAGCGCGCGGCCTCGTCCGCAGCCGCTGAATGGGCCGCGCCATCCGCCCTGTGCGACACCCTATGCTACAATGGGCGGGTCTGCATCACTTGTCATTAGAAAGGGAGGGGCCATGTCCGCGCCCACACGCATCATCTTCATGGGCACGCCTGACTTTGCCGTGCCGAGCCTGGCCGCGCTGCATCGCCAGGCCGCGGCCAACCATTGGGAGATCGTCGCGGTCGTCACCCAGCCCGACCGTCCATCCGGTCGCGGCAAGAAGCTAACGGTCAGCCCGGTCAAAGCCCAAGCCCAGGCCTACGATCTGCCCGTACAGCAGCCCGAACGGCTGCGCAGGCGGCCTGAAGCCGTCAACGCGCTGGCAGCCCTGGCCCCGGATCTGATCGTCGTCGCCGCCTACGGGCTGATCTTGCCGCCGGAAGTGCTAGCCCTCCCCACCCATGGCTGCATCAACGTTCACGCCAGCCTGCTCCCGGCCTATCGTGGCGCATCGCCCATCGCCGCGGCCATCCTCGACGGGCTGGAGGAGACCGGCGTGTCGATCATGCTCATGGACGAAGGCATGGACACCGGCCCAGTCTTGGCCCAGGCCAAGCAGCCCATTCACCCCGACGACACCACCCCCACCCTCTCAGCGCGGCTGGCCGAACAGGGCGCGGATCTCTTGGTGGAAACACTGCCTCGCTGGTTGGCAGGCGCGATCACGCCCATCGACCAGGCCGATTTACCCGGCGAACCCTCCATCTGCCGCCTGATCCGCAAAGAGGATGGGCGGATCGACTGGCAGGCCCCTGCCGCGGTCATCGAGCGCATGACGCGCGCGTACACACCCTGGCCCAGCGCCTATACCTCTTGGCGCGGGCAGAATTTCAAGATCTGGCAAGCAGAAGTCATGCATGGGGAGAACGGGAATCATGCAGCGCCGGGCGAAGTGGTGGCGACGCCCGCGGGGCCGGCTGTGGGCACGGGCGAGGGGCTGCTGCGGCTGGTCACAGTGCAGCCTGCGGGCAAGCGCGCCATGCCGATCCAAAGCCTGCTCAACGGCGCGCCCGATTTCATCGGCAGCCGTCTGGGGTAGGAAATAGGTTGAGGAAATAGAAGATAGGCGCGTGCGGCCTATTTTCTCGAAAGATAGGGGCTGCCCTTGATCGTAAAGCGCAGGGGTCTGTCCACCGCTTTGGTGATGCCGATGCGGGTCGAAACCTCGATCTCGATGCCGTCTGCATCGCCTTGGGCAATGTAGAGCGGCGACTCCGCGGCAGTGAGATCGACGCCGTAGAGCGAGAGATCGATCTGGAGCACACGGCAGAGTTTGGCCGGGCCGTTCATCAAGTGGGTCGGCTTGACCGCTTTCAACCCCGTTTCCAGCCCTGTTTGATCCATGAAATCGAACCCCTGCACCGGCTCCAGCGCGCGAAAGAGCACACAGGTCGGCTGGTTGACCTCCTCGGTCACCACATTGAGCAAGTAGTGATGGCGTAGTTGGTACACATAGGCGCGGCCTGCTTCGCCATAGAGGATCTGCGTCCGCTTGGTTCTGCCCGCCGCGCTGTGGGCCGCGGGGTCTGTCTCGCCCAAATAGCCCTCGGTTTCGACGATCCTGCCGACGCGCAGATCATCGCCAATGCGCCGCACCAGCAACATGCCCAAAAGCGCTTGCGCCACAAGCGGCGTTGCTCGATTGTAAAAGGCACGCGGTAACGGCTGATTCAAGGCTGCGATGGGCATGATCTGCGGATCAAAGGTTATGTCAAAGCGTTAGAAGTCGGGGCGATCTCCGGGCGAACGCACCGCGCGGCCCGCCCATTCTTCTTGTGGTTGCTGCGGTTGGCTCTGGCGTGCAGGCGGCGGCGCATAGGGCGCGTTGTTGCCAAGCGTGCCGGGGTATTCCGCCTCGAAGCCGCCGGGAGCAGCCACCGCGCTCGTCGTCCTCCCGCCAAGCAAGCTATGCAGCACCAACCCCAGCGGCGCGCAGATCAACATGCCCAACACAAAGCCCCACAAGGCCAGCGACAAGATGCCGATCATCTGCGCCTGGATCTGGCCGGGGAAGTCCATCTGAAAACCGTCCCCTGCCAACAGGCCGGTGACGCCCTGGCCGGTGACGCCCAGATAGCTGTCCATCCCGGTCATCTGCCAGCCCTGACCGGCCGCGCCGTCGGCAAAGAGGCCCACCATGAACAGGCCCACCACCGCGGGCAGCCCGCTGACGCTGATTGCGCCGGTGGCATCATCCAAACGCAGCAGCCCATCCACCACATACGTGACAAAGGGCACGGTCGCTCCGGCAAAGAAGCCGATGATGAAGGCCCAGCCCGGCTGGACAAAGGGGCCTGCAGCCAGCCCGGCCACCACCCCTGCGGCCAGCCCGCGCGCGCTAAAGAGCGGTTCACTGCGCCCGGTCACGAACCAGGTGTAGAGCAGGGGAACAATCGTGCCGCCCCCGGCAAAGAGAACCATATTGGCGCTGCCGCGCATCAAGGCCAACTCGCTCAATGTGCTCATCTGCAGCGGGTTGCTCCACAACCAGCCTGCCCCCCCGGCCATGATCAAGAGGCTGCCGACCACAGCCAGCAGCGGCAGTTGCACCGGGGAAATGGTGATCTCCGGGCGCGGTCTGCGTCGCCGCGGCACCCAGACCACCAGCGCGGCCAGGGCCATGCCCGCGGCCACAAGGTGGACCGTGCCCGCGCCGCCAAAATCGACGAAGCCGTGGCCCAGGCGCAGGTTGTTGCCCAGCGAGCCGAGCCAGCCGCCCCCGCGCACCCAATTGTCGGCCACCGGGTAGACAAAGCCGCCAATCACCAGCGCCAAAAAGAGGGTTGCCGTGGCCGGGGCGCGCCCGCGCAGCGCCACAATCGGCAGCAGCGCGGCCAGCATGGCCCACGGCACATGGCCCAAAAAGAGCGCATAGGTCAACGGCGTGATGTTCGAGCCGGAAAGAAACCAGCCGCTCAACCCGGCCACGCCCCAGCCCGCGCCCCAATCCGCGGCAAAAGGACTCCACTCCCACACCAGTTCGCGCAGCCCTTCTTGGGGATAGACCAGCCCAACGCCGCCGAATTGAAAGGCAAAGCCGACTGCCCAGTAGCTAAAGCCTGCCAGCCCAATCGCGGCCAGCGCGCCCAGCGCCGCATCCCACGCGCGCTGCGGCTCCAGCCCGGCCACGCCGATCAACACAAAGCCCGCGGGCATCAACAGCGCCAGCGCGGCTGTCAGCACATACCAGGCAGGCGTCACCGTGCCGCTGTTCAACCCCGCGCCCACCTGGCTGGGGCTGCTGCCGCCGGGGGCTTGTGCCCAGGCCAGCGCAGGCCACAGGCAAAAGAGCGCCATACTCAATGCGACCAGCGCGCGGCGCAGCGGCCGCGCCGCGTCAAGATAGGCGACAACGCGCCGCCCCAAGCGCTGCAGTGGATGGCTGCGTAGACTGTACCAGTGGGGATTGTTCTGCTGCCAATGATGGCGCAATCGATCAATTCTCTGCATGGGCGACCCCTCGATCTGAGACGATTTGGGCAGTTGACGACTTGGGCAGTGACCGAATGTCGTGACTGGTACGACCGTTGGGGGTTCAGCTAATCGCCCGACAACGGGCGATTGATTCGCCGCGGCAAAGCGTTTCTCTGGCATTAGTCTGGCATCATACCAAAGATAAGGGCTGCGACCAAAGTTATGGTAGACTGATCCCTCATGCTGCGCCGTATCCCGCCCCTTTTGGGCGATTTCATTCGCACTCCTGCCCGTTGGTTCCCCTGGTTGGTTGGAATCATCGCCTGGCTGCTCTATCGTCAACGCAGCGCGCCGGGGCTGATGGGTTTCTTCGACGACTCGCCCGAATTTCAGGTTGTCGCCCCGGCCTTTGGCATCGCGCACCCCACCGGCTACCCGCTCTATACGATCTTGGCCGGTCTCTGGACCCATTTGCTGCCCACCGGCACATGGGCTGGTCGCGTCAATCTCTTCAGCGCGCTGGCCGCGGCGGCTGCCGTGGGGCTGGTCGCGCACCTGGCGGCCCGTCTCGCGCCCACACGTCAAGGCAGCCCCAACCTGTTGGCGGGCATGGCCGCGGCGCTGGTCCTGGGCTTGGGCGCGGTCTGGGGCAGCCAAGCCACCATCGCCGAAGTCTATACCCTGCACAACCTCTTTGTGGCGGCCATTCTGCTCACAGCCATCGGCATCAACCGCACCTTGACGCCGCAAGCGCCCGATGCGCCTGCCCCCTATCCACCGGCCTTTGACCGGCGGATGCGCCTCTTGTGCGCGCTGATCGGGTTGAGCCTTGCCCACCACCGCACCACTGTCTTGCTGCTGCCGCCGCTGGCGCTCTATCTATTGTGGAGTGTGCCAGGCATCTGGCGGCCATCACGCCAATGGATCGGGTGGGCCGGGGCGCTGCTGCTGCCGCTCTTGCTCTACATCTATTTGCCGCTGCGCGCCTGGATGGGCACGCCCGACATCCACGGCGGCTATGTCAACAGTTGGCGCGGCTTCTGGGACCATGTGCTAGGGCGCAGCTTTACGACCTTTTTCGGCGAAAACCCCATCGACGCGGCCTATACGCCCGCGGACTGGGCCGCGCTGCTCTTGGCACAGGTGGGCTGGATCGGCCTGGGGCTGGCGCTGGTTGGCCTGGTCTGGCTCTTTGACCGCCGCGGCCGCCCAGCGCGTGCCTGGTGGTTCGTCCTCGCCGTGCTGCTGCTCAATGCAGCCTTTGTCTGGCGCTATCGTGTGCCCGACCCCGAAGTCTTTGCCCTGCCTGTACAGCTTTGCCTAGCCCTATTTGCCGGGGCCGGTGTGGGCCTCTTGGCGCGCCTGCTGCCCCCGCGCTGGGCCATCCCGGCCCAAATGCTCCTCCTGCTTGCCCTGATCTGGGTTCCGGCTGGCCGCGCGCCGCTGCCCGACCGCAGCGACATCTGGCGCTATCATGACCGCGCCCGGCTCATGACCCTGGCCGATTTCGCCCCTGGCAGCCGCGTGGTCGGCATCGAGGGCGAAAAGACCGCGCTGCGCTACATGCAAGTAGCCGAAGGCCGCGCCACGGACGTCACCCTGATCGCGGCAGACGACCCTGCAGCACGCATGGCCCAGGTCGAGGCCGCGCTGGCAGCGGATCAGCCAATTTACCTGACGCGTGAACTTGGCGGCATTGCCGAACGTTATAGCTACGACGGGGCCGGGCTGCTCGTGCGCATCCGCCCGCGCAACGAGCCTGCTGCATCGGGCAGACCAGCCGCAGCAGCCATGCCGGCAGAGGCTGCGATCGAGCCGCCCATCAGCGTAGGCGACGGCAGTTTGACGATCCAAGGATACAGCGTGCAACGGATCGCAACCACAGCCGAACCCTACGTAGCGCTGACACTCTACTGGCGCAAAGCAGCCCCCACTGCACAGATGCTCAAGGTTTCGCTGCGCGCGCTCGACCCAAGCGGCACGCCCCTGCTTTGGCCGGACGGCACGCCTGTCACCGCGGACGAATTTCCCTTGCGGCGCATGGCACGCACACCCGATTGGCCCATCGACGACCTGATTCGCGATGTCTACTACTTGCGTCTGCCTTCGACCATCCCCCCGGAGCCGCAGCGATTGCTGGTGATCATCTACGATGAAACCACCATCGAAGAGGCCGCCCGTATCGAAATTATGTTCTAGACGTCATGAGGCTATGCGTACAGAAAAGCCATCGCGGTTTGGCGCTCGGCGCGCTTCATGCAATAATCAACGGCGTTTGCGTCCGGTTCGGCAACCTAATTGCGGCAGCGTTCGCATTCCCCCGCTGTGTCCGCGCACAAGGGGTTGAGCCGCTCCTGCACGCCAAGGGTATACAACGAAAATCAGACAGCGAACATTACGCAGCCGAACATTGCACAACGAGCATAGAAACTTAAGTGAGGTGTAACCAAATGCAAACAAACCGTCGCCAACAACCTGGCACTCGTATCCTCTATTTGGTGGGCCTGGTGGTTGGGCTTCTAGCCCTGGCCGCGTGCCAACCCATCCGTGACCCGGCGGTCATCGCTGCCGAAGCTACGGCGCAGGCATCCGGCACACCAGCAGCCACAGAAGAAGCCACGTCAGAAGATGCTGCGGAAGAGGCCGCGCCAGAAGAAGGCGAAGCCAGCGCCACGTCTGCCGTTGCCCCGGCGACCGCCACCATTTCCGCGGATTCGCTGCGAGTGCGCGCCGAACCAAGCGACACTGCCGAAGTAGTTGCCGGCGCGCGGGGTGGCGAAAGCTACCCGGTGATCGGCATTAGCTCGGATGGCGCGTGGATTCAGCTGGAGATCGACCGCTCGCCCAGCGGCACAGGCTGGGTATCAGCCAGCTACGTGACCCTGGAAGGCGACATCACCAACATCGTCATTGTGGAGGTAGAAGCCAGCGAAGCGATCACCACGGAAGTTGGCACAGAAGAAGCGACTGCAGAAGCAACCACAGAGGCGGGCGAGGAAGCAGCCACAGAGGAAGCCACTGCAGAACCGACTGCAGAAGCAACTGAGGAGCCGGTTGAGGAAGCCACCCCAGAAGCCACCGAGGCAGTGACCGAAACGGCAACCACAGAAGCGACTGCAGAACCGACTGAAGAAGCGACAGAAGAACCGGCTGAGGAAGCCACGCCTGAAGCCACCGAAGAGGCGACTGCCGAGGCGACGGAAGAAGCTACCGCTGCAGAAGAAGCCGACACAGAAACCGACGCAGCAACCAGTGACACAGAACTGGGCACGGTCACCATTGTGACGGACCTGCCCCTGCGCGTGCGCAGCGCCCCGACCGCGGACGAGGAAAACAAGGTGGGCAACGTCTTTGACGGCGAAGTCTACACCGTCCTCGAAATCAGCGATGATGGGGAGTGGGTGCGTATCGACGTGCCGGAGCTTGCCGAGGATGGCGGTTGGGTCTCCGCCGAATACGTGGTCTTTAACGACAACGACGCGGGATAGGCCCAATGCGCGCAAAGCCTATTGCTTTGCACTTGAAGCGCAGGTAAAATTGAACACGGTGCGATGGATCAAACCATTGCACCGTGTTTTTGATTACGATTCTTGATTGCCCTATTCTTGGCCGGCTTTTGCATTCAGCGCCAGCCAGGGAGTGTACACATGACCCAAGCGCAGCAGCCGCAAGAAGAAACCATCAAGCTCGACCAATTTCTCAAGTTAGCCCAGGTTGTCCAGACCGGCGGCGAAGCCAAACACCTGATCCAAAGCGGGCATGTCCTGGTCAACGGTCAGGTGGAGACGCGGCGCGGGCGCAAGCTGCGCCCTGGCGATGTGGTCATGGTGGACGATGACGAGATGGTCGTAGGGTGGGAAGCCGACGAATAAGGACAAATAAGACAAGTAGACGGGCAGACAAGACGGCAAACAGCCATGCGGCCCAGGAAACGGCGCTAGTCTGAAGCAGGCCCCAGCCCTGCGCCGCCCAGCATCGGCTCGGCTGCCTGCCCGTGGCCCGATGCTTGGCCTGCTGCCGTAGCCGCTGCGGTCGCGACAATCCCATCCGCGGCCAGCACCGGCTCCAATGCCGCAATCGCCGCCTCGATCATGCCGTCGTCAGGCTCGCGCGTCGTCAGCTTTTGCAGCGCCAGCCCCGGTGCGATCAACAGCCGCATCAAAGGCTGTTCAGCATGGGCCGCGCTAAAGCGGATGATCTCATAGGCGATTCCGGCCACGACAGGAACCAAGAGCAAGCGAGTGACAAAGCGCAGCAGCAGCGCCAGCACAGCCGGCTCAACGCCCTTAAAAGTCAACGGCGCAAAGAGAATGATGCTGATCACCAATACATAGAGGAGAAAGCTGGTTCCGCAGCGCACATGCTGCAAACTGAAGCCGCGCACCGATTCAACCGTCAGCGGCGCGCCCGCTTCATAGGCATTGATCGCTTTATGCTCCGCCCCATGATAGCCAAAGACCCGCTTGATCTCTGGAATCTGGCCGATGCCCCAGATGTAGAGTACGAAGAGGATCAGCCGCAGCAGCCCCTCAAAGGCCGCATCGACCCACACGTTGTCGTTCACATAGGCGGCAAGCCACCGGCTCGCCAGGGTAGGCAGCAAGAAGAAGACCAAAATGGCAAAGCCCAAACTCGTCGCGATGGTCGTCCATGCTACCGGACCGGAGAACTCCACATGCTCTTCTTCGTCTTCCTGCACCGACACCTCGGCGCTCCACATCAGCGCCCGCATGCCCAGACCCAGCGCATCCCACAACAGCGCCAGCCCGCGCACAAAAGGCCACTTGCCCCACTTACTTGTGTAGATGGGCGCGGTCAACGGTTCCGTATGCATCACCACGTTGCCCTGCGGGTTGCGCACAGCCACAGCCATGGTCTTGCGCCCCCGCATCATCACGCCCTCGATGACCGCTTGTCCACCATAGTAATGTTTGCTCATGGCCGCGATTGTACCATCCGCTCGAACCACCTGTCCAACCCTGTGCCGAATGCACCAGGTAGACGGCTATTGGGCGAAGGTCTGCGCCCGCCCTGACGATGGTTCGACGACTCCCCAACGCCCTCCGCGGAAGGTGGGTTTTAACGGTCGTGCCCTGCCGGGGCATTTGGGGTACGGCAAGCGAAGTGCTATTCTATGCTCTCAGCGCGCCGTCACTGTTTGCCGAGTTGATCGTATACTGTTCGCGTATTTTGGTTCGCGTATTTTGATTCGTGTACTTTGGCCGCATGTTCTGATCACGTATCCTGAATTCCGGCCCCGTGGCGTAACAGTAGACCAGGGCTTAACCAAGGAGAACCCGCGGAACACCCACAAGGACAGCGAGTGAACACTGTCGTTTGAACACTGTCGTTTGAACATTGCCGTTTGAACGCTGCCATTGAACAGGGCTGCTCCGCTCGGTTGTTATTCTTTGCGCCAATTGCCAATGGGTTTAGATTGGCGCAACCTATCACTGCGCCACTCAACATGGCGCGATTAAAGGAAGTTCGTATGCGCGTTCAACTGCTTGCTTATACGCAACAGAATCCGGCCTTGACCCCGGAGGTTGTCGCGG
Source organism: uncultured Litorilinea sp. (assembly GCA_964655505.1). Taxonomy (GTDB): domain Bacteria; phylum Chloroflexota; class Anaerolineae; order Caldilineales; family Caldilineaceae; genus QEUY01. The sequence goes on along the minus strand of CAZZNG010000172.1, from coordinate 2,202 downwards.
GCCGCAGCGATCTAGCAACACTCTGGCAAGGGCGAGGCGCTTTTCCAGAGCAGATGATCGAGTATGCCGGGCGCGTTTGCTATCGCAGCACTCATCGCATGGGCACGGCCCCGGAGTTTATCGCCGCGCGCGTGCGCGAGGGCCATGAAGACATCATCGAACATGTGGTCATCACCTTCCGCTTTGACGATACGGATCTGCCCCTGCGCTGGCGCATTCTCAACCGCCATTGTGAAGTAACCGAGATTGCCCCCGGTGCGGATCTCGCCGCTGTCAGCAATGGCGCGGGCAGCCCGGCGCGCGGCTCCAGTTGGATCGTCAGCGGCAACACGCGCGTCTGGCTGGACTTGCTGCGCCGTGACGCGGTGCGCGAGGCAGTGGGCGAGCAGATCCTGCCCATCTTGTTCGCCATTGCGCCCAAAGTCTATGCCGAATTCGCCGGCGCGGTGGCCGATGCGCCGCCGGTGGATTTGACGCTCCCGCCTCACTCTGTTTCCAATCTCGACGACCTGCGCCCCACCCAAGACGGTCCCATGCGCGTGACCTTGCTTGGCTATACCCAGCCCCAATTCGACGACCCGGTGCTGCAGACTGACCACGGCTCGGCTACCTTCCTCTTCGAAGGCATCAGCCGCACCTGTACCCATCAGCTTGTCCGCCACCGGCTCGCCAGCTTCAGCCAAGAGTCACAGCGTTATGTAGACTTGAACAAGGGAGGATGGCAGGCCATCGTGCCCGATGCTGTCGCAGCCAATGCCGAGGCCATGGCCGAGTTGGATGAGTTCTGGCGCATCGCCGAGGAGAAGTACGCCAAACTGCGCAGCCTGGGCATCCGCAAAGAAGATGCACGCTTCCTCTTGCCCAACGCCGCGGAAACCCGTATTGTCGCGACCATGAACTTTGCAGCCTGGAGTCATTTCATGTGGTTGCGTGCCGTAGACACCGCAGCCCAATGGGAGATCCGTCTCATGGGCCAACGTGCGCTAAGAATGCTCTACACGATTGCACCGGTTGTGTTCCAGGAACACTGGAATGTCTATCAGGAAAGATTTGCACAGGAGCTATGAGTTCATATCTGCGAACCCACCTAAAGCAGCTTGAGTCGGAAGCCATCTACATCATGCGTGAGGTGGCTGCCCAGTTCGAACGCCCGGTTTTGCTGTTTTCCGGCGGCAAAGATTCGATTGTGATGTCCCATCTTGCCTACCGGGCCTTTTATCCGGGCAAGGTTCCATTTCCGTTGCTGCACATCGACACAGGCCACAACTTCCCCGAAACCCTGGAATTTCGCGACTGGCTCATGCGGGAGCTGGACCTGAATCTGATCGTGCGCTATGTGCAGGATTCGATTGACCAGGGCCGCGTGGTCGAAGAAACCGGCCCCTATGCCAGCCGCAACGGCCTGCAGACCGTCACCCTCCTCGATGCGCTGGCCGAGTTCAAGTTTGAAGCTGCGATTGGCGGCGCGCGCCGCGACGAAGAAAAAGCACGCGCCAAAGAACGCTTCTTCTCCCACCGCGATCAATTCGGCCAATGGGACCCCAAAAACCAGCGCCCAGAGCTTTGGAATCTCTACAATGGGCGCAAACACGCCAACGAGCACTTCCGTGTCTTCCCGTTGAGCAACTGGACCGAGATGGACGTGTGGCAGTACATCGCCCACAACCGTCTCGACATTCCATCGCTCTACTTTGCACACCAGCGCGAGGTCATCCAACGTGATGGCATGCTGCTGGCCGTCTCCCCCTATCTTACCCTGGTCGACGGCGAGCAACCTACCACGATGACCGTGCGCTTCCGCACCATCGGCGACATGACATGCACGGGTGCAGTGGTTTCGAATGCAGCTTGCTTGGAAGAGGTGATTCAGGAGGTGGCCTCCGCCCGCGTGACTGAACGCGGCGGGCGCGCCGATGACCGCCGCAGTGAAGCTGCCATGGAAGATCGTAAGAGACAGGGGTACTTCTAAACGCTATGATCGAGCAACAATCAGTCAACCAACGTCCTGCTTCCGTCGCCCAAACCCAGAGCTTTCAAGCCGACGACCAATATTTGGGCATGGATCTGCTGCGCTTTTCCACCGCGGGCAGCGTCGACGACGGCAAGAGCACCCTGATCGGGCGCTTGCTCTATGACAGCAAGGCCATTTTCGAAGATCAGATGGAAGCCGTCGAGCGTACGTCGGAGGACAAGGGCTTCGAC
>CAZZNG010000171.1:0-11932 GCA_964655505.1 uncultured Litorilinea sp. | reverse complement strand
GCATCGGCTAGCCAGAACGGGCAAGTGGTACGCATCCAGGCAGCAGTAAAATAACAGCCAATAGAATCACGACCAATAGAATCACGACAGTGATTGACCTTGCCGGAAGCTTTGTGCTTCGGGAAGGTCATGCTGTTTCAGGTAACATAACAATAGTTCAGGCAACGATAGAGAATGATTCGAGCGGTAATTTTTGACGTGGGCGGCGTGCTGGTTCGCACCGAGGACCGCACCCCGCGGCGTCAGTTAGAGGAGCGGTTGGGGCTGCCGCCGGGCGGCTCCGATGAGTTGGTCTTTAACAGCCCCATGGGGGTGCAGGCGCAGACCGGCGCGATCCGCGCGGCTGAACTGTGGGCATGGGTGCAGGCTGAATTGAAGCTGGATGATGCCGGGCTAGAGGCATTCCGCCGCGACTTTTACGGCGGTGACCGGCTGGATACGGCTTTGGTGGACTACATTAGGCAGTTGCGCCGCACCTATCAGACAGCCATCATTTCCAACGCCATGGACGATCTGCACGACTTCGTGCAGGTGCGCTATCCCATGGCCGACGCGTTCGACCTGATCGTGGGGTCGGCCTATGAAAAGGTGATGAAACCTGCCCCGGTCATCTTCGAGCGCACGCTAGAACGCTTGGGCCGCGCCGCGCAGGAAGCCGTCTTTATCGACGACTTCGCCTATAACATCGACGGGGCACGCGCCGTGGGCATGGCCGCCATTCACTATCAGCCCGGTATCGATCTTGTGGCTGAACTGGCCGCGCTGGGGGTGGCTCCGGCGCGGTAAGTTTGGGGCGCGCCCGTGAGCAGTTCAGCGAGTGGTGTCGTTAAGAAAGGCTTCAATCTCTTCAACCGCCCGGCGATACCCCCCGGCATTGCGCAGTGTCTCTCCTATTTGTACGGCCTTCTCTCGATATTGGGGCAGACTCAACAGCCTATCGAGCGCCGCGCGGAGTTCCGCGGGGGTTACACGTCCATAGGGGTATCGGTGGCCGAGCAGAATCCCGGCTCCTGTTTGCGCCGCGCGCTTGCCGTTCAGCAACTGTTCAAGCTGGTGGGGAACCACAATCTGCGGCACGCCATAGTACAAGCCTTCATGCACGCTGTTTAGGCCGCCGTGGGTGATGAACGCGTCAACCTGTTGGAGGATAGCCAACTGCGGCACATAGGGGCGGACAATGAAGTTTTTGGGCGTCATGCCCCACTGCGCCGTGTCCGTGTTCCGGCCTGCAGACAGGATGAACTGGGCCGGGTACTCGGCAAATGCGGTGAATAGGGTCTGATAAAACGTATCGTTCAGGTAGTTGATTGTGCCCAGCGAAACATAGACCTTGACGCCATCCTGCAACTGGTCGAAGGGAAAATCACCGTCTCGGGTAGCAGGATCAATGGACGGCCCCACAAAGCGGAATCGCTCGTCGATGAAGGTGTTCGGGGGGTGAAATTCGCGCGAGGTAAAGACGATGTTCAAGCAGGCGTATTCAGTGATGCCGCCTGAATTCTCCTTGCCGAACTCTTGCGCCATGCTCCGCCGCCAGCGAAGTAGGCTGGGCAGGTGCGGCAATGCCGACCAAAAGAAGCGCGCCAGCGTCCCATATCCAATCGCGCGCTGTGACCCATCCAGCACAAAAGTCGTGATGAAGCAGACTTGTGGGATGCCGCGCGTCCGCGCTGCGACGTAGCCCCACATGGCAACTGAGTCATAGATGACCAGGTCCGGCTGTTCACGCCCCAATTCGCCAATCAAAAATCGCGTCAGGGGCCGACTCATCTCGGAAAGGATGAGGGAGGCGTTGATAAAGTCATGCAGCGCTTGCGCGAGTTCCCATTCCGTGGGCATGGGTTCGGGGAGTGGGCGGAAGTCGACACCGGTGGGCGTGACTTTCTCGCGGAACGACGCTGCATTGTAAAAGATGACTTGATGCCCGCGCCGCACAAGCTCCTTCATCACCGGCAGGGCCGGGTTCGTGTGTCCATGTGCGGGTAGCCCAACATAGGCAATCTTCGCCATGCTACGGTTCCCCTGAGGCTGAACCTCGGGTTCTGCGATTGTGCCGTACTCCGGGGGAACGCCTCGCTATCCCCACAGCGCCTAAGCGGGCGCGGTTTGGCGCAGCAGTTGGCAATAGACGTGCTGCATTCGCCCGGCAACGACATGCCAGTCATACGCCTGCGCGTCGGCGCGCGCCTGCTCCCCCAACTGGGCACGCAGTGCATGATCTTCTAACAAGCGCAAAATGCTTGCCGCCAGCGCTTCAGGGTCGCGCGAGGGCACATGGAAGCCGTTTTCGCCGTGGCGGATCAGATGGGCCAGCCCGCCCACTTCCGACGCGATCACCGGCGTGCCCATCGCCATGGCTTCTAGCGCCACCATGCCAAAGCTCTCGTAGTGAGAAGGCATGACTACCATCTCGGCCGCGGCGTAATAGTAGGGCAGCACATCCTGGTCTTTTGCGCCCAAGAAAGTCACTAGGTCGTGAATGCCCAACTCGCTGCGCAGCGACTTGAGCCGGGCCATCTCGCCGTCCAGGTCATCGGCCCAGGGGTCGCCGCCGATGATGGCGACACAGCTATTCTCGACTGCCTGCGGATGGCGCTCTTGCAGGATTGACATGGCGCGCAACAGGGTGTCGATCCCCTTGAGCGGCTCGATGCGCCCGGCAAAGAGGATGGTCTGCGTGCCATAAGGGACACCGACCCGGCGCTTGGCTGTCTCTTTGTCGATGGGATAGAAGCGCGCCAGATCGACCCCAGGCGGGATCACGCTGATCTTGGCACGTTGCGCGCCGTAGAGTTCGACAAGCTGTTCTTCTTCGGCGGGCGTGGCCGCAATGATGCGGTCGGCCACATGCTGCACAACATGCGTCTCGCCGTCGATGCGCTCTTGGGGCGCGCGTTCGCTCTCGTCAAACGCAATCTGGTTCTTTAGGTGGCCCAGCGTGTGGAACATATGCACAATGGGCAGCGGCCCCCAGGCCGCGCGTAGCTTTTCGGCCACCAAGCCCGACAGCCAATAGTGGCTGTGGATCAGATCGTAAGTTGTGCCTTCCGCGGCGGCAAAGGCGATCACATTAGCGGCAAACTCGTCCAGATGCTGCGGAATATCGGCCAGCGGGATCGGGCGCTCCGGCCCGGCAGCGATATGAATGACGCGACCGCCGGGGCCTAGCTCGCGCTTGACCATCGGCTGGCAGTCATCTTGTGAACGTGTATAGACATCTACTTGGATACCGGCATCGCCCAGCGCGCGCGCAAAGTCGCGCACATAGACATTCATCCCGCCGGTCTTTTTGCCGCCCATCAACGCCAGCGGGCAGGCATGGACGCTGAGCATGGCGACGCGGCGGAGAGGCGTTTCCCCGCCTCTTGCAATCCCCGCGATGTCGCCTGCTGCGGTCCTTTCCGGTCGATTCTGCATGAATCTCTCCCTCTAATTGGTACAATCATCCCTACTTGCAATAGTATAGCGCAGCCCCACCGTTCGGGCTGTAAGCTGTGCGGCGAAAGTGACAACTTGCCGGGAAGTTGAGGGATGCAACCGTCCTATTATAATCCTTCTATACCGTTCAACCGTTATCATCCACCTGTCATTCATTCACCTGTTATGATTCACCTGTTTATCGCCGGGAGTTGGACCCTTTAGACATGACCATTCAGCCTGTGACTGTCCAGTCTTTGTCGCCAAGGTACGATGCCATCTACCTTTCGCCCCATCTGGACGATGCGGCCCTCTCCTGTGGGGGGCAGATCTATGCCGCGACCCAAGCGGGCCGCCGCGTGCTCATCGTCACCATCACCGCGGGCGACCCGCCCACTGATTCATCCACAGATTCATCTGCTGATTCACCTGCAAGCGTCTCCGCCTATGCCCAAAGCCTGCACGACCGCTGGCAACTGCAAGCGGATGCTGTGGCCGCGCGCCGAGCCGAGGATTTGGCCGCGTGCGCCATTCTGGGCGCGGACGCGCTGCACTGGTCGCTGCCCGACTGCATCTATCGCAGCGACCCGGCCACAGGTGCGCCCTATTATGTCTCCGATGACGATATCTTTGGCCCGGTGGCAGCGGGCGAAAAGGCTTTGGTGGCGGCGTTGGCCGCGGCCCTGGCGGATCTGCCCGACGCCGAGCGCGTGATCGCGCCGCTCACGGTGGGCAACCATGTGGATCACCAGTTGACGCGCTTGGCCGCTGAACAAGCTGTGTCCCCGGCCAAGCTGCACTATTACGAGGACTACCCCTATGCCCAGACACCCGGCGCGGTGGCGGGCCTGGTCGCGCATCCATCCGGCGGGTGGGCCGCGACAGTCGTCCCACTGGATGAGGCGGCCTTGCGCGCCAAGATCGACGCCATCCGCGCCTATCGATCACAGTTGAGCACCTTTTTCGCCGATGAAGCGGACCTCGCGGCGCAAGTGCGCGGCTTTGCCAAAACCCGCGGGGGAGAAAGGCTGTGGCGTCGCTTGCCTATGGTAGAATGATCCTACGGCCTGGATCGCGTTGCGTCCAGGCTGCAGCGCGGATTTGTGGCATTGGTGACCGGCCTGACGACTGCCGGCTTGATCAATCGAATCATGTTTCATCTCCCCTGGCGAATGCGCCAACCACGCAAGGAGCGATGGTCAAATGAGCAATGTGCGCGTGACGGTTTGGAACGAGTTTCGCCATGAAAAGTCCAAGCCGGAAGTACAACGCATCTACCCCAACGGCATCCATGCTGCAATTGCCGAAGGGCTGGTCGAACACGGCTTTACCAACGTGCGTACCGCCACGCTGGATGAGCCGGACAACGGCCTTTCCGATGAGGTCTTGGCCGAAACCGATGTGCTGACTTGGTGGGGCCACATGGCCCACAAAGAGGTGGACGATGCCACCGTCGAGCGCGTACAGCAGCGTGTCTTGCAGGGCATGGGGCTGATTGTGCTCCATTCGGGCCACCATTCCAAGATTTTCCGCAAGCTGATGGGCACGTCGTGCAGCCTGCGCTGGCGCGAAGCGGGTGAATTGGAGCGGCTTTGGGTGGTTGCGCCCGGCCATCCGATTGCCGCGGGCGTCGGCCCCTATTTCGAGATCGAGCACACCGAGATGTACGGTGAACAGTTCGACATTCCCGCGCCCGATGAACTGGTCTTTGTCTCTTGGTTCAAGGGAGGGGAAGTCTTCCGCAGCGGCTGCTGTTTCCGCCGGGGGCACGGGCGCATCTTCTATTTTAGGCCCGGCCATGAAACCTTTCCGATCTATTTTGACGCCAACGTGCGGCGGGTGATCGCCAATGCCGTGCGTTGGGCCACGCCGCCCGAATCCTACGAATTTCCCTATAGCAACGGGCGCGCCATTCACGTCAAAGAGCCGTTGGAACCGTTGGGGGATGCCCCGGTGTTCGCCTCTGATTAGTACGAGTGGTTCGCACGAATTAGAACGAAGTGCGTGAGGGCAGCCGGGCCGCCAGGCGTAAGGTTGGGCGGTTCGGCTGCACCCTCCGCAGCAGATAAAGGATTTTGCATGGCTTCTACACCGCAGCCCGCGTCGCAGCCTACATCGCTGGCGGGCGCGATCATCGAGCACCCGACGCTTGGTTTCTTGTTGCAATTGCGCGATGAACAAGCCCCCACTTATCCCCTGCATTGGTCGCTCTTTGGCGGCCACATGGAGGGGGACGAAGCGCCAACCACCGCGCTCTGGCGCGAACTGGCCGAGGAATTGCAGTTACAGCCGCAGCACGTTGTGCGCTGCCAGTTTGTCCAGCGCAACCCGCGGCCCCAGGGCGGCCAACAGTTTATCTTTCATGTTGTGACCAATGCGACGACCGATGATTTGGTGCTGGGCGAGGGCAAGGCGATGCGCTATGTTGTGCGGGAACAGCTCGCCGCAGCCCTGGCCGACACAAGCGCCAAGCGCCTGTTCGGGCACGGCTTTGCATCCAATTTCGTGGAGATCTTCCGCGACCATTTTGCCGGGCGGCGCGATACGCTGGACGGCTTAAACGGCTCGTCGCCAGCCACCTAGCCACCCGAAGCAGGAGAGCGCGCCAATGCCCCACAGCCCTACACGCGTCGCCATGATCGGCGCGGGCAGTATGGCGAACCGCGTCCATTATCCATCGCTCGCCTCGTTCGACGACGTGATCTTTGCCGGAATTTGTGATCTGGACCCACAGCGGCTGCAAACCACTGCTGACACCTATGGCATCGAGGCACGCTTTACCGACTACCGGCGCATGATCGAGACAGTCGCGCCCGACGCGGTCTATGCCATTGGCCCGCCCCATCTGATGTTCGACATCTGGGTGTGGGTTTTGCAGCAAGGGCTGCCGCTTTGCATCGAAAAGCCCCTGGGGTTGACGCTGCACCAGGCGCGCATTTTGGCCTATTTGGCCGATCAGCATGGCTGCATCACCCAAGTGAGCTTTCAACGCCGCGCCTGCCCGATGGTCGTGCAGCTGCGCGAGGCGTGCTTGGCGCGCGGGCCGATCTACCATGCGACATGCGAATTTTACAAAGCCGCGCCGGAGCCGTTTCTCCAGGCGCGCGATCATATGATGGACGACGGCGTCCACGCCATCGACACGCTGCGCTGGATGTGCGGGGGTGAAGTGGTCGATGTGCAGAGCGTGACAAGCGCACGCGGCACGCCCGACCTAAACTATTTCACCGCGCTGCTCCATTTTGATAACGGGGCTGTTGGGGTGTTGATGAACAATTGGACCAGCGGGCGGCGCATCTTTCGCGTCGGCATGCACGCGCCAGGCGTTTGCGCCGAAGCCGAACACGAAGGCCAGGGGCGTCTCTTTGCCGATGGCGACATCACCGGCCAACGCTATGAGGCGCGCGACGCGGCGGGCAGCGATGCGTTCTATATCTACGGCGGCTTTCAGGCCAAAAACCGCCAGTTCATCGATGCCGTGCAGCAGCGCACGCAGCCCGAATCCTGCTTTGCCGATGCGCTCAAAACCATGGAGGTCGCGGAGACCATCTTGGCCCAAAGCCATTTGCGTCGGGCCTGAATTACCCAACCGCCCAAGCGGGGATTGGCTATCGAGGAGGTTGTAATGGATGAATCGGTCGAGAACCGGGGCGTAGATTACGCCGGACAATTGCTGTTCAATTTTCGCCGCGCCTATCTGATCCAAGATGGCACGGGGCGCAATGTCTGGCGCGAGGAGATCGTTCGCCGCACCATTCCGGCGAGTCAAACCGCCATCATCGTCTGCGACATGTGGGACAACCATTGGAGCCGGGGCGCGGCGGAACGAGTCGACGCCATGGCCCCGATCATGAACGACGTTTTGACCATTGCGCGGCATAAGGGTGTGCGCATCATCCATGCGCCGTCGGATACGATGGCCTACTATGCCGAAACCCCGGCGCGCGCACGCATGCGCGCGGCCCCGTTCATCTCGCCGCCCGCGGAGATCGACCGGCCCGCGCCGCCGCTGCCCATCGACGACAGCGACGAAGGCTCCGACACCAATGAGCAAGAGCCGAAACGGGTCTGGACGCGCCAGCACGCGGCCATCGACATTGACCACGGCGTAGACGGCATCTCGGACAACGGCCAAGAGATCTACAACTACCTACAACAGCACGGCATCCGCCAGGTGTTGATCATGGGGGTGCATACCAACATGTGTATCCTCAACCGCTCCTTTGGCATCAAGCAGATGGTGAAGTGGGGCATCAACATCGCGTTGGTGCGCGATCTGACTGACGCCATGTACAACCCCGCGCGATCGCCCTATGTCGACCACGACACAGGCACGCAGTTGGTTGTCGGCTACATCGAGAAGTTTTGGTGCCCAACCATCCACAGCGAGGAAATTACGGGCGGCTAATTCGAGCAAGCAATTCATGGCAACAAGACCCGGTGAGGAGGAGTTCATGACTGATTCAATCAACCGCAGCACAAGCGGCGCGACCCCCAAAACAGCCATTGTAACCGGCGCAAGCAGCGGCTTCGGCCAGGCGATTGCCAAAACCTTCGGCAGCGTGGGCATGGCGGTTGCGCTGGTCGGGCGCAGCGCCGAGCGCTTGCAGGCCGTGGCCGATGCCATCAACGGGCAAGGGGGCCGCGCCGTCGTCTGCGTCGCGGACATCGCCGATGCGGCGCAGATTCGCGCCGCGGTGGAAAAGGCCAAAGCCGAATTGGGCGACATCGACATTTTAGTCAACAATGCGGGGATGAATGTCACCCAACGCAGCATCCGCGACACGTCGGCGGAGCAATGGCGGCAGTTGATTGACGTGAACCTGACCGCTGCCTTTCTCTTTACCAAATTGCTCTTGCCCGACATGATGGCGCGTAGGACAGGGACGATTATCAACGTGGCGTCGCGTGCGGCGCTGCGTCCGCACCTGGCCGGGGGCGCGGCGTATAGCACCTCCAAGATGGGCATGGACGCGCTGACGCAGGTGACCAACGAGGAAGGCAACCCGCACAATGTGCGCGCCTGTCTGCTTTGCCCCGGCGTAGGCAATACGCCGCTGCTCGACCGGCGGCCCAGCCCGCCCCCACAGGAGCAGCGACAGCGCATGTTACAGCCCGCGGATGTGGCCGCGGCTGCGCTGCTGGTGGCGACCCTGCCCCAGCATGTCAATGTGGACATCTTGTCGCTCAAGCCCACCTGGGTCTAGGATGCGCATTAGGGCGGAACAGGCCCCGATAGGCTGAATGAGCCGGACAGGATAGAGAAATCGATAGAAAGAATGTATATGGCGACTGAATTTGCCGTTTTTGTGAAGCCGTGGAAGACCATGCCGCTGGAAAAGCTGGCGCTGCATGTGCAGCGGCTGGGCTTCAACTTGATTGAACTGCCGGTGCGAACGGGCTTCTACTGTGAGCCGGACCATATCGAGCAGGACTTGCCGGAAGCCATCAAGATTTTGGGCGATCTGGGTGTGCGCGTCCTGAATGTGACGGTTGATCTGCCGTTGGACGACGAGCGGCTCTATGCGGCTTGTGCCGAAAACGGCATCCGTATGAACCGCGTCATTTTCAAGCGCCAGGGGCTTTCCTATTGGGAGGCCGAGGAGGCAGCGCGGCGGCAGTTAGACGCGGCGCTGCCCCTGTGCGAGCGCTACAACATGCAGATTGGGGTGCAGCACCACTATGGCAACTCGCTGCCGATCAACTCTATGGGGCTGTACAACTTGGTCAAGGATTATGACCCGCGCTATGTGGGCGCAATCTGGGACCCGGCGCACAATGCGCTGCAAGGCGAAGACCCCCATGCGGGGCTGGAGATCGTGCGCTCACACCTGTGCATGGTCAACCTCAAAAATGCCTTTTGGCGGCGCACCAGCCCGCCCGGCTCTGCAGACGTCACCTGGGCGCCCTACTTCTGCGCCGGGCCGCAAGGTCGCAGCGACTGGCGCGAAGTGGCTGCCGCGGTCAAGCGCGTGGGCTATACCGGCCCCTTGACCTTCTCCGCGGAATACAGCGACGACACCTATACAGACCGGCTCTTGGCCGAAGACGTGGCCTATGCGCGGCTGCTCTTCGATTAGGCCAGCAGGGGAGGGATTTATCTTCCGGGAAGCTGCGAGCCTCCCGGAAGTTTTGCTGTTTCTAGAGCGACACCCCCTGAGCGGCCAGGGTCAAGACAAGCTGTGTGCCGGGACGCAGCCGGTTGTCGATGATGCGCCACCAACCGCCGAACGCCTGCGAGCCGGGGGGCGTTTGGTCGGGCCTGCTGTCATGCAGGTCAATATCGCGCAGTTCAATACTGTGCAATTCAATATCGCGCAATTCAATATCGTGCAGTTCAATCAAGTAGGGCATCCAATGGCGCGGGCGCGTCGGGTGCAAGAAGCACTCGACCAGATGCGAATCGGCGCGCATCCCTAAGCGCGTTGCCTTCAGCATAGCCTCCTTGGCGCTGCGCGTGGCTGTGCTCATGGTGGGCCGGCAGGCGGGCCGCATCCTGCACAGGTGAGCTTTCTCCGCGGGGGTGAAGAAATTGTCGATGCTCTCCGACGCGTGCGGCTCGATCAGTTCGATGTCCGCGCCCAGGCGCAGGGGCGTATGGCCCTCGACCGCTACCGCGCAGAAAGCGTGACCGTGGCTGTGGCTGATAGAGAGGCCAATGGGCACGCAGCCGGGTTCCTTTCCGCACAGTGCGGGGTGGGCGCTCTGGACATAGGGCGCGCCATTGGCCGCCTGGCCGATGGAGAAGCTGTCCAGCGGCGGCGTCCAGCCCCAGGCGCGGGCGACGGTCGCCTGGATCAACTGTTTGGCAGTCCAACGCCCTAGCAGCCAGTCGCGCCGCCGCCGCGGACTGAAATAGCCGTCGTAATAGGCCATTTCCTCCTGCGTGAGCAGCCCCACAGGCGGGCGGCCTACTGCCAGAGCGGGATGATCGTCAAGCGATTGGATACTCCAGGTAATCATACGCGTCTCAATCTTGTCTTGTCCATAGCGCGGGCTGGCGATGTGAGTGACATCGCCACACGTCCAGCATAAGTTACCCAATCAGGGTACGGCTAGGGGCATTCGCCCCTTGACACATGACATATGTCCTTAGGCTGTCCTGACGACCATGCACTGACCGGAAGCGACGCTAGACCACCTACCATTCAGAGACAGCAAATAACAGGCGCAGGAAGGAAAACATGGCAGACCGGCAAGACGCCCCCTATACGCAGTTTCAGGCGCAGGCCCACGCGCCCTTTCAAGAGAAAGTTGTGCTGGTGACGGGCGGCACGGGCAACCTTGGCCGCGCAGTGGCCCACGCGTTCGCCGCCCAGGGCGCGCATGTCGTCCTGATCGACCGCAGCGCCGCCAAGCAGCGCGAACGCTATCCGCAGTGGGTGGACAGTGAAACCCATTGGCTGGCCGCGCCGGTTGATGTGACCGACCCGGACGCGGCGGCTCAAGTTGTCGCGCAGAGTGTCGAGCGCTTCGGCGGGATCGATGTGCTGGTCAACACAGTGGGCGGCTATCGGGCAGGCAAGACGGTCGACGAGATGGACATGGCGACCTGGGACTTCATGATGACGCTCAACGCTCGTTCGGCCTTTGTCATGTGCCGGGCCGTCGTGCCCATCCTGCGTGAGCGTGGGGGCGGCAAGATTGTCAATGTGGCGGCGCGGGCCGGGCTGGCCGGGAGCGCTAGGCACAGCGCGTATGCCGCGTCCAAGGCCGCGGTGATCCGGCTGACCGAGAGCCTGGCCGCGGAGGTCAAAGGCCAGGGCATCAACGTCAATTGTGTGCTGCCCAGCACCCTGGATACGCCGGAGAATCGCGCGGCCATGCCCAAAGCCGACGCCAGCAAATGGGTTGCGGTGGAATCCATGGCCGAGGTGATTCTCTTTCTCGCCTCGCCCGCGGCGCGTGATATTCATGGGGTCGCGCTGCCGGTCTACGGGCTAAGTTAAGGCTGCACACTGGGAATCTGGCTGGCGCGGTGCGATCAGGGAGCGTCCTCTATGACATTTAGTTCATTTCCTAGCTTGTAGATTTGACCTATTCGCCCGTTATGTTATAATTTCCGGGTACATGCGCCTGTGCATGTGCCTATCTCTGCCTGTCCAGGTGTATGCTGAGATGGGCGAAGGTGCGCCGGCGTAGCTCAATCGGCAGAGCAGCTGTCTTGTAAACAGCAGGTTATCGGTTCGAGTCCGATCGTCGGCTTTGCCACATGACAGCGCAAGCGTCTGTCAGAATTCACCGGATAGCGCAGCCTAGCAGGTTTGGACTGCCGGCCGAGTGGGGCAAGTACGTTTGATAAGTGAATCTGGGCGGGTGCCCGAGTGGACAAAGGGAGCTGACTGTAAATCAGCCGGCATACGCCTTCGGTGGTTCGAATCCGCCCCCGCCCACCTTGTCACATCAGAGTCCTGGCTGACCTGGTGTTGATTGGGCCCACATAGCTCAGTCGGTAGAGCACATTCTTGGTAAGAATGAGGTCATCGGTTCAAGTCCGATTGTGGGCTCCTCTACA
>CAZZNG010000170.1:0-11959 GCA_964655505.1 uncultured Litorilinea sp. | reverse complement strand
AGATCGGCGTGGACAACGGCGATCTGCGCTTGGTGGACGTGCTCAACCTGGCCGCGGCCCAGGGCTTTCAGGTTCAGGAAGTCAGCGTCATGCGCCCGACTCTGGGCGACGCGTTCCTGGCTCACACCGGCCAAGCCCTGCGCGGCTAAGCCACCCGCCAGCCGCGCCCTACCGGCAGCACAATCAAGCAATATCACAAACGAAACAGGGGAGCCGCATCGAGTGTGGCTCCCCTGTTGTTTACCCGCTTATGTTGTGCCGTGCGCCTGGGTTGCCCCCTTACCGCGCAGCCACCCCGCGCGGCCTAGGCAGACGCGCCGTTGGCGTGATCGGTGCGGCCAAAGACCGCCACGACATTCTGCCCGCCAAAGCCAAACGCGTTGACAATTGCATACTGTGCGTCGGCCTGCTGCGCGTGGTTGCCCACAATCGGCAGATCGATCTCCGGGTCGGGCGTGTAGTTGATGGTCGGCGGCACAATGCCCTCGCGCAAGGACATGACCGCAGCAATGGCCGACTGCGCGCCCGCCGCGCCCAGCCCATGCCCGATCATGCTCTTAATGCTGGTGATCTTCATGTCGTAGACATGCTCGCCAAAGGCCTTCTTCAACGCCTTGGCCTCTCCCGCGTCGTTCAAGACCGTGCCTGTGCCATGCGCAAAGACCACGTCGATGTCGGTCGGCTGCAACTTGGCGCTGCGCAGCGCGCCGGTCAGCGCGCGGGCCGCGCCGTCCCCCTCTGGGTCCGGGGCCGTAATGTGGAACGCATCCCCCGTCAACCGTCCACCCAACACCTCGGCGTACAAGGTCGCGCCGCGCGCCCGTGCATGTTCCTCCGTTTCGAGGATCAGCGCGCACGCGCCTTCACCGCTCACAAAGCCATCCCGGTCTACCGAGAAGGGCCGGCAAGCCCGCTCCGGATCATCCGTGCGCGTCGAGAGCGGCCCCATGCGGCCAAAGGCCGACATCGTCAACATCGACACAGCCGACTCCGCGCCGCCCGCGATGATCACATCTGCTTCGCCGCGCTGCAAAAAGTGATACCCCTCGATGATCGAGTAGTGACCGCTGGCGCAGGCTGCCGTGCTGGTCATGACCGGCCCGCGTGCCCCGGTCTCAATTGAAACCAAACAGCTCACCGCGTTTGCCATGGCATTGGGCACGACGAACGGCCCGACCGACCGCCACCCCTTATCGCCCATGATCAACGCCGCGGCTTCGATCTCGGTGATGCCGCCGCCGCCCGTCGCCATCATCACGCCCACATTGTCGCGGTTCTCCTCGGTTACCTCCAAGCGGGCATCCGCCAGCGCCTGCTTGCTGGCAGCGATGGCAAACTGTGTCGCGCGCGACGTGCGCCGGATGAGTTTCCGGTCCATATAATCACCGGCATCGAAGTCCTTCACCTCACATGCCATGTTAAAAGGCATGTCGCCTGGATCGAACTGTTGAATACGGCCAGCGCCCGATTTACCGGCGAGCAGGTTTCGCCAATACGTTTCTACATCATTGCCTACCGGGGTGATTGCGCCCATACCGGTGATAAAAACCCTTGTCATCTCTGCAATTTTCTCCTAATCCAAACAGTTTGGCGGTGCTGCGGTGAGCGCCATTTGACCCTGCCGCAGTCACCCTCGTTATCAGTCCGCTGTTTGATAAATGTTTCATGCCCCGTTAAGACAGAATCGATAACACAGATCCTATAACACCTATCGCCGCCAAAAGTCGTGCTCAATCTCACGGTTGCCCCTAAACCACCCGGCACGCAAACGCGCCTGATGCCCCACCGTTCACAGCCGGTGGGGCGCAGGGTTCCGAGAAGAATAGCACAAGATTATAGGAAAGCCTTTGTCAAGCGTCAAGCTGTCTGCGCCTTCACGCGGCGATCAGCCGCCCAGGGCCAATCTAGGCCACGGCACAACCTGCTGCCGTCCCCCTTGTGGTTGACGAAGGCCGCACGCTATTGTATCGTTGCATAGGTGTTTATGAGGTGTTTATCACCTTGTTTACCACCTATGTTTATCACCTATGTTTATCACCTATTGTCCAGCCTCAATGTGAAGGTTTGGACGATTGGTTTCTGTCCAAAGAACGGGCAGCAGCCTTACCGATCCATTCCGATCCCACGCTGGAAGATATATGCATGTCGAACGTTGCAAGTCATACCCCGGCCACACCAGAAGAACCAACACCATCCACTGCACCCGAATCGGGTGAGCCGGTCACCAAATACACCGTCCTGGATCTGACCGCCCAACAGATTGTCTCGCTGCCGCCCGAACTGCGCGATCAACTGCTCGACTACCTGCGCAACTGGGCGTCACCCCAGGAGCAAATCGCGGTCACAGAGATTCTGCGCGAGGCGCACGGTCCACTCCTGTTTCTGCTCGACTATCTGGCCCAAGCCCTTTTGCGCAACCAGCAAGCAGAACAAGCGCTGGAGGTGATCGAACGCCGCCAACGGCGCAGCACCACCATCGCCAGCCAAGCCATCGAAGCCAAAGCGCTCCTTGCCATCGGCCATGCTGACCACGCCATAGCCGTAGCCGAGGACATCACAAGCGCCTACGCACGCAACCCCGTCGCGGTGCGCACCGCGGCCGAGGTCTACAGCGCCAACGGCCACTTTGACCGCGCCCACCAATTGATTGAAGCCTACCTGGCCCAGCGTCCGAATGACCTCTCGCTGGTTGCTACCCTGGCGCGCCTGGCCTTTGCCGCCCAACAAGAAGCAACCGCCCAGGATTTTGTCCGTCGCCTGGGCACAGGTGTCCCCGCGGGGCTGGATGAGCAAGACCTGCGCGATTTGGCGGCGCTCCACGGCGAGATGGGCAACGAGCAGAGCGCCAAGGCCATTGCGCTCGAAATCGAGCGGCGCAGGGTGGTTCAACTCGAAGCCTTGACCGAGGCCCTGCGCCCCTTCACCGACCACGAATTGAGCGCGAGCAGCGACTTCGATGCGCTCTACCGCCACCTAAACGGGCCGGAGGCCATCGAGGTCACGCGCGACGAGCGGCGCAAGATCCAAGTCGAAGCCGCGCGCCACTTTGGCTTTATCGGGCTGCGCGAAGGCCAAACCGAAGCCATTGCCTCCATCTTGCGCCAAGAGTCCATTCTCGCGGTCATGCCCACCGGCGCGGGCAAGTCCCTCTGCTACCAACTCCCCGCGCTCATATCGCCCAAGCCGACCCTGGTGATCAGCCCCCTGATCGCGCTGATGAAGGATCAGGTCGAGAGTCTGCCCCGCGCCGCACAGCGCCAGGCAACATTCATCAACAGCACACTGACCGAAGCAGAACTCAACGAGCGGCTTGAAGGCGTCGCCAGGGGCGAATACAAGTTGATCTACGCCGCGCCGGAACGGCTGCGCCAGCGCCCCTTCCTGCGCGCCCTGCGCAATGCCGGGTTGGGCCTCTTTGTCGTCGACGAGGCCCACTGTGTCAGCCTATGGGGTCACGACTTCCGCCCCGATTATCTCTTCATCCAAGAGGCACGCCACGAGCTAGGCAACCCGCCTGCGCTCGCCATGACCGCCACCGCGCCCCCGCGCGTGCGCGATGAGATCGTCAACTACATCAGCACCACCAATGGCGAAGCCGCCGCGGTGCGCCCGCGTGTCATGGCCCTCGACATCTTTCGCCACAACCTGCACCTGTCGGCCATCCAGTTTCACAATGAAGAAGAAAAGCTGGCCGCGCTCTTGAAATTCGTGGGCGAAACCGAAGGAAGTGGCATTATTTATGTCAACAGCCGCCACAAGGCCGAATCGCTCGCCATTGAATTGCGCAATGCAGGGGTCGCGGCGGAAGCCTATCACGCCGGAATGGAGGGCCGCGGCGCAATCCAAGATCGCTTCATGTCCGACCGCACGCGCGTCGTCGTCGCCACCATCGCCTTTGGCATGGGCATCGACAAGCGCGACATCCGCTTCATCGTCCACTTTCACCCTTCACGCAGCCTCGCCGCCTACTACCAAGAGGTAGGCCGCGCCGGGCGCGACGGCAAACCAAGCCAAGGTGTCTTGTTCTACAGCAACAACGACTGGTCGAACCTGCGCCGCTGGGCCAAAGCCGACGAACAGCAGCCCGAATTTCTCGAAAGGGTTTATGCCGCCGTCGCCACCCAGCTAGGCATTCACAGCGACGGCGACAGCAGCGACTCGCCCACCGGCACGGCTGGTGAGAGCGCTTCCGCCGAAACCGCGCTCGGCATGGTGGACATTCGCCGCCTGCAGCAAGTCCTCAACGCCGACGAAACCTCTGTGCGTGTGGCAGTCAGCATTTTGGAGCGCGCCGACTTGCTCAGCCGCGGCTTCGACGTGCCCAAAGAGATCGCGATCAAGCTGCCGCGCAAGCTGCCCCCCGCGGCCAAAGACGACACAGAGTTCGCCTATCTCCTGCGCGGGCTGGCCTTAAGCCCTGGGCAAAATGCTTCCTTCAAAACAACCGATGTCGCCACGTTCATGCAGTGGTCGCCGGGCGATGTAGAAGCCAACCTGCTCGATTGGGAGATGGCAGGCTATCTCTCGGTGCAAGGCAGCTATCGTGTCATGCAGATCGAACTGCCGCCGCGGCCCGACGACATGACCGACCGGCTGGAGCGGCTGGTCAGCCAGGCCGCTGCCGTTGCCCAACGGCGCATCGACGAAGTGGTCGGCTATGCCACCACAGAAAGCTGCCGCCACGGCTATATCAGCGCCCACTTTGGCAGCCCGCCGCGCACACGCTGCGATGTGTGCGACAACTGCACCGGCATCCGGCCTGATTTGCCGGTCAGCACCGCGCCGGTCCATCCGCTGCCCGACGATGTGGACATCGAGCCGATGATTATCGACTGCCTGATCAGCCTGCCCAAGCCGGTTGGCCGCAGCGGGCTGGCGCGCATCCTGGCCGGCAGCCTGCGCGCGCCGGTGACAGCAGACAAAGCGCGCCATCACGGTCGCCTCAAAGCCCTGGGCGAAGGCGCAATCCTCGAAGCCATTGACGACCTGTTGGCCGACAACCGGCTGCGCCAATACGAACGCCAAGGCTACCCGGTGCTCGCGCCCACCATGCGCGGCCGCGTTGAGGCCGAGACTTGGCTGGCCGAGCATCCCCACTTGGCGACCCTGGGTGAAGCGCCTGCGCCCACTGAGGAAGCCGAGGCCGAACCGGAACCGTCCGAAGGGGACAAATACACCGCGCTGCAAAAAGCGATCTGGCTGTGGCGACGGCGCAGCGCCGAAGAACAAGGCCAACCGCCCTACATGATCATGAGCAATGAGCTAATCCTGCGCATTGCCGAAACGCGGCCCCAGACTCTCGAAGAGTTGGGCAAACTCCCCGGCATGGGCACGCAGCGTCTCGAATACTACGGGCCGACGCTGCTCGACCTGATCCACCTCAACCCGCCGCAGCCCAACGACGAAGCGCTCTTGGCAGCCCAGCGCGCAGCCGCCCCCGCGCGCAGCAGCGCGCCCGCTCAGATCTCCCCCAAGGCCGCGCGCAAAATCTACATGAAACTGCAAGAGATCCGTCAGAAACAGGCTGTCGCCACGCGCAGCAAGCCCTACCAAATTGCATCCAACACGCTGCTCAAGACGATTGCCAATCAGGCCCCAACTCGTCTGGCCGACCTGGAGGCGATTGCAGGCTTCAGCGAAAGCGGCTTGGCAGGCGAGGCCACCCAAATCTTGAGCTTCATTGCCGCCGCGCGCCAAGAAGAGGCGTCATAGCAGCCCATGATCTTTCAGGTCTTTCAGCCAATCCCATGTCAGCAAACCAAGTGCCAAGTGTCAGCCTGGTGTCATTGCCAGGCGCGAATGGGCACGATATAATAAAGCTGCCGGTGTAAATGCACCGACACACGCACCAAACAGAACGCTGTATATCGGGCAGCGCCGCCAACGGTGAACCCACAGGAGGACTCTTCAAAATGGCTTCGCTCTTAGAGAAAGTCTCGACCTTGATCAGTGCAAACTTGCATTACCTGGTTGATCAGGCCCTCAAATCCAACAGTATCGCAGTGATCGACCAATACATCCGTGCGGTAGAATCCAACCTAGAAGACCTCGAAGATGCAGCCGCCGCGGTCGGGGGCGAGGTCAAATCGCTCAAGCGCCGCCTTGACGAGCATGAGCAAAAACTGGCAGAGATGGACCGTGCCGTCGATGCGTTCTTGATGGAAGGCAACGAAGCCAGCGCAGTCGCGGTGCAAAGCCGCTACAACAGCACCGAGCGCCTGGTTGCCACCTACAAGGAACAGTTGGAACGTCAAGAATCCGAATTCTCCAAGCTGCTCGACGCCAAAGTGAAGCTCGAGGCTCGCTTGGAGACCATGAAGCAAGAGCGCGAGGAACTGCAAGCCCTGCTCCAACTCGCCAAGAGTAAAGAGACCACGGTCAAGGCCATGAAAAGCCTGGACGACCTGATGGGCTCCGGGGACGCGGACGTGAAGCGCATCGCGCAAAGCGTCTATGCTCGCCTCGACAAAGCCTCCACCGCGAGCGAAATGCGCGCTGCCAGCCTCGACGAGCAAATGGATCAGGTGTTGGAGCGCAGCACCCTGGATGCTCAACTGGCCGACCGCAAGCGCCGCTTGGGTATCGGCAGCTAAGGTCTCGACAGCGGCGATCTCGGCAACTGAACAAAGGTGTGCGCCGCGCAGGGCTTGTAAACAAAGCGCCTAGCAGCCCACCCACGCAACCCTTTGACCAACAGACGGCAGGCTGTACAGATCGCGCAGCCTGCCGTCAACCGGCTTACTCCGGTTGTGCGCCGGTCGCTTGCGCGGCAGCCCGCACACGCGGCTGCCCATCTGCCCACGCACCCTAAAGAGACGAGCCATACTAGAATGAATCGTACACGAACCATCTTTATCGCCATCGTCGCAGTCGCCCTCGCGATCGTGGCGGTCTCCCTTATTTGGCGCATAACGAGCGACGCGCCCACAGATGTCAACCTGACCGTCGATCGCCCCCAAACCGTCACCATTCGCATCCTCGCCGCGCTGCCCATCGAACCCTGGGTTCGCAGCGCAGCCGCCGAATTCAATGCCGGGAACAACACCGTCGACGGAGTGCCTATCCAGGTCGACATCGTCGCCATCGACGGGCTGACCGCGCTGGGCCAGTGGGATCGCAACGCCTATGGCGCGCTCGAAGCCGGTGTACGCCCCGAAGACCTTGATCCCCAGGCATTGGCTGCGCTGGAGGACTTTCCAACCGCCTGGATTCCCGACAGCCGCTATTTGGTTGAACTCGCCAACGCTTCCTACAAGGAACGTCTGGGCCGCGATGTCTTCTTGACCGACGGCGAATACCGCGCCCGCCCCATTGCCATTAGCTTGTTCGCCTGGGGCCTGTATGCCAGCCGCGCCGACGTGCTCGAAACCCAGTATGGCGAAATCGACTGGGAGAGCATCCACGACGCCGCCATCGCGCGCGGCGGCTGGCCCGAGTTGGGCGGCGAACCGGGCTGGGGCTACTTCAAACTTGTCGTGCCCAATCCAAGCAAAAATGTCGGCGGCCTCGCTGCCATGATCTCGGCCGCCGGCGAATTCTATGGCCGCACGGACATCGGTGTCGAAGATGTCACCAATCCTGAATTTCAAGCGTGGCTGTCGGAGTTGATGGGTGCGGTCACCGACTTCAGCAGCACCAGCGCCTATACCGCCGAAGACTTTGCGCTCTTTGGCTACAGCGTGGGCGACGGCGGGCAGCTACTCGAAAGCGACCTGCTGCAAAACATGCAGGGCATCCTCACCCGCTGGGAAGATCCGCTGCGCATTTATTACCCGAGTTATGTCACCTGGTTCGACTTCCCCTTTACAGTGTGGGTCGGCCCAGAGACAAGCGCGCTCAAGAAAAACGCCGCGCTGGAATTTCAACGCTTCTTGTTGAGCGACGAGCAGCAGCAAGCCGCGCTCGCCTACGGGCTGCGCCCTGCCAACCCCAACATCCCAGTCGATGCGACGGAAGATTCGCTCTTTGTTCGCTGGCAGGAGCAGGGCGTGCAAGAAGTTGTGCCGCGCACAACCGCCATGCGCAGCCCAGACCGCGATGTGTTGTTGTCGCTCTTGCGCTGGTTCGAATTGAACGTGGCGCAGTGAGGTGGCGCGAATGAGCCGTAACAGCAATCGCCGCATCGCGCGCCGCAGGCGCAACATTCTCCTGGCTGTGGCTGGCCTCCTGCTTGCCATGGTTCTCTGCACCGCCTCGGCCATCACCGGGGGCATCTGGGTCGGCGGCATCTTCTTCGACAGAAGCGAAAACAACCTGGCCGACAGCCCTTCATGGGGAGCCGACAGCGCAGAGCTGACCATCGCCGTCTCGCCTGTCATGGCCCCGGTCATGCAGGAATTAGCCAGCAACTTCAACAGCCTCGACATGCGTACCCCTGGCGGCAACAAGATGACCGTCTGGGTTGTGCCGCTTGTGCCCGAAGAAATGGTCGAGCAAGCGCTGGGCATGCCCAACTTCCAGGCGATTTCACCCGATAGCAGCCTCTGGATCGAACAGCTTGAGCAGGAATGGGCCGCGCTGCAAACCGCCACAGAGACAAGCGAAATCCCCATCGGTCAGCGCCGCATCAGCGCGCAGACGCGCTATGCAGTTAGCCCAATTGTCATCGCAGCCTGGGAAGATGTGGCGCGCGAACTGGGGTGGCCGAGCCGCGCCGTGGGCTGGCAAGAGATCCAGAACAAAGCCACCGACGACCCGAACTTTAAATGGAACCATCCGGCCACCAACAATGCCAGCGGCCTCCTGGCTACGCTTGCCGAGTTCTATGCTGGTGCAGGGCTAACCCGCGGCCTGACCATCGAGGCAGCCACCGCACAGTCGACCCTAGATTACGTGCAAGACGTCGAGGCGACCGTCCGCTTCTACGGTGAAGGCGAAGAGGTCATTACCCAACGCCTGGCCGCGGAGGGGCGCAACTTCCTCGACGCCTTTGTCGCACAAGAGCGCAGCGTCATCGACTGGAACAATCGCAACCCGGACGACCGGCTGGTCGCCATCTACCCGGCAGAAGGAACGCTCTGGACCGATCACCCGTTGGCGCTGCTCGAATTGGGCCAGCGCCCCAACGAACTTGCCGTCACCGATAACCAGCGGCTCACCTACCAATCGTTCAGGGATTTCCTCCTGGCGCGCACAACCCAGGAGCGTCTGCTCCAAGTTGGCTATCGCCCCGCGGATCTAACCATTGAATTGGACGCGCCCGGCTCGCCTTTTGCCGATAGCGATGCGGTCGACTGGCGGCAGCCGCTGACGACTTTGCAGATGCCGCCGCCCAGCGTGATCGAGGTCGTGCGCAACGTCTGGTACTACACCAAACGCCCGACCAACGTCTATTTAGTGGTGGATACCAGCGGCAGCATGGACGGAA
The DNA here is from genome assembly GCA_964655505.1 of uncultured Litorilinea sp. Lineage (GTDB taxonomy): Bacteria > Chloroflexota > Anaerolineae > Caldilineales > Caldilineaceae > QEUY01. The sequence goes on along the minus strand of CAZZNG010000170.1, from coordinate 2,592 downwards.
CCAAGATCGCGCGCACGCGCGAGGCGCTGACTGCCTTCGTCCAGCAGATCCAAGGGGACCGAGACCGTGTCGGCGTTGTGGAGTTCGCCAGCGGAACCAAGACCTTCCTGCCCCTGCGCGTCATGGATGATGCCAACCGCCGCGACACGCTCAGGACCATTGACCAGATGGAAGCCTTTGGCGGAACCGCGCTGGTCGATGCGGTCTACGACGCGGCGGTCGATCTACAGGCACAAGGCGATCAAGACGCCATCAATGCCATCGTTGTCATGACCGACGGCCAGGAAAATGAGAGCTATTACCGGCTGCACGATCTCGAACAACTGCTCGCCGGCTCAACCACCACGCGCCCGGTCATCTTCACCATTGCTTTTGGACGCGATGCGGACGAGCCGCTGCTCACCGAAATGGCACGCATCGGCGGCGGCCAATTCCGCCGGGCAGACGAAACCGACATCGAAGAGTTGTACCGCATCATTTCGACCTACTTCTAGCAGACCCAAACAGGCGCTAGAAGCGTAAGCGGCAGAGCATAGACGACACAAGCGTAGGCGACAGAAACGATAGAAATGCCGACAGAATCCAGCACCATGCGCAGCGAATTGCAGCAGCGCGCCCAAGGCACGCTCCTCCAATATGCGTTCTTTCGTTGGGAAAGCGCAGTCATCATCGCGCTGACGATCTTGCTCACCTTCCTGCTGCCGCGGCCTTTCTTCTTTTGGCCGCGCTTTGGCTGGCCTCTCCTGGGGTTGATTGCGCTTGTCGTCCTGGTCTATTCGAGCCTGACCGACGCCGAGGCCAACGCGCAGATCCTGCTGAGCGTCTTTCAAGAGCAGTTCAATGCACAGGCCATCAAAGACCAAGGGCTGCGCACGAAACTCAATTCCGCGCTGGAATATCAACGGCGCATCGAAATGCAGGTACGGCAGCAGCGCAACGGCGTGATCCGCGACCGCATCGAAGATACCGCCGGCCAACTCACCGACTGGATCAGCAACATCTACCAACTCGCCTTGCGCCTGGATGCCTATGGCGGCGATGACCTGTTGATGCGCGAACGCGAGGCGCTGCCCAAAGAGATCGAGCGCTTGCTCGCCCAGCGCGAGCGCGAACGCAACCCCAGGGTGCAGGAGCAGCTCAACACCGTGATCGAGAGCAAGCGCAAGCATTGGCAGGCGTTGCGCGAACTGGATGCACGCATGCAGCAGGCTGCCCTGCAGCTCGACCAAAGCCTGACCGCGCTGGCGACGATCTACAGCCAGGTTCAGCTAATCGACGCGTCGAGCATTGGCAGCGGCCGCGCCGAACGGCTCCAGTCGGACATTCAAGAGCAAGTTGCGCGGCTCAATGACCTGGTGGCAAGCATCAACGACGTCTATAACTACAATACCAAAGGGATCGAAGGGATCGGTTGATTTGTGATGAGAAGGCCCCTGTTTCTACTAGCCCTCCTATTGACGGCGCTCTTGGCCGCGTGTGGCAGCGACACCACGCCCAACGAGGGCGACGTGATCGTCTATGTCGCCGTACCCTTGAGCGGATTCCAAGCCAACGGCGGCCAGACTGTCCTGGGCGGTGTCCGCTTGGCCGCGGAACAGATCAATCGCTCCGGTGGGCTGCTCGGCCACAGGGTTGTCGTGCGACCGCTGGACGACGAGTCAGACAGCGAGGTCGCGCTGGCCCAAGTCGACACGATTCAAGCGGCCATCGATCAGGGCGAGACAGTGCTGGGCGTCATCGGCCATCTCAACAGCGGGCAGACCCTGGCAGCCATGGAACGCTATCAAAACATGGACCTGGTGGTCATCACGCCCACCTCCTCCGAACAAAGCCTCACCGAGCGGGGGTATGACAACTTCTTCCGCATCAACGCCAACGACAGCGTGCAAGCCGCGGTCGCGGCAAGCTTCCTCGTCAACAACCTGGAAGCGCGCAACGTTGCCATAATCCACAACGACACCGAGTATGGCCGCGGCCTAGCCTCGTCCATTGTCCAAGAGTTGCAGAGCCGGGGCGCGGCCATCGCCGTCAACCTCGAAGTGAAAGAAGGACAGAGCCTCTACCAACAGGAAGTGGCGCGCATCAGTGAGGCACAGCCCGACGCCATTTTCTATGCAGGCTATGAAATCGAAGCGCCCTATCTGCGCGCGGCCCTGATCGAATCGCGCTTGGGAATGCCCATGCTTGCCAGTGACGGCGCATTCCTGGCGGCAACCATCGACGAATCTGCCGGTACAGCAGAAGGCATGTATGTATCGGCTTTCGCACCCAGCCCGCGCAACGTAGCCGACGCTGAATGGTTTGAGGCGTATCAAGCCGTCGAATATCGCAATCCCGACACCTACTCGGTTAACGGCTACGTTGCCATGCAGACGCTAGCCGCGGCCGTGCGCCGCGCCAACTCGTTCGAGCGCGCTGACGTTGCCGCGGCGCTGCATGGCCGCAACGTCGAAACCCTCTTGGGCGACCTACGTTTTGAAGAGGACGGCGATTTGGTAGACCCCCAAATCTGGATCTACCAAGTTCAGGACGCGGAGTTCGTGAAAGTCAACAAGACGATTCAGCATCACGAACCAATTCACCACAAAAGAA
>CAZZNG010000169.1:0-11962 GCA_964655505.1 uncultured Litorilinea sp. | reverse complement strand
CGATCTATGACGATGGACTGGCGCAAACGGTGGCCAGCCTGCGGCAAAATCAGAAAATCTTCCGCCTGTGTATTCAGCTGATTGTGGCGCTTACCATCGTGCTGGGATTTGTAGTGAGCCATCTGATTCTGAAGCACCGTGAGCGGGAGCTGGCGCTCCAGCAGGTTCTGGGTCTGTCAAAGCCCCAAATTTTCACGGCAAACTGGATCGAACTGCTGGGGCTGAATTTCACCGGCCTGGCAGCCCTGGGCTATTATCTGGTCTTTACACTGGAAATGGTGGGCTTGTTGGCCGCGGTCTGGCTCTTCCGCTTCATCTCGGTCGAAGCGTTCCGGCGCGACGCCCAGATGCAGCTAGCGGACGTGCTGGCCCTCGCCGGCGATTGAACAAGATGCTCGTCCACGCCGGCGGGTGAACAAGCCCGGTTTCTACCAAGTGGTAGAATGGGTTGGCCGGTTGGATGCGGTATTTGTTCTTGTGCAGGGCAGCCGCCAGCAGGTTGAGCATTCTGGCGGGTGTGCCTGGTTGATGGATTTGAGGACATAGCATGAGCTATAAAGTAATGATCTCCTACGATATGCAAGAGGGGCGCGAGCAGGAGTGCCAAGAGTATTTGGTGAACAAACTAGCGCCGGGATTGGCAAAGTTGGGGCTGCGCGTCTCTGATGTTTGGTATACGGTGTGGGGCAATTCGCCCCAGATCACCAGCGGCGGCGAACTTGAAGATCTCGACAAAGTACGCAGCATCTTCCACTCGTCCGATTGGGAAAATCTAGCCGCGGGCATGGAGAGTTTGGCGACCAACTTCAAGGTGAAAGTGGTGCGCAGCGAGGGGAACGGCTCATGAGCCACGCCACGGTCGCGGCGGAATCGCCCCCCTCTCCAGCCATGCGTGCGCCGCAGCCTCACAACCGGCCCTTGGCGCTGATCGTATTTCTCGAAAATGTGGGGCATATCAGCGGCGTGACGCTGCCGCGTTGGGTGATGCGGCTGCTCGACTTTGTGACAGAGGAATATGCCAAGCTGCTGCTGCGCCGCTATGGGGCCTATCGGCGCTACGATGAAGTGATCATCCTTGAAGACGAACGCGCCACCGGGCCGGACTTGGTGGCTGCGATTTTGCGCGCCAGCCGCACTCATACGGTCGATCTGCTGCTGCTGGTGCATGGGCGGCCCGGCTCGCTGGTCGGCCACAAGGGAGAGGTCGAAGTCGGCTCGGAAAGCTTTGATCAACTGCTGGCTGCCTATGCCGCGGACCCCGACCTTGTCCACTTACGCATGGTCTTTGGCTTGAATTGTTACGGCGCGTCCTTGGCGCAGACCTGGCTGGCGCTGGGCGCGCAGGCAGTCAACGGCGCAGCGGGCGTCAACTGGCTGCCCGAACCGACGTTGAGCGTCTTTTTGCGTGAATGGCTGCGCGGGGCCTCCTTCAGCGCCGCGGTGCAGCGCAGTCAGGCGATCGCGCTGCGTTGGGGGCGGCGCATCTGGCCTTCGCCGCAGGGTGACAACGGTGAGGAACATGCCAAGGTGGCAGGCAGCCGCATGGCAATCTTTGGCGTGCGCGACATCACCATCGCGTCATAGCGTATCAAAAACCTCCGGGACGCTGCGCCCATCTCGCGAGCAGATGGGCATTGAGCAACATGCCATCTCGCGAGCAGATGGGCCTGAATCTCCGAGCGTCCCGGAAGATCTGCCCTTCGCGCCAGGGTGCGGCTAGAAGCCACGCCGTCCGGGTGTGATCAAGATGGCGCGCACGACCTTCTCGTCGTCGTCACGCTCCGTTGAATCCTGGTCTTCTGCGCCCTCATCACCCTCGTCTGTGGCCTCATCTGTAGCCTCATCTGTGGCGGCATCCTCTGTGGCGGTAATCGCCTCTTCTGCGCTCACAGTGGGCATGACAGTAGGCACAGCCGTCGGCTCCTCTTCGGGCACGGCTGTGGGCGTTGCCCCGGCTTCGTCCGCGGCGGTTTCCCCGCTATCTTCTGCAGTGTCTGCTTCTGTAGCCGCCGCTGTGGTGGTTACGGATTCCAGCACACCGATCACACGCACCAGCGTATCATCGTACAGTTCGTCTGGGCGGCCCTGCTTGCCGTCGTCATACCAAATGGTCGCATCGTCCACCACAACGGTCACGTCCTTGCGCCATCCCTCAAGCCGCAGCGTGTTCTCGTCGATGACGGTAGCGCGGCCGATATAGGTGGCGTCGGAAAGTTCCTGCGCGCTGCCGGTGTAGAGCAAACGCACGCCAAGCGTCCCCCACACCATGCGCGGGACAAAGACCACGGGCGTTCCCACTTCCAGCGCGGCCAGATCCAGCTGCTCGAAATCCTCGCTCAACAAGATCGAATCTTCATCTACCGCCAGCGTCACCGACCATTCGAACTGGCGCAGCATGGCCTTCCTGTGGCCGCGCCCCTCCAGCAGCAGCTTAATGCTGTTTTCCGTGACCTCTTCCACTTCCCCGGTCATCCAGAAGGGGTGGATCATGCGCCCAGGGCCAAAGTGCATCATGTGGCCGGGATAGGGCCGGTGAAACGCCCCCGACGACGCGGCCAGCGCTGCGGGCGGCGCGGCCAACAGCGGCATGATCAGCGCAGCCGTTAAGGTGAGCGCCAGCAGCCCGCGGCGGACACGTCGCCAGCCATCTGCACCTGGCCTGTTTGTACTTGGACTGCTTGCACCCTGACCATCTACATCTTGCGACATGGATTGATCCTTTCTGATCCCATTGGCCCAGGGACAACCTCTCCCAAGGTTCTTTCTTGATGTGATCACTTTTCTATACGTTTATTTTGGTGGGATCGGCGCGAATCTGCAAACCGGATCAACGGCTATCCAGACGGGCTGAACCAGCCCATCAGGGCCAATTCAACGCCCAATCAAAACGGCGACAAAGCCTCTTGCCTTGTCGCCGTCATCGCTCAAGTCAGAAATTCGCCGGGGGGGGCGGCTGCGCTAGCGCGTCGCTCGCTGATAGGTGATGTAGAACGAGGTGTGAATACCCCATTGGGGGCGCTCGATGTCGCCCATGCCCGCGCCGTGCAAGATGTCGCTCGGCAGCCCCTCTACCTTAACATGGTAGGCATTGCCCGCGGCATACATCTGGTAGTTGTAGCCATAATCCGGGGGGGCCTTGTCCTCTGTCCCCGCGGTGTGGCTGCCCTCACCCCAATAGACAGTCACCGGCTGATTGACGAGACGTTGGCCGTTCTCGTCCAGCACCTCGACATAGATATGGTGCTTGCCGCCCGACTCCTGTTCATCGGCCCAGCGCGCCTCTACCAGCCGCCAATATTGCTGGCCCGGCTGCGCGTTGGCTTCTTCCACCGTGACGCCCAGTTTATCCAGCCGCGGATCCCATGCGCGCGGCGGGGCAGCCGCGACCTGGGCAACAGGTTCGGCTGGTTCGGGCGCTTCGACTGCGGCTGCCGGGAGGAGCGGCTGCACGAAGGCCGGTACTGTGGGCGCGGGTGTCGACGTGGGTACAGGCGTCGGCGTATTGGTCGGCAGCGGTGTCGCCGTGGGAATCGGCGTGCTGGTGGCTACCGGCGTATAGGTAGGCGTGGGCGGGACGGCTTGGTCGGCCATCGCCAGCGCCTCGGCCAAGTCTTTGTTCTGGAAAGCAAGTTCGTAGGAGCCGACGGCATAAACCGCGTTGATGGCGTTGAGCAGGTTGCTGCGCGAGGCCATGTCCGCGCTGCGCGCCACGCTGGTCCCTTGCAGCAAGTTCAACAGCGCGGCGGGCGCGGCAATGCCGATCAACCAGATCAAGAGCAGCAGCAAGACAGCCAACTGCACCTTGCCCAGCGTGCTAAGGTTGGAAAACCACTGGCCGATGCTGGGCCGCTGGCGGCGCGGGCCGCCATCAACCGGCTGTTGGGCCGCATAGTTGCGCCGCCGCCGCGAGGGAATATTGGTTCCCGCGTACGCGTCCGGCTCAAAGCCGAACTGGTCGCCTGCCTCGGCATAGCGGTCATCAAAGTAGGGATCGGCAGCGCCGACCGCGGACGAAGGCACAGCTTGCGGCTCGCCGCCGTAGCCTTCCATGCGCTGGCTGAGCATCCGGCTCATGCTGATCGCCAACATGGGGTGGCGCGCCATGAGTATGTCGAAATCTTGCTTGCTCAGCGTCCATACATCCACATCGGTTTCGGCCACCGCGCTGGCATTGTGCGGCTGGTTGTTCAGGAGCGCACGCTCGCCGAACGTTTCACCGGGGCCAAGCAGCCAATGACCACCCGCTAAGGGCTGCATCCGCACATGGCCGCGCTCCAACAAATAGAGCATCTCCGCCGGGCTGCTGGCACGGAAGATCTGTTCGCCCGCGCGGTAGCGCATGGGGTGGAGATGGTCCACCACCTGGCCCAATTCAGGGTCGCCCAGTTCGGCCAGCAGATTGAACTGGCGGAAGCGCTCGATGCCATACTCCTGCGGCTCGGCGTTCAATTGCGCGGCCAAGCCCTCGCTCAAGATCTTGCCGATTTCAGGATGTTGGGCGGCCAGCGCATCCAAATCAGACTTATAAAGCACCCAGAGATTGGTGTTGCGCGTGGCGGTGGCGTCTTCCGTGCGGATCTGCCCGGTCAGCACACCTCGCTCGCCGAAGTGCCCATCGTCACCGATGCGCGCCAGGACTTCGAGTGCGCCGCTGGCGTTTTCGCTGGTCAGTTCGACTTCGCCGCTCTCGATCAGATAGAGCGCGTCGCCTGCTTCGCCCATCATGTAGACACGTTCGCCCGCGGGCACATGCTGCAAAACCATGCGCTGGGCTACGGCCTGCATGGTCTGGGGAGCGGCTTCGCCCCAGACCGAGATTTGGCCGAGCCGCAGCACAGCCTGTGCCTGGTCGGATTTGTTCAGCCGCATGCGCGCGTTGCGCGCCAGGCTGCGGCGCAGACCCGGGTGCTGGGCGCTGACCGCGACAAAATCATCGTGGGAGAGAGTCCACAACAGCGTCGGTTGGGTGGCAACCGCGGTTTGGCTGTAGGGCTTGCCCGTGAGCAAGGGCAGCGCGCCAAAGAGCGCGCCCGCGGTCAATGTCTCGACACTGTCGCCGTTGACGGGCAAGTCCGCACGCAACTCCACCGCGCCATGTTCGAGCAGAAAAAGACCAAGCGGCGCTTCACCGGCGCGGTAGATCGCTTCTTTGGGCTGTACTTCGCGCGGCTGGAGCCGGGCGGCCACCGCGTGCAGCGTATGGGAGGGCAGGCCCGCCAGTTCCGCGGCTTGGGCCAAGCGCGACGCCAGGTAGTCTTCCATCTGGGCCAGTTGGACGCCAAAGCTGCGCCCTAGCTTCAGCCCAATCGACGGCTGCTGCATGATCAAGTCGCGCAAGGCACGGTCGGTGAGCTGCCAATATTTTAGATCGGAAAGCGCAGTGGCGTTGACATCCTGCGGCACATCGCGGAAAAGGCTCGCTTCGCCGATCAAACTGCCAGGGCCTAAGGTCGCCAGATTTGCGCCGCTGGGCGTGGTCAGGCTCACGAACCCCTGTTCGATCAGATAGACCGTGCTGCTGCGTTCACCGGCACGCAGCAACATGGTTTGTGCAGTGCTTTCGCCTTCGGCAAAGGCGGCGGAAAGCCGATCCCTTTCCTGATCGGTCAACCCCGCAAACAGCGGTGCAAACCGTATTAATTCGTCCTTCACGGATCCTCCTTGCCGTCCGGTGTCAGGTGTGCTGCCAAGTTGGGCGAGCGGCTGGCGCGCCAGTTCACGATGCGCCGCGGCTGCGCGATGGGCAACGGACGTTAGTATTGGCGTTGGAAGGTCACTGACCAGCTATGATGTCCCCAGCAACCGGCGGAGTAGTTGAATTTGTCACAGCTTGCCGTATCCCAGCAAAAACCGGCCTGGATCAATACCTCATCTGGGATTTCCGGTGACTTGGTCGTTATGCCGTCGGCGATGTCACTGGTGACTTCGCGGCCATCTGCATCGCGAGCTACTTTCACCCCTTGACCGCCGAACAAGACATATTCGACGACGCCATCGCCCTTGCCCTGTGCCCCGGTCACATAGGTTTCGCCATTGTAAATGGACGATACAGTGACACCGTTGAGCCGGTTTCCATTCGCATCCACCACGTTGACATACAACTCATGCTTCTCGCCGCATGTCACCGAACCGGCTGCGTCCACATGGCCGCCTGTCTCTTCAACCGACCACAGACGCTTCTCAATCAGCACGAAATCATTGCCCGATCGGGGGGGTGGTTCCTCAGCCGGTGGCGCTTCCTCAGGTGGCGCTTCCGCAGGTGGCTCCTCAGCGGGCGGCGCTTCAGCAGGAGGCTGCTCGGCAGGCGGCGCCTCTGCTGGTGGCGCTTCCGCGGGCGGCGCTGCGGCCACCGGGGCCGGTGTCGGCGTGGGCGGCGGCTCTGGAATGTTGGCAGCAACAGCAATCGCTGCCGTATCGCCGCTGGTCTGCACCAACGGGCCATAGACCCATCCATTTTGGCCGCTGGGCAGCGCAACTTGCCACCAGTCGCCTTGCGGGTTCTTCCCCACGATTTCGCTCTGCTGGCCGGTGTCAAGCGCACCGACAACAGGGTAGGCGGTCCCCGGACCAGACCGCACATTCATAGCGTTAGACGCTTGGACCATGGGTTTGGGTATGGGCGTTTCGGTCGGCGCGGGCGGGTCAGCCGCAGCATCATCCGGCGCGGCAGCCCCATCGGCAGACTCGATCACAACGGTGGGCACAGCAGGCACACCTTGATCATCGCGGTTGCTGTCGTCGATCACGACGTTGTTGCCATTGTCCCCCGTGTTGGCCGCGGGTTCCTGACTAGCGCCTGACGGATTGTTCTGGCCTGTCAGGTCGTTGGATGCGACAATGGCTTGGCCGGGTGGCGGCGCATAGGTGGGCGGAGCCAGATTGGCCTCGGCCAGCAGCCCTTGCTGCTCGGCATAGACCATCAACTTGCTCGACTGCAGGCCCAGTGAAAGCGCCAGGCGCACCAGTGCATCGGTGCTTGGGTCCGCCGGCGCATCGGTTGTGCGCTGCTCGGCCAACAGAATCAAATACTGGGTGGGGTTGGCAACATCCAACGCTTCCAACTGGGTACGCGCCTGCACTAGATCGCCGCTCGCGGCATAATCTTGCGCGATCTGCACGACCTGATCGGCCAGCGCGCCCTCTTTGGCCTTGTTGCGCGCCGGGCCACAGGCAGCCAAAAGCAGCAGCAGCGCAACAAGCGCCAGGGCCAAAATGCGGCTGTGGCGGCGATGTGTTCTTAGATTAGGCCGGGTGCGGGGAGTGGAAACTTGCGTGGCGTGGAGGGACTGTGCGTTTGAATACGTATTGGGCATGTGTGTAATTGACCAGATCAGCTCAAGGCGAACACTGCGACGGCGCATCAATCATCAGCGCGTGGTACAGATCAACGCGAGGCGCAAACCGCCATGAACACCGTCACCGTGCGGCCGGGACATACTTACCGGTAACACTCCGTCACCGGCCGGATAGTCTCCTGCTCAGCCTATGGCTTTCACCATCAACTTTTCGCCGCCATTTTTTCCCTGCGGTATAATAGCTCTCCGGGAAAATCTGCTTGTCTGAGTCGGCGTGAAAATTTGTGTGCCGAAGGTGGGAGTCGAACCCACACGGGTTTCCCCACACGAGTTTGAGTCGTGCGCGTCTGCCTGTTCCGCCACTTCGGCAAGCATGTTTGGGTAGTATAGCTTGTCGGTCTTGAATCGTCAAATAGGATGACTTTTTCGAAACACTGATCATGGCCCCAATCGCCGCGAAATGTGCATGAATTGTGCATGGCCGGGCACAGCCCTAGTGCCGAGTAGGTTGACTGTAGGAGAATCGCCCAGTATGGGCCTGTGCTTGCCCCCGCAATAGTGATGTGGCTGCTGTGCCCTGGACAGATGTGCGCGATGGCGTCATGATGCATTAGACTAAATACATACAATAGAGCGATAGAGCGTCAATCAATCGCTCTAATTATTTGATCATTCGTTTCATTCGATCCGCGTGGCGAAACACGGCATTGGCAAAGCATTGATCGTATTCCGGAGCGTCACCGGTCGGAAGCCGGTAGTGGAATAGTTTACCTTGAGCGCAAGCACACAATCTTCTATGCCACCCAGCACGCCACCCGACGAACAGCGGGCGATTGCCCGCGCGCTTGATGGGGATTTGGATGCCTTCAACGAGTTGGTCGTCAAGTATCAACGGCTTGCCTTCAGCGTCGCCTACCGCATGTTGCAGACGGAGGAAGCCGCGGCCGACGCGGTGCAAGACAGTTTCATCAAGGCATTCCGCGCCCTGGACGGCTTCAAAGGCGGGTTATTTAAAAGCTGGCTCCTGCGCATCGTCGTGAACACCTGTTACGACGTGCTGCGCGTGCGCGGGCGCTATACCACCGAACCCATCGAAGAAGAGCCGAACGAAGAGCAGCATGTTGCCCACCAGTTGATCGATCAGGGCGAATCTCCCCAAGAATATGTCGAGCGTATGGAACTCAGCAGCCTGATCGAGTTGGGCATCCAATCGCTCCCCCCAGATCAACGCCTAGTCCTCACCTTGTGCGATGTACACGGCTATGCCTACGACGAGATCGCCGAGATCACCGGCTTCCCCATGGGCACGGTGAAATCACGCATTAGCCGAGCACGCAGCAAGCTACGCGACTTTTTACTCCAACAACCGGAACTATTGCCATCCAGCCTGCGTCCTAATCAATAGATTATTGTATAGATTATTTGTGCCATTTCTGTGCCTGGCAAGCACCTGTGAACGAGCAGCCTGACGAAATCATGACATCATCTAAGTATCGCCACATCACCGATGAGCTGCTGTCAGCTTATCTGGATGATGCGGTCAGCGACCAAGAGCGACAACTGATTGAACGCGCCGTCGCCAGCGACAATGACGTCGCTTGGCGGCTGGAATCGCTGCGCCAAACAGTCGCCTTGTTGAGCACGTTGCCGGAGTTGTCACTCCCGCGCAGCTTTGTGCTGTCGCCGGAGCATCTGCAAGCCGGTGGCAACACCGTGGCGGCACGCCCGCCGCAGCAGGCTGCACCTGTGTCACGTCCTGCTGCGCGCACCACCGAGCGCGACACGGGCGCGCCCGAAGCCGGATGGTGGGAAGAGTTCCTGGCAGGGTGGCGTGACTTTTGGCAAGCGGGCAACGTGGCGCTGCGCAACGCGGCCGCGGTCAGCCTGGTGCTGATGCTGGCGCTCTTTGGCGGCAGCGCCTATCTGGGCACAGCCGCGCGCGAGGTGCAGATCGCCTCTGCCCCAGCCGCGTCCGAAAGCGCAGCCGAATCGGTGGCGGTTGCACCGACCGCGCCCGCCCAGACCGGCCCCACAGAGAGCGTCGAAGAGAGCGTCGAAGAGAGCGTTACAGAGAGCGTTGAGGATGCAGCCCCGGCTCAAGCGCCTGCTGCGGCGGACGCGCGCACAGCAAGCGACACAGCGAACGACGAAGCCGCGCAGGAGCCTGTTGAGCAGCCCCCCGCTCCAGAGGCAAGCGCCACAGAGGCAAACACGGCTGCAAGTGTCGCCGCCGAAGCGGACAGCGAACAGCCTGCGACCGAGCAACCTGTAACCGAGCAGCCTGTAATAGAGCAGCCCGTGACAGAGCAAGCTGCCGCGGATCAAGCTGACGCAGCCATCGCAGAGGTGCAAGGCACAGAAGTGCAGGGGGCAGAGGCGCAGGAAGCTGCGCCTGCCAGCGAAGCGCCCCAGGCCCAAGCAGCCATGACCGCGTCCGGTATGCCGCGGATGGAGGATGTCCCGCCTGGCATCCTCATTCCTGGCGGGCCGGAAGGGATACCAGTCGATCCCAATGCGTCCGGCGGCATAGGCGGCGCAGGCGGCGATATGGGCAGCGGTGACCTGGAGACCATACCAGGCATGGCCCCCAACGCCCGCATGTTCCCGCCAGAGGCATATGAGCCACTGCCCACCCCGCTTCCCACCGAGACACCATCAACCCAAAGTGCTGTTACGGATACGGAAATCTACTCTGACACCGTCGCGCCGCCGGAACCGGCCGCGCCAATGGCAGCCGCTGAGGTCAGCACGGTCAGTACAGGCGAGGTCAGTACAGGCGAGGTCAGTACAGACGAGGCTGAAGTGGACACAGCGCCGGAACCGGCTGCCACAGTGACAGATATAGTGACAGATGCTGTGACAAACGCGGCGACAGACGCCTCTGCAACAGCCACAACGCCTGCAGAGGTGGCGCTGGTGCGCCCCAGCCCGCAGCCAACGGCCACAGCTACAGCCACGGAGACGGAGACGGGGACCGAACCTGCTGCAGCGCAGGCGGCAGTGGATCAACCGGCGGAAACCACCGCAGAGACAACAGGGGCAACCGCTGTGCAGCCTGTGCTGGCGATTGCCCAAGCCGCCAGTGCGTTGATTACGTTGATGTTGGCTTCGCTCTGGTGGCGCAGCCGCCGCCGTTAGCGTTGGCTAGAGCCATTTGACTAGAGTACACAGATGCCGGAACTACCTGAAGTTGAAACTTATGTGCGCGAATTAGCGCCGCAACTCACGGGCCGCACCATCCAAGCGGCCCGTGTGCATTGGGCACGCATCATTGCCGCGCCCAGCGCCGAACAATTTGCAGACCGCATCGCCGGTCTGCGCTTTACGCGCTTTGGCCGTCGCGGCAAGTATATGCTGCTCGGCCTTTCGGACGGCTCCACCTTGATCGTCCATCTGCGTATGACCGGAAAATTGCTGGTGAAAAACGCCGATGAGCCAGTGGACCCCCATACCCATGTGCTGATCACGCTTGACGACGGGCGCGTGCTGCACTACAACGACCCGCGCAAATTCGGGCGCATGTGGGTGGTGGGCGATCCGCAGGAGGTGTTATACAAGCTGGGGCCGGAGCCGCTGGGCGAGGGATTTACGCCGGAGGTCTTTGGCAAACGGCTGGCGGGACGCAGCGCGGCCATCAAGGGCTTGCTGCTCGACCAGTCGATTGTGGCAGGGGTGGGGAACATCTACGCGGATGAAGCGCTTTTCCGCGCCGCCATCCATCCGCAGCGCGCCGGGGGCGACCTAACGTCGGATGAGATCGGACGGCTGCGCGATGCGATCCAAGAGGTGTTGGCCGCGGGCATTGAACGCCGGGGCAGCACATTGGGCGGCAGCAGTCTGCAAAACTATGTGCGCCCGGATGGCACACAGGGCAACTATCAAGAAGAGCACGCTGTCTTCCGCCGCACAGGACAGCCGTGCCCCACTTGTGCCACGCCCATCGAGCGCATTGTCATCGCCCAACGCTCAACCCACTTTTGCCCGGCTTGCCAGCCGCTTGAGTAGCCGCCATCCGAGCGCCGGGGCTTAGGGGGTGGTGGGTTCGCCCGGTCCGGGCAAGGCGGGTGGCTGTGGTTGGCGCGCGGCGGCCAGTTGTGCGCGCAGTTCGCGCTCGCGCTCGTCCGCGGCGGCATCCCCAATCGCCCGCGCCCAATCCCAGCGTGACTGATAGGTGGCGTCGAAGGTCGTTTCAGGGGCCGGAGCAAAAAGGTAATTATAGGCCGCGCTGGCTGCCGCCCCGATGGCGCTTCCAATGGCAAAGTAAAGCACGTGCGGCATCCTCTTTCTGTCCCAATCGAGTCTGTCTCGATCCAGTTATCTCGATCTAGCAATAACAAGCCATGTGATTGGCTCATTATACACAACAGGGCCGGGAATGTGCTTCCCCGGCCCTGTTGCTGTTTCTAACCGTTGTCCCGGCGGCTTCGCCCGAATGAGGGGCTTGTCGCCTTCTGCGGAGGTAGTTGTCAGATTAACTATTATCAGATTGAGTTATCAGATTGACTAGACGTGGCTGGTGTTGACGTCGATGATCTGCACATCGTCCTCGTCATAGTCGAAGGCTGCAGCAAGCACCTCTGCATCGATGTCAGCCACGCTCCCGCGCGGTTCCGCCTGACTCGCGTGATCAAGAACAGCCCACCAAAGTGACGCTGCGTGACCGCGCG